>JBDQPG010000005.1:0-64646 GCA_040260695.1 Synechococcus sp. SFB_27S_18OctNov_coas_78 | reverse complement strand
TGAGGATCGACCGATTCCGAATGTGTTCTACACAGGAAACACGGGTTTGCCGCCCATTGATGATGCAATTAAACATGCCTTGCAGACAGGTTATTGCCATCACATTGAACGATTAATGCTTCTTGGAAATATGATGCAGCTATGTGGGTTTCATCCCAATCGAGTTTATGTGTGGTTTATGGAGATGTTCGTTGATGCCTATGACTGGGTAATGGTGCCGAATGTTTATGGAATGAGTCAATTTGCGGATGGGGGGCTCTTCTCCACAAAGCCCTACATATCCGGTTCTAACTATGTCCGAAAAATGTCAGATTATCCCAAAGGTCCATGGTGTGAAATTTGGGATGGTTTGTTTTGGAGCTTCATCAAGAACCACGAGACATTTTTTCGGAGTCAATATCGATTAGCCATGATGGCCCGCAATTTGGATCGGATGGCGCCCGAAACACTTGTCGCCCATCAACGACGGGCGAGGGAGTTTCTTGACGGCTTGAGCTGAGCACTGCGTAAGGTCGCTGAAGTGCGGTTGCGCCAATGACGCTTCCTCCTGAGGCTTACCTCTGGTTCAAAACACTCCACATCGTTGGGGTGGTGGTGTGGTTTGCAGGGTTGTTTTATTTGGTTCGCCTGTTCATCTATCACGTTGAAACGGCAGAGCTAGAACCCCCTCTGCAACAGCCGTTTCGCGATCAGTACACGCTGATGGAAAAGCGTCTGGCCAACATCATCACCACCCCTGGGATGGTCGTTGCTGTGACGATGGCCATCGGGCTGCTGGTGGCCCAGCCGAGTTGGCTTCAACAGACCTGGATGCACGCCAAGCTCGGATTCGTGGCGGCTCTATTGGGCTATCACTTTTTTTGCTACCGCCTGATGGGCCAGTTGCATGCCGGCACCTGTCAATGGACTGGAAAGCAGCTGCGAGCTCTGAATGAGCTCCCCACATTGCTGCTGGTGATTGTGGTGATGTTGGTGGTCTTCAAATCCCAGTTCCCAACCGGTGCTGCCACCTGGTTCATCGTTGCACTTGTGGTGTTTATGGCCGGCTCCATTCAGTTTTATGCCCGTTGGAGACGTCTGCGGGCTGAAGCAGCGTCGAGGCTCTGAGATGGCTCATCCGTTGCGCGAGGTGTTGGCCCAAGTGGCAGCTGAGTGTTGTCCGAGCTCGTTCAACTTTCATTGCCACACCGTTTGCAGTGATGGGAGCCTTGAACCCATCGCGTTGATTCAACAGGCCGCCACATTGGGATTAACCCATTTGGCTGTGACGGATCACCACAGCTCCCATGCCCATGCTCCGATGCAGGCCTGGTTGGAAGAGCAGCGATCGATCGGTGTTCGAATGCCGACGCTGTGGAGTGGCATGGAGATCAGTGCGCTGCTCAAGGGGTGTTTGGTCCACGTGTTGGCTCTCGGTTTTGAGCTGGGTCATGAGGCGATACAGCCCTACAACCAAGGTGATGCCGTGGTTGGAGAGCCACTCCGTGCAGAAGCGGTGGTGAATGCCATTCATCGGGCTGGCGGCTTGGCCGTCCTTGCCCATCCCGCTCGCTATCGATTGAGCCATGGGGTTCTGATCGATGAGGCTGCACGGCTCGGCTTCGATGGAGGAGAAGCCTGGTACGACTACGACATGAATCCGGTCTGGACTCCCAGCCCGTTGATCTGTGAATCGATTGATCGTCAGCTGGCCAACCTTGGCCTTTTGCGTACGTGTGGCACAGATAGTCACGGAATTGACCTCTGCGGCCGCTAAGTTCGTCACACCACAGCTGTAGTAGTCGGCATGGGCTTACTTGATCGTCTCCTAAAAAAAGATTCGCAGGACGCGGACGCCTCGCTCAAGCCGCGTAAACCCGCAAAAGAGAAACCTGAGGAGTTTTTCCTTGATGCCGACTCCTCGTCCTCCCTCGGCGATGTGAACTACATGCGGGAGTCGAAAACGATTCGCCGCACCTTTCCTGGCACCGCCGACAGCCCCGGGACCAAAGAGCAAATCATGGTGGTGGCTGCTGAAACCGAGAAACTCGAGAAGCGAAGCGAGGGGCTTGGTGGCGAGGTGAAACAGGAGAAGAACATCGATCTCACGGCAGGGATTCCTAAACCGGTGAAGAAAACCTTCGCCGAACAGGTCAGCACCCAGGAGATGAACAAGCGTCTTAAGGGAAGCGCTATTACGGGGGTTAATACACCTGCTCCTGCCAATGCCACTCCGGTGGGTCGCAAGGAAGAGCTGAAGCAAGTCGAACAACCCGTCGCCAAAATGGGCCAAGCCGATACGTCTGGAAAGCCTGGCTCGATCGATCCCTTCAGGCAGATGGTTCGGGACCTGAACAAGTAGTTAAACCACCGCGTTCGATTTGGGCCTCGCTACTGGAGATGAGGCCCTTCAGTAGGGCAATTTGTTGATGGTTTGCCCCTTCCCAAAGTCCACGATTTGACGCCTCCAGCAGCCTTTCGCCCATGTCGCGAAGAATCCAGGGATTGCGTCGCTCGAGGAAATCAACAATCGAAGGATTGCTCAGCCACTGATCGCACAAGGCCCCATAACACCAGTCCGGAACGCGATCTGTCGCTGCGTCGTAGGCAAACAGATAATCAAGACTGGCCCCCATCTCGAAGGCGCCTTTGTAGCCGTGCTGTTGCATTCCTTCAATCCAGCGGGGATTGAGCAATCGGCTTCGCACCACTTTGTCGAGCTCTTGCTCGAGCCGGTGGAGACGTGGACGTTCACGTCTGGAATGGTCTCCAAACCAAAGCTCCGGTCGACGTCCCGAACTGGTTTCTACCGCTGCGCTCAAGCCTCCATGGAATTGGTAGTAGTCGTCGGAATCCAGTAAGTCGTGTTCACGGTTGTCTTGGTTGTGCAAAACCACCTGAACACGTCCCAATGCTGATTCGAGCCCAGCTCGATCCTGCGATGGCTCCGATGATCCGCCGTAGCGCCACTGACTCCACTGGAGAAACGCTTCTCCCAGATCGGCACGGGAGTCCCACGCGCCACTGTCGATGAGTGCCTGAAGACCAGCCCCGTAGGCCCCTGGTGCTGAGCCATAGATCCGTCCCTGGGGCCCTTCTTCTTTGGTAAGAGCTGCGAGCGGATTTTGATCGGCGGGTTCGTCGAGGGCTGCCACCATCGCCAGGGCCTGATCAACCCACATCACAAGCTGAGGGAAAGCGTCACGGAAGAGCCCTGAGATGCGCAAAACGACATCCACCCGGGGGCGTCCCAGAAGACGCAGGGGAATAACTTCTAAATCCACCAAACGGCGTGTCGGGCCATCCCATACAGGTCGGACACCGATCAATGCCAGGAGCTGGGCAACATCTTCCCCCCCGTTGCGCATCGTGGCGGTGCCCCACACAGAGAGAGCCAGATGAACCAGATACTCGCCTTTCTCCTGGAGGTGCAAATCCAGAAGCTGTTCTGCGGACCTCCGGCCTAGGTCCCACGCCGCTTCCGTCGGTAATCCTCTGAGGTCAACGGAGTAAAAGTTTCTGCCCGTTGGAAGAACATCAGGCCGACCTCGGCTTGGTGCGCCTGAAGGCCCTGCTGGAATGCGGCCCCCAGAAACTCCTCGGCAAAACGATGTCTTTTCGGATGGCGCGCATTGAATCAACCGTGGCCAAAGGTCATCGGTGATGGCGACCAAGGTGACATCGTTTTGCGCTGAAGATTGGATCCAGTCGTGAAACGGCTTGGCCAAGTCGGAGTCATCGCCGCGACCTAGAAGTTTTGAAACGAGCCCGATGGCTTGATCTTCTAACCAAGCAACGCCATCCCCAACACGTTGGTGACGTTCACAGCCCAGTTGCTGGAGCAGCCTTCGATCGTTGTCGTCCAATCGTTCACCGTCCTCTTGTCCCCAGGGATCCATCGCCAATCCCAATTGCAGGGCCATGGCTTGGGTGAGTCCTGGTCGCCCATGGGCCGGTGGTCGAGCCAGGGCGAGGAGAAGTTCCAGTTCAGCCATCTCTGACGGTCGCTGACCGAAGCGATGCAGCCCCGTGCGGATTTGAGCTTCCTTCAGTTCACAAAGGTAGGTTTCCGCCGAATCCAAACATTCGTTGATCAGGCTGGGATCGCGTTTGAGATTGTCCTTGGTGGGGACCCGAGGCCAATTCAGCTCTTGAAGCGTTGCCAGAACAGAACGTTCAAGCAATTGGCTTCGTTCAGCTCCAAGCTGACGCGATTCGACGAGTTCGTCGAGTTGTCCCTCCAACCGTTGCAAAGGCCCGTATAAACCTGCGCGCCCCAATGGGGGTGTGAGGTGGTCCAACACCACGGCATGGCCCCGTCGTTTCGCTTGAGAGCCTTCACCAGGATCATTCACGATGAACGGATAAAGATGGGGCAGCGCGCCCAGGGCGAGATGGGGGCCACAGCTGCTGCTAAGGCCAACGCCCTTGCCGGGTAGCCACTCTGCGCTGCCATGCTTGCCCACGTGCAGCATCACGTGGGTGTTGTGAACCACGTTGAGCCAGAGATACTGCGCCAAATAACGATGGGGCGGCGCTAGATCTGGCGAGTGGAGATCAGCGATTTGATCGGGGTCATAGCCGCGATCTGGCTGAATCAGCACCACCACATGTCCGTACCGCAGCCCATGGATCGCAAAGCCGTGGTTTGGATCGTGATCACAGGCCTCATGGGGAGGACCCCAGCGCTTTTCGATATCAGCTCGCGCCTTAGCAGGGACATTGGCCCACCACCGCTCGTATACGGCTAGCGGCAAATAATCGAGTGCTGGTTTGTGTTGTCCCTCGGGTGAATTGGTCTTGCCTTGAAGCAATCTCTGCATCAGCTCATCGCCATTGGAGGGCAGAGAGGCTGGGCCGAGGTTGTGCCCTGAGTGCTCAAGCCACTGCAACATTGAGACGCAACTTGCCGGCGTATCGAGACCGACGCCATTGGCGACACGACCGTCTCGCACCGGATAATTCGCTAGCACCATCGCGACTCGCCGCTCGCTATTCGGGGTTCGACGCAGCGTGATCCAGCCTTGGCTGTGCTCAATCAGCCATTGAACACCGTCAAAATCGGGCACTTGGCAGGGTACGGCCGCTCCCAGATGGGGCGCCGTCATCCGTTGTTCTCTGAATGCACAGGGACGCGTTGTCACCCGCCCATCCAACTCAGGCATCACCACCTGCAATGACAGATCAAGGGGATCCAGCCCGCGGCTGCTATCCCACCAGCTCTGTCGACTCCTACTGCTGCTCAACAACTGGAGAACGGGGACATCCAGTTCGTCCCATAACGGACTTCCCAATCCCGCTTCTGCGGTCTTGACGGATGCAAAGGAGGTTCCTGCAATCACCAGCTCAACATTTTGGCTGCGGAGAAGATCGATCACCCCCGCTTGCACGCCTGGATCGCGAAGGCTGCTCACCCAAAGCAACCTGGGACAAAGGCCACGTTCACGGCAGACGGTGCAAAGGGCTTCAGCCAGAGAAATATCCCCCGCTTGAAATTGAGCGCGATACAACACAACACCGAGCCGGGGGCCATCGTCATCCCGCCAATCCCAGGGCGCGGGATCTGGCATTGGATGAAGGTGTAGTTGGGTTGGGTCGGGTTGTTGGTCCTGCAAAAGCAAGTGCAGGGCATCAAGCACTTCGCCAAGATTGTCGAGCCCCCCTTCCCGAAGCAGTTCGGCAAGACGATCAGCCAAGTCGGGATGAATGGATCCCAAACCATGCAGCTCTTTGTTTTGATCGGCGGTTCCAGCAAGAATCAGGAGGTGGCGACCTTGTTTGCTGTCTTGCCAGCGCTGGAGCTGCTCTAATCCATAGCTCCAATGCCCCCGACCACCAAGCAGACGAACCAGCACCAATTTCGCTTTTTCAGCTGTGGTGGCGAGGTAATGATCGAGTTGAGCGGGGTGGGATAAACAGTCGAGGGACAGTCCTCGTACTTGGTTTTGCCAAGGCTCGCCATCCGGTGATGCAAGATGCGCAGCCAAGCTGCTGAGATCTGTCGCGGCACTGGACAGAAACAACACATCCGCCGCGGGTTGTTCCACCAAGACCACGTCCTCGGGGGGGTCAACGCCTGGACAGCTGGCTAATCGATGCATCGTTCCATTGTCCCGGTGAGCGGTGGTGAGAAGATTTCAAAAATCAGGTCGTTTTTGTGATGCATCAGTTCCTGCCTTACGCCTGGTTTCAGAACCAATGCGTCCCCTTCGAGGAGGCCAGGATCTCTATCGCCACCCATGCGCTGCACTACGGAACTGGTGCGTTTGGTGGAATGCGGGCGATTCCTGATCCACAAAAGGCAGACACCATGCTGCTCTTCCGTGCTGATCGTCATGCTCGTCGATTGAGTCAGAGCGCACGCTTGCTGTTGACCGATTTGAGCGAGGAGACAATTTTGTCCGCGCTAACGGCCATGTTGCGGGCCAATCAGCCAAATCAACCCATTTATCTCAGGCCATTTGTTTACACCAGTGATCTCGGCATTGCTCCTCGGTTGCACGATATCGAAACCGACTTCTTGATCTATGGATTACCGCTCGGTGACTATCTCTCTCCGGAGGGGGTGAGTTGTCGGATCAGTAGCTGGACCCGCCAAGAAGACCGCTCGTTGCCCTTACGAGGAAAAATCAGTGGGGCTTACATCACCAGTTCTTTGGCCAAGACGGAAGCGGTGCAGAGCGGCTTTGATGAGGCATTGCTGCTCAACAGCCGCGGCAAAATTAGTGAGGCCAGCGGCATGAACCTCTTTCTTGTCCGGGACGGTGAATTGATCACCCCTGGCGTCGACCAGGACATCCTCGAAGGAATCACACGAGCGAGTGTGATCGAATTGGCGAAAGCCATGGGCATTCCCGTGGTGGAGCGTGCGGTCGATAAGACGGAGCTGTTTATCGCCGATGAAGTGTTTCTGACGGGGACGGCAGCCAAGATCACACCGATCCGGCAGATCGAGTCGACCGTTCTTCACCAGGATCGGCCGATGATGCAAACCCTCAAAAGCAAATTGGTCGCGATTACCGAGGGTCGTGATCCTGCCTATGAACACTGGGTGACGCGGATCGCGATCAACTGATGTTCGGAGGAGGCTTTCTTAGGATTAGCTGATTCAACGGCGACCTCATGGCAGTAACACAAGCAAAAGCTCCTGTTACTGCCTCCCGTTTTCTGGACTATCTCCACGGTCCAAGTCACCCGGTTTTGGTGTTCGACGGTGCGACCGGTACCAGTCTTCAGGATCTAGGCCTAACGGCAGACGATTTTGGTGGTCCCGACTTAGAGGGCTGCAACGAGAACTTGGCGGTCACGCGCCCTGATGCCGTCCAGTCGGTGCATCGTCAGTTTCTAGAGGTGGGTTGTGATGTGATCGAGACCGACACATTTGGTGCCGCCTCCATCGTGCTTGCTGAATACGGCTTGGAGGATCAAGCCTTTGAACTCAACCGTCGTGCTGCCCTGCTGGCCCGCGAAGTGGCTGATGAATACAGCACGCCTGAGAAACCACGTTTTGTGGCTGGATCGATGGGACCAACCACCAAATTACCCACCCTCGGACACATCGACTTCGACACGATGCGCGACTGCTTCCGTGAGCAAGCGGAGGGCTTGATCGCGGGAAATGTTGATCTCATCATCGTTGAAACTTGTCAGGATGTTCTGCAAATCAAAGCTGCTCTGCAGGGCATTGAGGACGCCTTTGAATCCAGTGGTGAGCGGCGTCCATTGATGGTCTCCGTCACGATGGAGACGACCGGAACGATGTTGGTGGGCTCTGACATTGCCGCTGTGGTGGCCATTTTAGAGCCGTTCCCGATTGACATCCTTGGCCTTAATTGTGCAACGGGACCAGAACAAATGAAAGAGCATATTCGCTACCTATCTGAAAATTCTCCATTCATTGTTAGCTGTATTCCGAATGCCGGACTTCCAGAAAACGTCGGTGGTGTTGCTCATTACAGACTCACCCCTACTGAATTGAAAATGCAAATGATGCATTTTGTTGAAGATCTTGGAGTGCAAGTTGTAGGCGGTTGTTGTGGTACGACGCCAGCTCATATCAGAGCGTTGGCTGAGTTGGCTTTAGAGCTCAAGCCGGCGGACAGACCGTCTCGATCCAAGGATTGGAGCAAGAGCGTACGCCCTGCTTTCAACTATGAACCTGCAGCGGCGTCGATTTATGGCGTTACTCCTTATTACCAAGATAATTCGTTTCTAATCATTGGTGAACGATTAAATGCAAGTGGGAGTCGCAAAGTTCGTGAACTTCTCGCTGAGGAAGATTGGGACGGACTCGTTGGCGTGGCCCGTGGTCAAGTCAAAGAAAATGCGCATGTTCTCGATGTCAATGTCGACTATGTCGGTCGGGATGGCGAGAAGGATATGAATAATTTAGTCAGTCGATTGGTTACCAATGTAAATCTTCCATTAATGCTTGATTCCACTGAATGGCAGAAAATGGAAGCCGGCTTAAAAGTTGCGGGTGGTAAGTGCATTCTCAATTCCACCAATTACGAGGATGGGGATGAACGTTTCTTCAAGGTGCTTGAGCTGGCACGGCGTTATGGCGCTGGAGTGGTTGTGGGCACCATCGATGAAGAAGGCATGGCGAGAACAGCCGACAAGAAATTTGCGATTGCGCAACGGGCTTATCGCGATGCTTTGGAATTTGGGATCCCTGCCCATGAGATTTTTTACGATCCTCTGGCACTTCCAATCTCTACTGGTATTGAAGAAGATCGATTAAATGCAAAAGCAACCGTTGACTCCATTCGAATGATCCGTGAGGGATTACCCGGTGTTCACGTTGTGCTTGGCGTGAGCAATGTGAGTTTTGGGTTGTCTCCTGCTGCACGCATTAATCTCAACTCTGTGTTTCTGCACGACTGTTGTGAAGCGGGAATGGATGCGGCCATCGTCAGCCCAGCCAAGATTCTTCCTTTGGTTAAAATAAGTAATGAGCATCAGCAAGTGTGCCGTGATTTGATCAATGATAAACGTCGCTTTGAAAATAATATTTGCACTTATGATCCACTCACTGAGTTAACGAAATTATTCGAAGGAGTGTCCGCGAAGGAGGCTCGTGCTTCGGGGCCATCCCTCTCTGATCTTCCAATTGAAAAGAGACTCAAACAACACATTATTGATGGTGAACGCATCGGTTTAGAGCCCGCCCTTGATGAAGCGATGCACGAATATGCCCCGCTTCATATCATCAATACCTTTCTTCTGGATGGAATGAAGGTGGTTGGTGAACTATTTGGTAGCGGCCAGATGCAACTTCCTTTTGTTCTTCAGAGCGCAGAAACCATGAAGTCTGCAGTGGCTCATCTTGAGCCACATATGGAAACAGTTGAGGGAGAAAAGACCAGTAAGGGGAAGTTTTTGATCGCGACAGTTAAAGGTGATGTTCACGATATTGGAAAAAATCTTGTTGATATTATTCTGACCAACAACGGATACGATGTTGTTAATCTTGGTATCAAGCAAAGCTGTGATGCCATTGTTAAAGCTCAGCAGGAACATCAAGCAGATTGCCTCGCGATGAGTGGGTTGCTGGTGAAATCAACTGCGTTTATGAAAGATAATTTGTCAGCCTTCAACGATGCCGGGATTGATGTTCCTGTGATTCTTGGTGGTGCAGCGTTAACCCCACGTTTTGTCCAGAAAGATTGCCGAGAGGTTTACAACGGCAAGGTGATCTATGGCCGGGATGCATTCGCAGATCTTCGATTTATGGATGCATTAATGGATGCCAAGAGGAATGATAATTGGTGCAATCTCAGTGGTTTTTTAGTCGATGCCCCGGATGGAGTCGGCCTCGACGATTTGTCACCCAATGATTCCGATCATGCTTCAGCTGATGCAGCTCCCCCTGAACAGGAAGACTTCCAAAAAGAACCTGCCTCTACGGAGCGTTCTGTAGCCGTTCCTGCTGAGTCGATTCCCAAAGCCCCTTTCCTTGGCTCGGCAGTTTTGAATGAGGCCGAACTCGATCTCGAGGAGGTGTTCTCTTACCTGGATCGCAACGCCTTATTTGCCGGTCAGTGGCAGTTCCGTAAAACCAAACAGCAGAGCCGAGAGGACTACGACGCCATGCTGGCTGAAAAGGCTGAGCCGGTGTTGAAGCATTGGTTTGACCGCTGTCTCAATGAATCCCTGCTCGCCCCAGGTGCTGTGTACGGATACTTTCCTGTGGGTCGGGATGGAAATGCTTTAAGGGTCTTTGCTGCAGACCAAACCACAGAACTCGGCCGCTTTGATCTGCCACGCCAACGATCGGGGAATCGTTACTGCATCGCCGACTTCTTCTCTGATCTTTCCATGAACGGCACTCCCACTGATGTGCTGCCCATGCAAGCCGTCACCATGGGTGAAAAGGCCAGCATCGTGGCTCAGGAGCTGTTTAAAGGCGACCAATACAGCGATTACCTCTACTTCCATGGTTTGGCGGTCCAGATGGCTGAGGCGCTGGCGGAATGGGTGCATGCACGGATCCGTCGCGAACTTGGCTTTCCTGATCCATCTGGGATGCGGTTGCGCGACGTATTGGCACAGCGTTATCGAGGAAGTCGTTATTCCTTCGGCTATCCAGCTTGTCCAAATGTCGCCGACTCCCGCCAGCAACTGCTCTGGCTTGATGCCGACAGGATTGGGCTAACAATGGATTCCAGTGATCAGTTGTCTCCAGAGCAGAGCACTACAGCCCTTGTTGCTCTGCACAGCAAAGCCCGTTACTTCAGTGCGTAATTGGAGTTCGTGAGTGGCGTGCGTGGGCCAGAAGTTTTCCCATAGCCTGATAGGCCCTAACCGACAAACCATGGCGATTGCAGGACCGGATGGAGTGGACGCAGCCATCAAAGCTGGTGTTGATTTAGATGGAAGCCCAATCCCTGAGTCGATGCTCAGCCTTTACAACGAGGTGATGGATCTAGAGAGCCAGCGTGCCCGCAGTGGCGTTTTGAAATCCATGCGAAACCGGGTGGTGAAAACCGGTGCCAAGCATTTTGATCAAAGCACCCTGAGTGAACGACTGATTTCAGCCGGTTGGGATGGCTTGAAGGACAAGGAAATCGCCTTCTTTTACAGCTAGCGCGCCTTCCCTGGAGCGGCTTTGCTGTTGTCAGTCTTGGCAGAGCTTCTCCATCGTTTCAATGACTTCCTGTTGAAAGGTGTCCAGGGCATTGGATTCACTCAGGTCAATCCCTTCTCCAGCCGCATTCTGTGCAAGATCCTGAAAGTGAAATGCACCTTCCCCATTGGCTAGGAACTCGATCGCCGAGCTTTCTCCGCTCTCGCGAAAGGCATCGCAGAGCGCCAGAAAAGCGGCGTCTTCAGTGAACTCCCAATCCATCGAGTGGACATAACTGAAAGACCTTTAACGCCTGCACCCAGGGGTTCGTCAACCACTTGAGGCGAAAATGTGCCACTCCGTCGTCAGACACCCCCCCCCTTTTTTCTCTGATGTCCACTAGCAGCCCTGTGCGTCCAGCGACTTTCAATGTTCTTGGCGAGCCTTTGTTGGTTTGCGGATGTGAACCAAAAACGGGTTGGTTTCGTACTGGCTTTTGCGAAACCGATCCATCAGATCATGGCCAACACAGCATCTGTTGCGTGATGACGGAAGCTTTTCTGCGTTACAGCAAGGCTTTGGGGAACGACCTGTCAACACCCATGCCTGCCTTTCAATTTCCTGGACTTCAGCCAGGAGATCACTGGTGCGTCTGTGCACCCCGCTGGAAGCAGGCCTACGACGACGGAGTGGCACCGTTGGTTCGATTGGAGGCTACAGAGGACACCGCGTTGTCAGTGGTGTCTCTGGAACTGCTCAAACAACATGCTCACCAATCGATCGACTGACCATCCCAGGCTAAAAAAGCACCGCTGTTTTCAGGTGTTTGCGCGAGTAAAACCTCAACGAGTTGCTTCGCTGCCCTCTCTCTGCTGAAAAGTTGTTCCCTGGGCACAAATGCTTGAAACGGTTTGGATAAATCCGTATCGGTCGTTCCCGGATGCAGCATCGTCACCGTGGCCTGAGGCCAACGCCTTGCCCATTCGATGCTCAAACAACGCAGCAATTGGTTCTGTGCTGCTTTTGCGGCTCGATAGGCATACCAACCTCCGCTGCGGTTATCCCCAATGCTTCCAACCCTGGCGCTCAGGCTGGCGAAGTGAAATGGCTGGTCACGACTTAAAAGCGGCTCGACGGCCTTGGCCAGAAGCACGGGTGCGATCGAATTGATCGAGAACTGTTCCATGAGCTGACGACGTTCCACTTGTCGAAGTCGTTTTTCTGGATGCAGATCTGGTCCATGCAAGCGTCCGCTGCAGTTGACCACGAGGCGGAGGGGCTGGTTCAGTGCCGAGAGGTCGACCTTGAGACGGTCAAGCTCTTGATCGGACTCCAAGTCCAACTGAAAGTCATACTCGCGATGTCCCCGGCGTCCAGCAGTCACCACTGTTAGCAAGGGACATTGCTCCCGCAGAACAGAGGCCAAAGCAGAACCGATTCCACCCGCACCGCAAACAAGAGCCAGTCCACTCCATGCTTCTGAACCGTGATGACGCATCATTGATCTCGTCAAGTGCTTGTCGTCTAAAGGATTTTGGAGATGATTGAGGTCTCGCAACGATTGACTTGATGGTCCAGGGCTGGTCGATCCTGCGTTGGGGGGCCATCGCCATGCTCGGTGCAAGTGTGGTGGGTGGAGCCTTGATGGCACTCGACCGCCATCACGCCATGGCAAGGACGCGGGAGACGATGCATCTCCTCGATTTGCTTGGCCCACCTCCAGCGTCGACTGATGCAGCGGGAACGTCCGCCCAGGCTTCCGTTGATCCCATCGCCAATGGTCATTCCGATGTCGCCCTATCGATCAGGGTGGGCCTCGTCAGTCGGACGCCAATCCTGGCGATCCAAGCTTCTCCAACGACCACATGTCGTCTCGAGAATGGGTCTCCGATCGCGGTGAGTCAACTCCTTCATGGCAGAGAGGAGTCCACTCGCTCATCCCGTTTCTGCAGGGGAGGAGCGATGCGGATTAATGGCTTGTCCTATGAAGGCACCATGGAATTTGTTTGGCGCAATAACGATTGGTTCGCAGTGAATGAGATCAAGCTTGAACACTATGTGGCCTCAGTTGTGGGCGCAGAAATGCCCAGTAGCTGGCATGGCGAAGCGCTGAAAGCACAAGCTGTAGCGGCTCGTTCTTATGCCGTAACGCACCTGGCTCGTCCAGCACGATCGAACTATCACCTCGGGGATACGACGCGCTGGCAGGTTTATTCCGGGACATCCAGCCTCAGTGAATCCTCCCTTCGCGCCACCCGTGAAACCCAACACATGGTTCTCAGCTTTCAAGGAGGCATCGTTGAAAGTTTGTATGCCGCGAATCAAGCCATAAGCGAGGAAGCCCATCGTCACCTTGGGGCAAGCATGAGTCAGGAGGGCGCTCAGCACCTAGCGACTCAGGGCATGGGTTTTGATGTGATTCTTGGGAGGTATTACCAAGGAGCGACCCTCGCTCATCTTCGGCGTGATGGTCAGTAGTAATCGATTATTGGAACGAGCTTTGTCGTGCACAAAGCACGCACTGCAATTCGGTGCACTCGTTCCCCTAACGACAACACTGACGTTTCTGCCCGGTGAAGAAGAAACGACCTTTGAACTGCGTCATTTGGCTGGGGCAACGCCAAAACACCTCCGTGAGGCTGGACCCAAGCCCAATCCATTCCGACCTTGGGATCAACGGCTTGAGGTCGATCTGATCGGATCGAATCATGCGTTGATTTTGAACAAGTTTCCTGTCCAGATTGGGCATATGCTTTTAATTACCCGTGACTGGGCACCTCAAAATGGGTGGCTTAATGCATCAGATTGGTTAGCACTGACTGCTGTTGATCGAGAAACAACAGGACTTTGGTTTCTCAATAGCAACCCCGATGCTGGTGCAAGCCAACCGCATCGGCATCTGCAGCTGTTACCAAGAGATGTCGGGGAAAAATCCTGCCCGAGGGAAGAATGGTTTCTTCGTTTTTACCGCACTGTCTCTGACACAGAGCGAGATCTCCTGAGGCAATCCATGCGCGTAGCACAGCTGACAAATGGATTTAATGCCTCTGAATTGCATGCCACATATCAACAGCTCTGCGAGCAGCTCAATCTCGGTTCTCCATGTCAAGACGAATGTCCTCGCTCTGCCTACAACTTATTACTCACGCGTACCTGGATGGCTGTCGTTCGGCGAAGCCGAGAAGGAGTGCATGGATTCAGTGTGAATGCCTTGGGATTTGCTGGAAGCCTTCTAAGCACAGATGGTGCCAACTTGGCTTGGTTGAAAAAAGCAGGACCCGATGCACTTCTCCGCGCGGTGATTGATCCAAATGATTAAATCAAAACTTCGGTGGAACCACGGATGCGTTACTCACGCTTCTGATGCATTTCTGGAGTGAGAGGCGATCCTTCCCCCTCCTGAGTTCTACATGTCCAATGTTCAGCATCAAACGCGTAACAATCGAATCAAAAAATATCTTCCTCTGGTTTATCCAATCGCGACGCACTATGCACATCGAAGCGGCTTTGATCGCGATGACCTGGTTCAAGTTGGATGCTTTGGACTAATTCAGGCATCCCAACGTTTTGATAAAACGAAAGGCCGACCTTTTCAAGTGTTTGCTAGACCGCACATCCGAGGAGCCATTCTCCATTATTTACGAGATAGCGTGAGTTTAGTGAGACTTCCGCGTTGCATTGAAGAACGTGCAATCAAGATACGGGCGACCGATGAGCAGTCACTGAGCCCTAGCGATCAATTGATTCAACAGGAATATAGGTTCAAATCAAAATGGGTTGAGCTCAAAGAAGAACAGATTGAAACCCAACAAAATTGTTGGAGCGAAATCGAAAGAGTAGAATCAAGCTCAAGTATTATCAAAGCATTTTTTGAGTTAAATCCAAAAGATCAAAAATGCATTCAACTCGTCATTCTTGAAGGACTGAGCTTGAGAGTCGCAGGACGAAAACTGGGAATCTCCGCCATGACGGTACAACGCAGCGTGAAACGGGCGCTGCGTCAGTTATCGGGGAGTCTTAAGCAGATTCAGTCTGAGTGATTGGATTGTCGATTCATTTGATGCTCAAGTGTCTCGATTGCTGCGTTTAAAGCGGACAATTGACGTTCAACACCGTCGCGCCACATCGACAGCATGGCGTGCTTTCGCCGCTGATGCCGATGCTTCATGCCCTCCAAATCTGTGGATGGGTCGCAGCAGAAGGGAGGAAGCATGAAATCACAGCATCTAATCAATCTTGACTGATTTTTTTCGCTGATGTGACCCCTGATTCAGTTGGCGACAAATGGGCTTGGACCTACGCTGGACCATTGATGCCGACGTTGCTAGTGCCGCCGCCAAGCAAACCAATGCGGCAGCCTTCATGAGTCTCAGAACGGTCTCAACATTGGTCTTGGCGTGCGTCTCGCTTGCGTCAGTAGAGCTTGTGAATTTGCCTGGGGCGAATGCGTACGTGGCTCTTCTCGCAGGACAGCGGGCACGACCCCTCAATGGCACCTTTAACAATGTGCCTGTTCTTCACTCCAATCAACCTGAGATCGTTACGGGGCCAGGGATTTTGGTGAATACTGCGAAGGGTTCAGCCATTGCGACGGAAATCAATCGCCCATTAAGCAACGCAACTTATACTTTTAATGGTGCATTTGGGGTGCATATGCATCACAAATATTACCCAAGTGATGCTTCCAAATTAGGAGGACGTCGCTCACGTGGATTGTTAACACTTGCCCTCATCGCATCCAATCCAGGCAGACAGCCTGTCACTTTGCGCTTCAAGCGCGGTTCCATCAAAAATAGCTTTGAGGCTCCGTACCATCCCAATAATTTAATGGGGGTGAAGCCCCTTGGTAAACGTCCTTGGAACACGGGGCCTGGAGATGCGACTGCCGTTCAGCTTTTGAGGAATGAAATTGATCGAAAAGTACCCGAATCTGTTGTCATTCCAGCGGGAGGTCGTGTTGTCGTCGTTCGAACCGTCTTGCCTGCTCGTGGGATTGCGAATGGATTACTACAAGGTCAAAGCAATGGTCCCTTCACAATGGCAGTTGTGGCTTCAGAACAAACAAGTTCTGATCAAAAACTCTTTTCTGTATTGGATGCTGGTCGCTTAGCTCCTGGTCGAATTTATCTTAATAGAATCCGTGAAATACAGTTAGGCAGGATCTTCTCAAGGGTTGCCGGAGTAGCACTTGGCGATGAATATCGTGCTGCCATTCATCATGATCTTGCACAGGGCTCCTTGCATGTTCCTCTCACGAGCACCGCACGTCATCACTTTGGAACGCGGGATATTCAAGTTAATCCCCTAGCGATTCGAATGATCGATTCCGCTCTTAATAACATCGGTACGTATGGAGTCCGATATACCATCACCCTGAATCTCTCTGGTAATGGTGATTATCAGCTCGTGATGAGTCATCCTGTTGTCTCAGGTAAAAAACCATTCACTGCCTTTCGAGGTTCGATGCAAATCGAACAAAAAAATACGTTGCAGGAGGTCCACGTTGGTCTTCGTTCGGGGGAAAGCCTTGCTCTGTCCGATATCAGCCTGACCCAGGGGCAGGTCATACCTGTCAAAATCACGCTTGTCTACCCAGCCGATGCAACACCCGGACATCTTCTAAGTGTCGTGCCTGTGCAGCAATTAGCACTATTACGTCAACGCCAACAGCAACAAAGGTCGGCTCAACAGAAGATCACTGTTCAGAAAAGAAGGACAGTTGGCCCCAAAACACCACCACCTTTGCCTGCCCCCAAGAAAAACGTACAGCTGAAACCTGTGTTTACTGTGAAGCCTGTCGTCCAGTCCCCAAGACCATCAACCAAACAACCGCGCCCCGTTGGCGTTTCACCAGCTGTTGTACCCACCACTGATCCTCGTTATACAGATGCAATCCGAACCCAGCAACAGTGGTTACGACAGCTTCAAGCTCGATAGTCTTTCGGCAGCAAGGTTGAGCTGGTGAGCGCCGAGGAGTCCAACCATCAGCAGAAGATCACGGTCACCTTGTCGAAACGGTTGGTGACGCTGATTGATCAGCTCAAACGTGAATATGGGGTGAGGTCTCGGGGCCTTGTTCTCGAGTCTGTCCTCGAACAATTACTTCAGCCTGACGACCCGTCCGACCTCCTGGATCAAGATTCCGGTGACGTTATCGAGACGTCGACGGACGTGTCCTCACCGGACGCCAGCAGCCTGGTTCTCATCCGCCGATCCGAATCCGACAATCCGACCGAGGAACTTCCGGACGATGTCCCTCAGCCAAGCTCTGGCGGTATTGATCTACCAGGCTTTGTCAGTCGGCGTACGACACAATTGCGCGACACCCTGACGAGGCGTCCGGAATCCGACCCATCTGAGCCATCCGTGTTGGGCGATCCTCTGATGTCGTCGGTATCGCACGCCGATTTGATTGCTGCGAGCCATGCCGCCGATGGACATTGGCGCTCTCTTTATGGGCAACCTCCTGGCGATACGGTTGTTGAGGCTTCAATGCTCTGGCTCGCGCGGGATGTTTGGTCCACCACGGATGCCAGTGATGGTCGCCCGTTCACCTGGTCTGTTGCGAATGCCGCTATGCAGGAGCTTTGCTCTGAGTGGCAGCAAGGAGAACCTTCGCTCGGGGGGGTGATGGTTATTGCAGGTGCGTTGGAGGACCCATTTGCCACAGCTGCCCTTGCCGAACGAATGCCAACGTTGATTCGGCGATTCGTTAATCGCTTTCGGCGTAGTCGGCAGGTCACCTCCTTTGAAACCCTTGAGTCCACCATGACGGTGCATGGTGCCCTTAAGTTGTTGGGTCTTTCGACGAAAGCTGGAGCCAGCGTCACGCTGGCCTCGATCCGAGAAGCCTATAAGTCTCGAGCTATGGATGCCCATCCAGATGCTGGTGGCTCCACTGATGGCATGCGTCGACTCAATGAGGCTTATCGGCTCTTGCGTGAGCTCTACCGCAATCGCTGAACGATTAAGGCTTGCGAGTCTCGCCTGAGTCACATGCCTGGTCTTGTTTTTTGTCGCGCTTGCGCTTCGCGAGAGCACTCGCTCTCTTTGAGGAGGCTGTCGCATTTCGAGCATTTCTGTTTGGTCTTAAATAGGACCAATACTGAGGCTCAAGACGAGTCTTGAGTGAGATGCACGAGTAAGCGATATTTATTTTTTTGGCTGTTTTTAATTGTCTTTGCCAGGCACTTTGGCATTGGTCTTGTTTATTTTGGCTTATTTCTCGTTGTCCTCAGCTTGCTTGGGCTGGAACGTCTCGAGCCCAATCCATCCCTTTCTCGTGTCCATGTCCTGTCCAGTCCATTTTTCCTTCGACGAACCTCAGTGAGAACCAGTATTTGTTGTGTCGCGTACCTGCTGTAGACACAGGTACGCTTCGTCAATTCTTCATTGGTCGCTTCATCGGTCGCTTGTGTGGTCGCGACCGTGCCTCGCCAGGTGCTTTTGCCTGGCTCACAAGGATCATCCAGGTCTCGTTAATAGACTTCACATGAGTCTGGCGTGAGATCTGTAATGCCTGTGCGTGGGCTCCTGTCGTCGCTTGGTTGATCGGCATTGCCGACACCAGTCTCCGCTGTCTGCCGTATCTCATGTAATTCTCAAATCAAGAAGCAATACGAGTCTTGGTCGGGACGGTTGAGACTATTTCTAAATTAAAAAACCGGGCTTGG
Source organism: Synechococcus sp. SFB_27S_18OctNov_coas_78 (assembly GCA_040260695.1). Lineage (GTDB taxonomy): Bacteria > Cyanobacteriota > Cyanobacteriia > PCC-6307 > Cyanobiaceae > Parasynechococcus. The sequence continues at coordinate 45,926 of JBDQPG010000005.1, read as the reverse complement.
CCCGGCCTGGCGGTTGCTCTTGTGAGCTGCCGCATTAAATGTCAATTAAGTGGAGGTTTGCATCCCTTGAATCAAGAAATCAAAATAAGGGGATGCAAGTTTGGCCTGTTGGTCGGATAGCAAGGCCAGGGAAGCATCTTTCATCGTTTTCATTGCTTCCACCATTCCTGGCATTGGTACGCCAAGGCTGTTGTACATCTCCCGAGCACCCACCAGGCCAATGTCTTGAATCATCTCGGTGCTTCCAGCGAGAACGCCATAGGTGACAAGCCTTAGGTACCAGCTGTAATCACGCAAACATTGGGCCCGTTGCCGTTGCCCGTACGAGTTGCCGCCGGGAGCAACGTATTCAGGCTTTCGACTAAAGAGTTGCTTGGCTGATTCGTCGACGATCTTTTTCTCGTTATCGGTCAAGACTTTGACAACCGAAACACGCAGGGCGCCTTGATCTAGAAATTCAACGATCGATCGCAGTTCGCCGCTGGTGGGGTACCGCAGATCATCATCGGCTTGAAGGATGAGATCCCGGACAACGCTCATGGAACTTGGCAGGCTCCATGCAGTTTAGTGGTCTTATGAGAAGCTCCACGCCATTGCGGCCTCTGGTGTTACGCCTTTGCAATGGCTGGAGTTCTAGGCATGGAAGAACAATCGGTGGGAAACGAGCCCGCGCCGAGGCCTGGCCTCAGGATCAAGGTCGAATGTACTGATCTCGATCGCGATGGAAAAGGCATCGCTCGCTGGAGTGGTTGGGTCGTTGTCGTTGACGATTTGTTGCCTGGCGAAACGGCTGAGGTGCAACTGCAGCAGCGTCAACGTTCGCGGTGGCTGGCCCGACGGGTCGAGTTGGTCCGGGCGTCGGACGATCGTCGCCGCCCTCCATGCATCCTTGCCGCGGACTGTGGTGGCTGCACCCTTCAAACCCTCAAGGAATCGGCTCAAAACGCCTGGAAATTCTCCTCTCTTCAGCAGACGATGCAACGCATCGGTGGCATTGAGGACACTCCACTCCCGCTGTTAGCGGATGACAGCCGCGCGTTGGGCTACCGCAACCGGGCGCTGATTCCTTTGAAGCGTGACGGTGATGGTCGTTTGCGTGCCGGCTATTACCGCCCACGCAGCCATCGCATCGTCAACTTGAATCACTGTCCTGTTCTTGACCCACGGCTCGATCAACTGATCGAACCGATCAAGCAGGATTTGGATTCAACCGGTTGGGCTGCCGACCATGACCTGATTCACGCCAAAGGTTTACGCCACCTTGGCCTGCGTCTCGGTCACCACAGCGGAGAGGTGTTGATCACGTTGATTAGCTCCCATGACCGCTACCCCGGGTTATTGGAGTTGGCGGACGATTGGATGGATCGTTGGGACATGGTGAAAGGTGTTTGTCTCAACCTCCAGCCCAAGCCCAACAATTTGGTGTTAGGTGCTCAAACCCTCCTTGTTGCGGGCTCGGAAACCATCGCCGAAGCGTTTTGTGGAATCCAGCTCCAACTCAGCAGCACCACTTTTTTTCAGATCAACACCCCCCAGGCAGAGCGCATTGTTCATGTGCTTTGCGACTGGCTCAAGACAGAACTTGGTGAAGGCACGGTCGTCGATGCTTACTGCGGGATTGGCACGATCAGTCTTCCTCTTGCGGCCCAGGGGTTTGAGGTGATTGGACTGGAACTTCATCAGGGTTCTGTCGACCAGGCGCTCCTGAATGCCATGCGAAATAACCTGTCAAAACAGTGTCGATTCCGGGCTGGAGATGTCGTAGATCTTTTAGAGGCGGCCTTGTTTGGGGCCGATGCGTTAGTGCTTGATCCCCCCCGGCGCGGCCTTGACGCTCGGGTGATTCAAACCATTTTGGACACCCCTCCCGAGCGTGTGGCCTACCTCAGTTGTGATCCTGCAACCCAGGCAAGAGACTTGAAAATGTTGATGGAGCCGGCTGGCCCTTACCGATTGAAGAAGCATCAACCCATTGATTTTTTCCCTCAAACCACCCACTTGGAGTCTTTAGCTCTGCTGGAACGCATTAGCTCCGAAGTTCAGCTTTGAATTGCTTCGATAGAGCCGCCCTGACTTTGTCGTGCACTGGCTGAATCTTGTCGTCCGTCAGTGTTTCATTTTGACTGCGGTATCGCAATCGAAAAGCCTGGGAAACCTTGTCCTTACCGAGTTGCTCTCCTTCAAAACGGTCGATTAGTTCCACGTGTTCCAACAGGGGCTTCCCCGCCTTTCGGATGGCTTGAATCAGATCACCAGCCTTGCTATTTCGATCTACGACAACGGCCAGGTCTCGCTCGCTCGCCGGCACGGTGGGGAATGCTTTGTAGCTCGGCGTCCAACGGTTGCTACGGGTCGCTGCATCCAAGAGGCGATCCAGATCGAGCTCAAATAGATACGTGCATTCCGGCAGGGATAGGTCATCGGCCAAGGCGGGATGCAATTGGCCAAAACATCCCAGTGGTCTGCCCTCCAACACCAAGGTCGCAGCCCTTCCGGGGTGGAGTCGCGCATCATCGGCGAGGGGGCGATCACTGAGATCAAGGTGCATCGCTTCCATCACGCGTGAAAGCACCCCGCGAGCTTCGTAATAGTTGGGTGCTTGGTACTTTCCGCTGGTGCTCCATCGCTCTAATCGACGGTCACCACAGATCACGCCTGAGACAACCCCTGCTTGTTCCACCGATTCAGGCGAGCCGCTATAGGTGTATCCCACTTCAAAAATCGAGCACCCAGCCATGGATGCTTTGAGATTGCGGACGCAGATCTGAAGGTGTTCTTCCCAAAGGTTGGTGCGCAGGTGGCTGGTTTCCGACAACAGGGGATTACTGATGGCGATCCGTGTATCAGCCTCGGAGCCGCCGACGAGGGACAAGGTGGTGATTTCCTGCAGTCCGGTCGAACAGAACAGTTGTCGCAATCGGCGCTCTGCCTGCTGGCGGGGTGTCAGTGCGCCAGGGGCGACGGGGTCCGGGAGGTGTGCACCAAATTTGTCGAAGCCAACGAGGCGAGCCACCTCTTCAATTAAATCCACCTCTCGATGCAGATCTTGACGGCGTGAGGGTGGTGTCATCACGTCCCAGCCTTCTTCGCTCGCGCTGAGCTCACACCCAAGCGCGGTTAAGCACTGTTCGATGGCGTCATCGCCCAGATCGACGGGGCCCGAATCCGTTTCAATCGGTCCCAACAGTTGATGCAGCGCCTCCCGACGTAGCACCAGAGGAGCAGGTTGTTGGGGACCGTGTCCACCCACCCAGCGACCCTGGACTTGGCAAGAAAATTGTTCGCTGAGCAGAGCGATCGCCCGTTCTGAACAGGCCAAGGTGACTTCCGCAGGCAAGCCCTTTTCAAATCGACTGCTGGCATCGGTTCGCCGTCCCACAGCCCGCGACGACTGGCGGACGCGAATCGGCGAAAACATGGCTGATTCCAACCAGATTTTGGTTGTGGAGTCGCCTACGGCGCTTTCTCGGCTTCCCATCACACCAGCAATGGCAATGGGATGGTCATGGCAAGTGACGACCTGGACTCGGGGGTCGAGACTCAGGGGCTGATCGTCGAGACCGATAAAGGGTTCTTGGTCCCTTGCCGGCCGAACACCAAAGCTGCCAGCATCCACGGTCTGGCCTGTGAGTGTTTCGAGGGCTTCCGCATCAAAGGCATGCAAGGGCTGTCCCTGTTCGAGCATCACCAAATTGGTGATGTCCACCACAGCATTCACGGCATTGATTCCAGCTCGGGTGAGCCGCTGCTGAATCCACTGCGGTGATTCTTGATCCCCTTGCACCCCCTCAACACAAGCGATGCCGTAGTAGCTGCCATCCAGTTGTGCTTGGAGCGGTGTTTGATCCGGTGTGTGATTCAGCGATGGCAATGACAGTGCAGCGTTGGTGAGGGCTGCCACTTCCCTCGCAATTCCCACCATCGACAATCCATCGGGACGATTGGCGGTAATGGCTAACTCCAACACCGTGTCATCCAATCCGAAGAGTGCTGCCACGGGTGTTCCAACCGCCGGTACCTCGTTCGTGGTGTCTTCAAGAACGGCGATCCCCGACGATTCGGCGGTCAGCCCCAGCTCCGAAAGGGAGCAAATCATTCCATTGCTGGCAACCCCCCTCAGTTCGCCGGCCTTGATCGTGAGATCCACCGCCGGCAGCACGGCACCCACCGTGGCGACGGGAACATGGATGCCTGCCCGCACATTGGCGGCTCCACAGACGATTTGAACAGGCTCTTCCGCACCGATATCAACGCGACAAACACTGAGTTTGTCGGCATTGGGATGCTTATCCCGGGTGAGAACGTGGCCGACCACGACCCCCTTAGCTCGAGCACTGAGATCGTCCACCTCCTCCACTTCAAACCCTGCCATTGACAGGCGTTCAGCAAGGTCCTCAACCGAGTCATCCACCTGGACCAGTTCTTTGAGCCAGGACAAGGACACCCGCATCGGAAGTAGACCGAATAGCTGGCAATCTTAGGAACAGCGTCTTTTCAAATACGAGGGGTCTACGAGGTAAGCTCTTTGTTTGTCATTCACTTCGCACCTGCGGTGCAACGTCCTTTATGGCTAAAAACAAGGGCGTCCGGATTGTGGTCACTCTCGAGTGCACAGAATGCCGGTCCGCTTCCGCTAGCGAAAAACGTTCACCAGGCGTTTCGCGCTACACGACAGAGAAGAACCGACGGAACACCACCGAGCGGTTGGAGATCATGAAGTTCTGTCCACATCTCAACAAAATGACTCTCCACAAAGAGATCAAGTGAGCCTGCAGACCTTCCCACCCTTCAACCGATCCTGATTCATGTCGAGCTCCTTTTTCAAGAAGCGTCTCTCTCCGATTAAGCCTGGCGATCCCATCGATTACAAAGATGTGGACCTGCTCAAGAAGTTCATCACAGAGCGGGGAAAAATTCTTCCCCGGCGTCTCACCGGCTTAACCGCCAAGCAGCAGCGTGATCTGACCAATGCAGTGAAGCGCGCAAGAATTGTTGCTCTGTTGCCCTTCGTCAATCCCGAAGGTTGATTAATCGTTTAGGCACTCAGCAATGTTGTGAAAGCCTCCGCTAAGGCCAACGACATCGTTGCTGTGGTCTTCAAAGGGGTTCCCCTGATTGGCCGTCTGCTGTCCCTTAAAGGCAGTAAGGCGGTTGTTTCATTTGGGGGACAACGCCGTGATCAGGACATCCCACTGAGGGATCTCGTTGCGTTAGATCATGCTTCGGATCAGCCCCTGCCGTCACCTGAGGAGGTGGCGGATATGTTGCCTGACCGCAAAACAGTCGCCGAGGTCTGGTGGCTGTTGGCTGCCGAGTGTGATGCGAATCAAACGCTGATTGAGCTCACCGACCTATTAAGAGGCTCCGTTGAGACTCTTGATCTTGCAGCGACATGGTCTTGGTTACACGGTGATCAACCGTGGTTCCGCTGGCGAAGGGATCAGACCATCTCTGTGTTGCCCCTCGATGAGATTCAACGCAAAAGAAAGCTTCAAAAACAACAGCGCCTCGCGCAAGAGCACGATCAGCGACAGATCGCAGTGCTTGGTCAATGTTCTCCACTCACCTCAAAGCAGCTAGAGGCACTTGATCCTGAGTGGATCGATCGATTGGATCGCTTGGTGGATCGTCTTCGTGATGACGCTTCGAGCGTGAAGGACGATCCAGATGTGGCCCATTGGGCCCAAGTGTTTTCGCTCAACCCCGATCTCGGCACGCTGCGGCAGTGGTGCATCCAACGTGGGCTTGTTGATCCGCATCAGCCCCGTGCCCTTGGCGGCAGTGTGTGGTCCGCTGCGTTTACGACTGAGCTGGAGGACGAGGCCCAACGGTTGCTCTCGTGCGCGGACTTAGCGCAACCGGGCGACGACAGCCGTCTCGACCTCTGTCATCTGGCGACGTACACGCTCGACGATGCCGGCACCCGTGAAATCGATGATGGTCTTTCCCTCGATGTTCAAAACGGTGACGCTTGGATTTGGATCCATATTGCTGATCCAGCACGCTTGGTCGCCCCTGGTAGTCCGTTGGATCAAGAGGCCCGTCGTCGTGCCACCAGCCTTTACCTTGCCGATGGCGTGCTTCCGATGCTTCCCCTCGGCCTTGCCGCAGGTCCTTTAAGCCTGCGGGCAGGGAAACGCACTGCAGCTCTGAGTGTTGGTGTTCGACTGGACGACGCCGGATCGATTGTTGATCGTCGGATCACGAGGAGTTGGGTGTTGCCTCGTTATGGCCTCACCTATGCCGATGGCGATGAACTGATCGAATTAGCCCCTCCCGGTGACGAAACCTTGGCGGCCTTATCGCAGTTGATGCAGCTGCGCTGTCGTTGGCGGCGTCAACAAGGGGCCTTGATGTTTGACCGAATGGAAGGCCGCTTTCGACGTCGTGAAGGTGAGTTGTCCCTCCAATTGGTTGAACCCACCCCGGCGCGACTGATGGTGAGTGAAGCCATGTTGTTGATGGGCTCAGTTGTGGCGGATTTTGGTTGTCAACATGGGCTTGCTCTGCCATTCCGAAGTCAGCCAGCCGCTGAGCTTCCGTCGCAAGCTGAACTCGATCAATTGCCTGAGGGACCAGCCCGCGATGCTGCGATCAAGCGTTGTCTAAGCCGTGGGGTGCAGGGCACACAGCCAATGGCCCATTTCAGTCTCGGACTTTCTGCCTATGTGCAAGCCACGTCTCCGATACGTCGTTATGCCGACCTGGCCTCCCATCGTCAAATTATTGCCCAACTTGAGGGCAATGCTCCGTCGAGCGAGGCTGAATTAGGTGAATTAATCGACGACTTAGATGATCCACTCCGTCAGTCGATTCAGATCAGCCGTGAAGACCAGCGCCACTGGCAACAGGTGTGGTTTCTTCAACATCGTGAGGATCGATGGGAGGCTGAGTTCCTGCGTTGGCTCCGCCCCCAAGACGGTTTAGCGCTTGTGCATGTTGCAGATTTAGCGATGGATTTGGTCGCGCGGGCCCATCAAGCGAACCCAAATCCAGGCGATCGAATGACGCTAACCGTGCAACTGGCGGATCCTGACCGGGGTGAATTGCAGCTTCAGCTGGGTTAATCGATCACTCCAATCAATCGAAGCCAGGGTCCCCATGGGTTGCGGACGGCTCGTACACGAAACTTGCGCTTGGTGCGATCTTGTTGATTGAGCCATTGGTTGATGGCTGGCTCAAGCGTGATGAGAGGCCAAAGCTCTGTATCAGTGATGAATTGGAAGCAACCCTCTGTGGTGGTGGTAACCCTGCCGATCAACATCTCTTCATGGCGATCTGTTGGAGCTGAATTCAGATTTGGCTGATCCAAATTGAAGGATTGAGATCGGTCCAAGAGGCCCCTGGAATCAATGCAATCTGGAGCCGCTAGGCCCTGCTCCTGAGCAGTTTTCCAGTGGGGATGCCATGCCGGCCACTGCCAAAGTGGCAACACCGCAGCCGGCGCCGTTGGTTCACCAAGAAGATGGGTTTGGAGCACCCCGACCGGTAATTCAGTGGGATAGCAGGAGTGACGGACCGATAACGCCGCTGCTAAGCCAGCTGCTTGGCCGATATTGAGTATCAGGGGTTGCAACCTTGTTGCCCCATTGGCCATGTGACTCACGCTGAAGCCTTTGTCAGCCATCAAAAGATTGGGCACGATCTCGGAGACCAAGGCGCCATACGGAATACAAAAGGGGGTGCCGGTCCAACGTCCACCCCAGCGACAACTTTTTGGCGCAAGGGGCCAGTCCTCGCCTGGGTAGTGGTGATCGTTGGCATAGGTCCCGACGGCGATGCTGGTGGACCGACCTTCGTCATTCATTGGCAATGGACCACGACGGCCGTTGCTGGAGATCGGCAGAAGATCGAGCTCAGTAACAGTCGTCGATCCAATCAGCCGCCGACTTTCCCGCCAATACGGCATCAGGGCAAGACTTGGGTTCTGGCCTGGAAAGGCATGGCCAGGAGAGATCCAACCGTCACTGCAGTGTTGAAGGGCTGATAAAAACGACACGCTGTGCTCTTGCATCTCGGAGGCGAGAGCTGTCCGCTGGTCGGGATCAGAGCTAAGGGCCCTGTTCAGACCGTGATGCCAATCGTTGCCGTGCAGCGGCCAATTGAGCATCACCAATCCACCCGGCAATCGCCCGTAGGTGATCGTCCGCTCCAAACCAAAGGACGCTGTACTGCCTTCAAAGGGCTTCGAAGGAGCACTGGCGTTAGATGGAGGACCTGAATGATTGAGCTGTCCCATCACAACCCAAGTTGGCGATTGAACAGGGTTACGTTTGAAAAATGCGTCGTCTTTGAGTCGTTGCTGGGTTGGCGCACTGGGTTCATTCCACAGCTCTTTCGCTTCCCATCCCCAGCGATGAGGTGCGTCCGTTAAGGCCAGCAATTCACCGAGATCGCTCCCATCAACGAAAATATTGGCCTCTACGGTGATCTCTGTGGACTGAAGTGGCGACCTGCCATGTCGAATCTCGAGTCGTTGAATCAGCCCATCTCGGCTCACCAGGTTTCGCAGCTCACAATCCACAAACCACTGCAATAGGGGTTCCTTTTGAACCCACCGCTGAAGGATCGTTTCGGCAAGTTGGGGCCTGTAGCCAAAACAACTCACCCAGTTTTGATCGAGTCCTGAGGGTTCACAGCGTTGAAGCTCCCGCAACAACGCGCCCCAAAGTCCCGTTTGCCAACAGCTGAGTTCATGGCCATCCGGTGCACAGACACCAGCAGAACTCACCATCCCCCCCAGCCATGCTCCTGGCGTTAACAACAGGGTGGATGCCCCGCTTCTCGCTGCTTGCAGAGCAGCTGCTACGCCTCCAGTACCACCGCCCCAAATAAGGACATCTGTGCGAATCATGGGGCCCGACGGGATGGAGGAAGGAACACCGTTGAAAAAAAGGCGATCGATGCGTGTCGTTGAAGAGGTGCGTGGTCGTTAAACTTTTGCGTCGCTGCGGTGCAGCGGAGTTTCACCCCCAACGATGCCTTACACCCTTACGACTCCGCTCTATTACGTCAATGACCGGCCCCATCTCGGCAGCACTTACACAACCCTGGCTTGCGATGCGTTGGCGCGTTTCAAGCGTCTAACGCGGGCGGATGTGGTGTTCGTCACCGGTGTCGACGAGCACGGGCAGAAAATTCAACGCACAGCTGAGGCCAACGGCATCAGCCCTCTTGTTCATTGCGACACCATCAGTCAGCGCTATCAAGAGCTTTGGTCGCGATGGAAGATCAGTCAGGATCGTTTTGTTCGAACCACGAATCCTCGTCACCTTCAGCTGGTTGAACAGTTTTACGAGCGCGTAAAAGCCTCCGGCGACATCGTTACTGGACGACAAACGGGTTGGTACTGCGTTGGATGTGAGGAGTACAAAGATGAACCTGCTGATGTTGTGGACCCCCGCTGCGCCATTCATCAAAAAACGCTGGAGTGGCGTGATGAAGAGAATCTCTTTTTTCGCCTCTCCCGATATCAAAGCGACATCGAGACGTTGGTCGCGAAAGACGATTTCATTGCACCGGCTAGTCGACGTCAGGAGGTGCGCAACTTTGTCGCTCGTGGATTAAGGGATTTTTCAATTTCTCGGGTGAATGTGTCGTGGGGGCTCCCTGTCCCCGGCCATGAGGGACATACTTTTTATGTGTGGTTTGATGCCTTACTTGGTTATCTCACTGCGCTTTTGGACGATGGAGGCTCTGTCGATCTTGAGCGATTAGAGGATTGCGGTTGGCCAGCGGCTGTCCATGTTATTGGGAAAGATATTCTTCGTTTTCATGCGGTCTTTTGGCCAGCGATGTTGATGTCTGCGGGACTTCCCGTTCCCCAAAAGGTGTTTGGCCATGGATTTCTAACGCGGGAGGGTCAAAAAATGGGTAAGTCTCTGGGAAACGTTCTGGACCCTGAACTTTTATTGGACAAGTGTGGCACTGACGCTGTGCGTTGGTATTTACTGAGAGATATCCAGTTCGGCGATGATGGGGATTTCCAGCAACAACGTTTTATTGATTTAGTCAATAACGATTTGGCCAACACAATTGGAAATCTTCTGAATCGAACCTCGTCAATGGCGCGCAAATGGTTTGAGAATTCAGTCCCCCCCCACCCGACTGATAACCAGACAACGCATCCGCTGGCCTTGAAAGCCCAGGCCACAATAGATACGGTGTTTCGCTGTATGCCTGAACTCGGGTTTAAGCCAGCTTCAGAGGCGATATTGCAGCTGGCTATTGCTGCAAATGGTCATCTGAATGACACAGCACCATGGAGCCGCATGAAACAGCCAGGGGAGGAAGACGATGTTGGAAATGATCTTTATGTTGTCCTGGAGTCAACACGGATCGTTGGTTTGCTCCTTGCTCCATTGCTTCCCGATTTAAGTCATCGAATTTTGGAACAATTGGGCTGTGTTCTTGATCAAAACAATTGGTCTAAACAGCTTCAATGGGGCGGGTTGATCACGGGAACTGAATTGCCAAAACCAATGCCGGTCATGCAGCGACTTGAATTGGAAGATGATCTTTGATATGAAAAGTTTTGATCGATTCAAGATTCATCATTTATTCGTTTTGATGGGGGCGGGGCTGGTGATGACGTCTTGTCAATCTAATTCCCCTAATCAGAGCATAAATCAAGTTACAACCCCTTTTGTTTTTCGCAGATTAGATCTTAAGCAGCGTCGTTCGGATGGTACCCGTGATTGGGATTTATCTAGCCCTGAGGCGCGCTACAACACCTCAGCCAGAACCGTCAGGGCAAGACTTCCAAAGGGAATTCTTTATGATAATGATAAACCTAGATTTGTTATTAGTGCAGACCATGCGACCGTGGTCAATGATGGTGAATTAGTGGTTCTAGAAGGTTCCATCCGACTCAAAAGTCTTGGGCAGGACCCCCTGCTGATTCAAGGGGATCGGCTGATCTGGCGGCCAGGCTTATCAAGAATGGTGATCAACCAAAGGCCTGCTGCCCTCGACCGTAACTCGAAGATTGTTTCTAATTCCCTCACTTTTCAACAGGAGAGTGGTCAGCTTTTGTTCGAAGGTCCTACGACCCTTTTTCGTTGGGATAAGGATTACAACGCTGCCGTCACTCCACAAACTGTGATCACGTCTGGTGATGGCCAATGGAATTTAAATAGTGGTCTTCTATCTGCCGTTGGTCCAATCATTGCCAACCAATCGATTGGACGTCAATTAAAGGCTGCGTCGATCAATGGCAATTCAAAACAAAGTTTCCTTGATTTGAATGCCCCCGTTCAATTGAAGCTTGAGGCTGATAAGGGTGTTGTGAATTCAGGCGAAACTCGTTGGGACTTTGGCCAGAATCAACTCTCTTCAAAGTCTCCAGTTTCGGCTTCGCTCTCGAAGGGTACAGTGCGGGGCGTTGGTTTTAGGATTGATATCCCAAACAACACATTAACAATCTTAGATTCGTGCCATGTTGCGCAACCTGATAAAACCCTACTAGCACAACGTTGTACTTGGAATTGGAAAGATGATCTTTTGGTGGCCGCTGGGAATGTAGACCTTAAAGAATCTGGTAACGAGCAACGAACGAAAGCGGAACAGATGGAAGGTGAAATCAATCCAGATGGATCAATACGGTTTTCACCTTCACGATCTCGAGTGAAAACTCAGATCAAGTTGGATGCTGGGCAAAATAAATCCTCTAAACAGAACGATCCCTCTCAAGTGCAGTTCTGAGCCGTTCAACCCAGCCCTCCAACCAGCGTTCATCGGATTGGCTGAAGCACCGTTTCGACCAACCGCCCACAACCACAACGCCCTCTTTGCCGAGGGGGCAAATCACCACCGCCGGAAGATTGTCCAAAACCGCATCAAATTCGGTACGGCCTGGAAATAACGCTGTATTCACAAGCGAGATCGTTTGTTCCCGCTCCATGGCTCGATTGCAAATGGCTGCCGGCACAAAAGGACCAGCTTGAATCAGACCACGGCGAAGTATTACCTGGCCTCTCCAATAGACCAAAACTGTTGCCGCTGGGGTGGCTGTAAGCAGCATGTGACTACCCCAACCCAATTCTTCCTTCACTGGTGACGAGAGCTGATCGATCAAGACCAGCCCTTGCTCTCCGATCAGAACGGCCTGGTCTGCGGATCGAGGCACCGCCTGGGTCCAAAGCGCGGATATCAGCATTAGGCCAACTGCCGCCAGACCCGCCAAAACCTCGGCCCGTTGAAGCTCTGGAGTGATGACATCAGCAAGGGATGCATTCGTGACTGCCATGGCAAGGACCAGCACGCCACAGAACAAAACAACGCGGGCTGGTGTTGGCATCAATCCGCAGAGCTGCAGGAATGGCAACATCTTGCTCAAATGTGATGAGTTGTGTTGAGCCAATGAACAGTGCAGAGGCTTTTGCTGCTGTGGCCTTAGCTGCTGTGGCTTGTGATGGTGTGTTGGGTCGCGATGAAGCCCATGCCCTCCGTCTTCAGTTGGAGTATCGATCGCTTTACCGCAACAGCACAGAAGCGGCGATGGGTGAGCTCTTCGACCAATTGTTGGCCGTACTTCGAGAGCAAGGCGTAAGTGGGTTGGTTGATCAAGCCTTACCAGTGCTCAGCCTTGTTCAACAGCGGTCCGCGCTGTCCGTTGCTGCTCATCTCGTCCATGCCGACAAGAAGGTGACCCCTGAAGAGGAGGACTTTCTCAAGCAACTTGCCTCAAAAATGAGCCTTCCCGACGCCGAGGCGACGATGATTCTTGTGGCCATTGAGGCCTTGAATCGAGACATGCTCGACAGCTAAGGGCAGACTGAAGTCAGTTCCGCTTGAGGTGATGCAGCTGTTCCCCCGCCGTCTGATTGCCACGCTTTTGACAATCAGCCTTTGTTTGTTCGTTTGTGTACCAGCCGGATTGGCAATCTCCCCATCGGAATTGGGCGCTTCTCCTCCTCAGGAACTCATTCTCGATGAGGCCGATGTGTTTAGCCGTGCCAGCCGCAGTGAGTTGGAATCCAAGCTGAAGGGTTTGGAGGACCAACGTGTGGAAGCACGGTTGATCACACTGCGCAGGCTGGATTACGGCTACAGCCTGAAGAGCTTCGGTGAAGAGCTGATGTCGTCTTGGTCTGGCACATCGGACATGCCGCTTCTCTTGATTCTGATCGAAACACAGAACAAGCGAGCAGCACTCCTTGCGGATTCCGCTTTGCAAACTCAGCTGCCGGAGTCGTTACTCACCAGTACCGCACGAACCACAATGACCCTCCCCCTGCGGGATGGTGACCGCTATCGGCAGTCGTCCATCGATGGGTTAGCGCGACTGTCCACAGTTTTGGCTGGTGGAGAGGATCCAGGGCCTCCGGAGGTGGTGGAGCGAGTCGCGCTTCCAACCAATATCCCCACACAAGCAGAAACTGAAGAAAGCGATGCCACGACATGGATCATTGTTTTGCTTGTGTTGGGCACCATCATTCCCATGGCCACTTGGTGGGTTTTCTCCCGCTAATGGAGCGTTGTCATGAGTCGCCGGAACTGGGTCAATGTATTTGGACGTAGCCAGGGATTTGATCTCTCCAACGATCTGGAGCGTGGCTACGAATCAGCTCTGTTGATCCAGAGTCTGGAACTGGAGTTCTACGGCGACCGACCGGTTCGGCCCGAGATTGAGCTTTCCATTCCACGATCAGTACAGGCCAGCGTTTTGAGGCGGTTCCGTACGGCCTTAATGATCTGTCGAACCACCTTGGAATCGGTTGAACGCAATCGAGGGCAACTTGATATCCAAGAGGTGAGACAACTGCAGCTGATCGAATCTGTGGTGAGTCGCTATGGCCAACGATTGCCCAGTGGCAGCTCACCAGCCATCAGTCGTGCGCCAGAGGCACTGCCTCGATCTCTCCTCGGTTTCTTCGATTCGGTCCGACGTCAGCTGGACCCAGCATCAGAGGAAACAGTCGTCGCAGGTTTTCGCCGTCGTCGTAACAGCACACTGATCTCACTGCGAATTCTTCTACTTTTAATTTTGGTTCCGTTGTTTATTCAGCAGATTGCCGGTGCATATATTATTTCTCCCGCTGTTGATCGCTTGTCACCAGAATTACCTTTTTTAAGTTACCCAAAACCAAAGCTTGAAGAACAAGCCGTAGAGAAATTACGAGTTTATAAACAGGAGCTCGAGTTTGATGCGTTACTGAATTCAGATCAACCCTTAGAAGCTGATTTTCTCCGGCAAAAATTAGCGGAGAAAGCCATTCAACTTAAGGAGGAAGCCGACGGCCTCAGCGTTCAAGCTGTCAAAAATGTTTTTTCTGATTTATCTGCTCTTATCGCATTTACGATCGTATGTTTTGTCAGTCGTGATGATTTGCGCGTGATGCGTGGTTTCTTCGATGAGGCTGTTTATGGGTTGAGTGATTCAGCAAAGGCGTTTACAATCATTCTTTTTACAGATATCTTTGTTGGATTTCACAGTCCCGAGGGGTGGACTGTTCTTCTGAATGGCATTGCAAAACATTTGGGATTGCCCTCTCAAGAAAATTTTGTGATGTTATTTATTGCCACATTCCCAGTCATATTGGCGACGATTTTTAAATATTGGATTTTCAGATACCTCAACCGTGTTTCACCGTCCTCAGTGGCCACACTGAAGGGGATGAATGGCTCAGGTTAATTCTTCACCGCGCCAAGGTTCACTCATCCTTGTCAGTGGACCTTCCCGTGGCGGAAAGAGTCGTTGGGCCGAATCCTTGCTGGCGGACGACCCTTGTGTGACATACATCGCAACCGCGATGGAGCGTCCCCATGATTCCGCCTGGGAGGAGCGGTTACGGCTCCATCGTGAACGGCGCCCGACTCACTGGCGACTCCTCGAGCCCGGCACCAATTTTCTGCACTCTCTCAAATCCGTGGATGAGAACCAATCTGTTCTGATCGACTCCATTGGTGGTTTTGTTGCTAATCAGCTTGACTCCGATCCGTCAGCCTGGTTCAAGACATCGGACGAATTGATTCAAATCCTTGGCCTTCGTTCGTCCAAATGTGTTTTGGTCATCGAAGAAACCGGCTGGGGTGTTGTTCCTGCCACGCAACTTGGTGGTTTGTTCCGTGATCGCCTTGGCCAATTGGCACAGCAGCTGGAACGAATCGCCGATGTGAGTTGGCTTGTCTTGCAAGGGCGAGCTGTTGATCTTCGCTCTATCAGTCATCCCGTTCCATGAGCATCGTGAATCCAGAGGCCCCGTTGCGGGTCGCATTGTTTGAGCCTCGTATCCCCCCCAATACCGGAAACATCGCCCGGACGTGTGCCGCCTTCCAGCTGCCCTTAGCTCTGATCGAGCCGCTGGGATTCCAGATTGACGATCGAAGTGTTCGCAGAGCTGGGCTTGATTACTGGCCCCATGTTCAATTGTCGACGCACAACAGTTTTGATGCGATGAAACAGTTGTTGCGCCCCCATCAACGGGTCATTGGTTGCAGCCGTCGTGGGGGAATCTCCCTGAACGAATTTCGCTTTCAGAACGGTGATGTGTTGCTCTTCGGCCGTGAGGACACTGGGTTGCCCGAGGTGGTCCGTGATCAGTGCCACGCCATTGTCACGATTCCAATGCCTGGAGCAGCGGATTCCAGTGGTCAAGGTGGGGTGCGGAGTCTCAACCTCTCAGTTGCATGCGCGCTTGTGAGCTATGTGGCGGGTCATCAATTGCACTTGTGGTGATCGCTTGACTGCGCCAACCCCCCTTGCGCCCAATAATTCGGTTCGTTAACTTCAGCCGATCTTACGAGGTTGTATGCGCGCGTTGCTCCTACTGGCAAGTGCAACTACTCCTTTCTTGGCTCTTACCGCATGGTCTGGCCTTCCTGGACAGGCGGATAACAATGTGTTCAATCTTGCGGACCTCCCTCCGCTCCCTATCGAAACGTCGCAACTTCCATCTCCTCTAAGCGAGCCTGAATCCCTCGCTTCTTCGAGTGGTCCGTTGTGGTTTCAACTCACGCTCAAGAGTTCCCTCCCTCGGCTGGCTGACGCCTTGGGGATCTCGACTGAAGAGCTTGCGAAGCTGAATAACCGCCCCGCGACCCATACCTTCTCCGCCAAAAGCTGGTTGGTTGTGCCTGCGTCATCAGGTGATCAGGCCGAAGCAATCATTGGCATCGACAAACAATCCCGTCGTACATCGGCTCCCCTTTCAACGCCTCCCCCTGTTAGCGAGGTTGCTGCTGTTCAAAAGGGAGATTCCCTCGCTTCTTTTTTGGCACGTAATGGGGTCTCTCGCGCTCAGCTGAAGACCTTTAACCCAGGCCTAGAACTGAACAATCTCACCGTTGGACGTGAGCTCCGCATTGCGAAAGCGTCGTCTGGTCAATCCTTGCTTGCGATCCGACCAACAACCAGTGGAGCGGCGAGTTGGCCGTTGGGACCTTCCCTTGGTCCAGGTCGTACTCCCGCGACGCGTATGAAATTTGGTCGTCACTACGTGTGGCCGACAAAAGGAGTGTTTACGTCTGGTTTTGGTTGGCGCTGGGGACGGATGCACAAGGGTATTGATATTGCCAACAACACGGGGACTCCAATTTTTGCGGCCCGCGATGGTGTTGTTGCTTTTGCCGGTTGGAGTGGCGCCTATGGCTATCTCGTTGAGATCTCCCACGGTGATGGCGACTCAACGCGTTATGCGCACAACAGCAAAATTATGGTGAAGAAGGGTCAGGTTGTCCCCCAGGGTTCTCGTATCTCCCTGATGGGCAGCACTGGGCGTAGTACTGGGCCACACCTCCATTTTGAAATTCGCCGCGCTGGCGGAGCCGCGTTGAATCCTTTGAGCAAGCTCCCAGCCCGTCAAGCTTGATTCCAACCACTTGATACAGCTTGATTCTGAATCCTGCCTCGTTACAGGGTGTCTGAATCCAGCCTGCGACGCAACGTCCAGAATTGAAGTGTCAGAGGGGAGACTTGAACTCCCGACCTCAGGGTTATGAATCCTGTGCTCTAACCAGCTGAGCTACTCTGACAAATGGCCCTTAGGCCAGTCACCATCATACATCTCAGGGTTCATTGTTCAACGCATTTCAATGGCATTCAGACGGTCACGAAAGGACTGTGGACTCTCGGCTTGAGTGAGATCAACCGTTTCGCTAACCGGTGGCGCTGGAATTTTCCGTTGCAATGGCCCCCGTCGTGTCGCGCTCGGCCGTGACGCGCTTCCGGGTCGACGAAGGCTTCCCGTCCGTTGATCACGCTCGAGGGGCTTCTTTTTTAAATCTCCTCGCAGTTGATTCAAAAGTCTGAAATGGCCCGTCGCGCTGAATTTGCGAAGAAGCGAGGGGTCCCAGCTGGATGTCTGTTCAGTCATTGGTTGGGTGTATGGCGTGCCATCCACGAAGACGTGATAATTTGATACGTAAGACTGGAAGTCGTTTCGACTACGAGTTAGTCCCTCTCAACTTCCAGTTCAACCCCACTGTATTCCGAACATGACCGACAACGGTTGCCTGCGCGTGGGCCAAAAGGCCCCTGATTTCACCGCCACCGCTGTGATCGACCAAGAATTCAAAGAGATCTCCCTTTCTCAGTACAAGGGCAAGTATGTGGTGTTGTTCTTCTATCCGTTGGACTTCACGTTTGTTTGTCCTACGGAGATCACTGCGTTCAGTGACCGGTACTCGGATTTCTCCAGCAAAAACACCGAAGTTCTCGGCGTTTCTGTCGATAGCCAATTCAGTCACCTGTCTTGGATTCAAACGGCTCGCAACCAAGGGGGCCTCGGTGATATCAACTACCCCCTGGTTTCCGACCTCAAGAAGGAGATCGCAACGGCTTACAACGTCCTTGATGATGCTGAAGGAGTTGCACTTCGTGGTTTGTTCATCATCGACCCCGATGGTGTGATCATGCACTCCACCATCAACAATCTGCCCGTTGGCCGTAATGTTGATGAAACACTCCGCGTGCTTCAGGCATTCCAATATGTGCAGGCCAATCCTGACGAAGTTTGCCCCGCGAACTGGACACCCGGTGAAAAAACAATGAAGCCTGATCCTGAGGGAAGCAAAGAGTATTTCTCTGCAATCAACTGAATTAGATTGATTCTTCGATCATTCGAGTAAACCTTTTAAAGCCCCTGCAGCAACGCTGTTGGGGCTTTTTTCATGAGTCGTTCAATCGCTCCTGAAAGACTGACATCCATTGCAATGGCTCGACCGTCGCTCACAACAATCCGTACTAATGAGGGCAGTCCGCCTTTTGTTGCTCGTAGATAAACCGGCTCCACATAAAGAAGACTCGTTCCAACCGGCAAAACCAACAGATTTCCTTGGACAAGCTCTGAGCCGCCTCCATCCCAAAGACTGAAGACCTTGCTCACTTCTGGATCTTGATTAATCAGGGCTTGGATTTGCTCTGGTCCGAGAATGGGTCGGTCTTTCGGGAAATCGATTAAGAGCAACTCCCCATAGTGTGAGCCATCATTTCGTGCAGCAAGCCATGCGGTTAAGTTTGGCCTAGCCAATGGTGTGAGCGGTTGAAGTAACAAGAATTCTGAACTATTGTTTCCTTGAATTTGGGCTGTTATGTGATATGGTTCCACAGAAATTTGCTTTCCTCCGTAAACCTCTAAAGGAACTTGCCAAACATCATCACCACTATAAAAAATACGTGGGTCTTCGACATGATATCTCTGCAGCTGACTCACCTGAACCTTGAAGAAATCTTCTGGAACACGGAGATGGGATTTCAGTAGTTTAGGCATGCTCTCCATCGAATGAAAGAGCTGTGGAAATAACTTTTGCCAGGCTTGTATTAATGGATCATTTGGCTCACTTACAAAAAAGCGCATGCTTCCATTGTATGCATCAACGATGATTTTGACTGAATTGCGTAAGTAGCGATCAGAATCAGTCTTGCTGACGGATGCGCTATAAGGATATGTGCTGCTGTGGGTATAACCTTCGACAATCCAAAATTGATGTTGAGATCGACCAGCATTGATCCCAAGCGCTTTGTTATCGCCAGGCACCGAAACGAGATATGGTTCACCTCTAAGGTCTAGGAACGGGGCCACCGCTCGGATTCGTTGCCTAACCTCTCTGCGTAAAAGAACATGAGAATTATTTTGAATCGCTTGGGTGGTCAGCAACCTTGGCTCAGCTAAATAGATTGCTGCAGCAAGGCGTTGTCCCAACGAACCAATGGGAATTCCAGCGGAACCTTCGTAATGGGTGTAAACATTTAGATCGCCATCTGGATAATCAAATTCATCAACCTCGGTTGGAACAACTGCATAAGGAGACGGAAGTATTCCAAAATAAAGTGCAGCATTTTGAGCGGGAATCGCCTTTTTGACGTCCGAGCGTTTAATTCCAAGATCGCGATTTCCTTCAATTCTTGCTTTCGATCCTAAATCGCTTATCACATACGAAGGGAGGCCATCAGCCCCACGTGTGTTGACGGGGCTAACCGTAAATCCATTTCCATGAGTGAATACAAAATGTCTATTTTGCCAAGTTTTTGAACGTCGTGGTAAAGCCGATTGATCCAACTCACGAGCTGAAATGATCACCTGCTGTGATGTGTCGCTATCGGGAATTAATGGGTATCGATCGACGGCAGCGTTTGAAAATCTGTAATAGACCCTTAATTGCTGGAGTTGGCGGTTCGTTTCTAAAAGTGGCCCACTATCCCATAGTCGAACATTGCGAAGTGTGCTGGCACCAGCCTCCAAATCTTCGGCCGTTAAATCTGCATTGGGTTCATTCTTCCGTCGTTGAATTCGATCTAACTGAAATCCATGCCTTGTTGAACGGATCGCTGTTTCAAGGTATGGCGCTTGCAGAGAGAGTTCCTGCGGACGCACCACCAGCCATCGCGTGAGTGGTGTGATCGTGCCTTCAATGACCAGAATTGCGGCAACACTTAGAACGAGAACGCCTTGGAGGCGTCCCAGTCGTTTGAGGATGCAGCTCACCGCCACAACCATCAGCAAGATTGCGATCAGGCTTCGAAATGGCAGGGTGAGGTGATGTTGAAGCCAGCCTGCTCCGGCGACCAAGCCATGCTGATGCCAGAGCAATTGATGCCGTGACAACCACACCAGGGACGACACCCCCAGCAGGTTGATCCCGATCCAAGTTGACAGCAATCGGTGGGATCGATGACCAAGGGCGGGCATCGACCAATCCGACAGGTGAGGTGGTTCCGTCATTCGTCCCCACAACGCATGGGTTGTGGTGAACGTGCCCATGAGAACCAACAGCTCTAGGCCGAATCTGAGTGCTGTAAAGCGTCCGAGACCAAAACTCAGATCAGTTCCCAGCAAGGGTTCCCGCAGTCCTTCATCTGGGATGAGCCAGGCCAGGCTCCAAATTCCCCAAGCCCGAGACACCACAACAACAAAAGCAACACCCATGGCAGCGGCAAGCCATCGCCTCCAATGCGGTCGACACATCGATACGCCTGCCACCGCGATTTGGATCGGCAGCAGCGCCTTCCACATCGAGCCCATGATTGGGACTGCGTTTTGCCAATGACCAAGGCTGAAGGGCTGCTTCCAAGCCAAGACTGCGAGATCTGTGATAACGACAGCAGTGGAGAGAAATGCCAATCCGCAGATCAACAGCAGCAGGCTGTATCGCATCCCTGCGATTGGCCTGGTTGGTTTCAAAGGTGGTTGATCAGCCCGGTTGAAGGCCTTCAGCCACAAAACCGAAATCAGAATCGGTAGGGCAGCCACTCCTGCAAAGAGGAGCTGGAGCATCCAGCGCTGAAACAGAATGGATTGCCAGTTGAACTGGGCAAACCAGGCCCATTCCACATGCATCCTTGCCGCCACAACCAACAGTGGTGGCACCAGCAGCAAGAGGAGGCGTTTCATATCAGCTCAGTTCAGCCAGGCTCCGAAATCGCTCGCCGCTCAAGGTTTCTTCTTCAATCAACGCTTCCACAAGCTGATCCATCAGCTCGCGCCTTGATTCAAGAAGTGACACTGCTTGTGCCAATGCATTCTTCGCCAAGGTTCGAATTTGTTCATCGATCGCTTGACCGGTCACTTCGGCGTACCCGGCTCTCTCGTTGAACCAATCCCGACCAAGGAACACCTCGGCACCAGGGCCCTCCAAGGCCAATGGCCCCAACCTTGAAAAGCCGAAGCGGGTGACCATTTCACGGGCGAGGTGGGCCACCATTTGAAGATCACCGCTGGCTCCCTGTGTGACTTCCAAGCGACCAAACACCACCTGTTCTGCGGCGCGCCCGCCAAGGGCGACCACTAAGTCAGCAAGGCAAGAGGAGCGAGTTACCAAGCCAGAGTCCAATTGCTCTTCATCCGGCATGAACCTGGTGTAGCCGCCAGCTCCCCCTCGGGGTAAAAGAGTGACTTTGTCCACGTCATTCGCGGCAGGAAGAAGCGTTGCCACGAGGGCATGACCAATTTCGTGATATGCGATGAGTCGCTTTTTGGCGCTGTCTTGCAAAGGACGATTGCTCAATCCCATGGTGATGCGTTCGAGAGCACCCTCTAAATGACTGTCTTTGATCTCTGTATGGTTTTGACGCGCGGCAAGAATCGCCCCCTCATTCAGCAAATTGGCTAAATCGGCGCCCGAAAATCCAGGGGTACGACTGGCCCACAAATCCAAATTGACGGCTTGGGCTAAAGGGCGGCTCCTGGCATGGACAGCAAGAATCGCTGCACGGCCCCGTCGATCGGGAAGTCCAACATCGATGCGTCGATCAAACCGGCCTGGCCGGGTGAGTGCGGCATCGAGAACATCAGCGCGGTTTGTTGCAGCCAAAAGAATCACCCCCGAGTTTTCCTCGAAGCCGTCCATTTCTGTGAGCAACTGATTCAGGGTTTGTTCCCGTTCATCGTTCCCTCCACCGATCCCTGCTCCCCGCTGACGACCGACGGCGTCAATTTCATCGATGAAAACGATGCATGGAGCCTTCTCTTTGGCTTGTCGAAATAGATCTCGAACCCGACTTGCACCAACCCCCACGAACAGTTCGACAAATTCCGATGCTGCCATCGAGAAAAACGGAACTCCCGCTTCGCCGGCGATGGCCTTAGCCAACAGAGTTTTGCCAGTCCCTGGCGGTCCAACCAATAGCACTCCCTTTGGAATCTTTGCTCCTAGCCGAACAAACGTTTCTGGTTGCTTGAGGAAGGTGACCACTTCCTCCAATTCTTGCCGTGCATCATTAATGCCTTCAACGTCTTCGAAGCGAACTTGTAGATCTTCCTGGGGCTTCAACCTCGGTTGGCTACGACCAAACCCGAGGGCCCTGTTGGCCATTTGTGCCGATCGACGTAGCAAGAAAGACAGTCCGACGACGACGAGCAGCACGATGAAGAGGGTGCCGGCGAGATCTCTGTTGGCCTGCTCCCGCCGACCATCGACAACTGTTAAGGGGGTGTTTGAGCTTTCAGCGGCACGAAGGATGCGGTCATCGTTTGAAAAAATCGGAACGTTGACCTTGCGGCCGTCGTCGTATTCGACGCGGACCTCCCGTCGGGCCGGTACGAGATCCAATTGCTTGATTTTTTTATTGTCGATATCCCGTAGGAGCGTCGAGTAGCTGACACCCTTCTCTTGCTTCCATAATTTTTGGAAGAATGATTCTGTTACCGCCTTGTTGGCTGGTAAATCCGATGACTGCTTCGAACCTGGAGCCACAACAAAACAACGCTGAAAAGAGCCTAGCGATTTGACGCGAGGCCTCTTGAAGCGGGACAATTACTTTTTGAAAATCCTTCAGCCGCGATGGCCGTCCCGAAGAAGAAAACGTCGAAGGCCAAGCGCAATCAGCGCAGCGCCACTTGGAAAGGTAAAGCTGCTGTGGCTGCACAGAAGGCCATGTCCATTGGCAAGTCTGTTCTGAGCGGTCGTGCTCAAGGATTTGTGTATCCCGTCAGCGAAGCGGACGACGCTGAGTCTTAAGGGCTGGATTCAGATGGATTCGGGTCAATTCACGGCTCGGATCCACGTCCAAGACGACGTCAGCTGGAAGTCTGTTCAGGATCTCTGAGGGAATGGCATTCAGAATCATTCGAATGAATCCGTCCAAGTCGTCTCCGTTCAGGGAACTTCCGCGGGACTTCCGCATGGCGTTTTCCTGCTGACGTTTCCAAATCTGAGGCGACTGTGGATCAGTGGCGCGAAGTTGCCAAAGCTGATCCAATTCAGCCCAAATCGGTTGATAGTTGCGCAGAATTTTTTCAGTGCGCTGGCGATAAGCCATTTCATCGGATGTGATGGTTGGGACAAGTTGGCTCTCAGCCACCGTGGAGTCGTACCTCGCTTCACAGCCAACAAACCAACCTTCGAGCACGAGGAGGTCTGCTTCGCAGACTCGCCATCCAGAGCGATCTCCGCGCCCATGGCGCAAGGCTTTATCGAAACAAGGGAACTGAACGTTCTCCCCGTTCCGCCAACGCTCGAGGCTGACCTTCAGCAGGTTCAGGTCGTGGCTTCCAGGCAAGGCGCGGGGCACACCCCATGGGTTTCCGTGCATCGACTGCTCAAGTTGTTCGGCCGGGAAATAAAAATCGTCGATCGACACCACTTGCAGGGATAAACCCAAATTGCGGCTTGCGGCTTCAAGCCAATGCCCCAAACTCGACTTGCCGCAACCTGGAAGCGCACTCAGGCCAATCAATCGTTTGGTGCCGGGTTGGCTGCGGGCCAGAGTCAAAATTGGCAATCCAATCGACCAAAACCAATCAGCACTGCTGTCGGGATGCCACGCGTCGAGGCCAAGGTTGGTGTAGTGCTTAACCCAGGACTGCCTCCACTGATCAGGATCTTCGATCCCAAGAAAATTCAGCAACTTGAGTTGATCTTGCGTCGGAATGCGTTGACGGCCATCAGGATCCAACCTTGAAAGCCTCCAACACAATGGCGTAGATAAATCCCAATCTGAGGTAATCCAACCAGGGTGATCGTCGTCGCATGAAGACCAGCAGCTCACAGGCGAGAAGTGCAAACAATGCGCTGAAGGTTCGAGCTCCTGTGGCATTGTCGAGGTGAACCGTGAGATTGCTGCCGATAAAAAAGCCAGCTAAGAGCAAAAGAATTCCAGAGCTTCGTCGCCACCAAGGTCCGCCAAAATTTGCGCGCATTGTTCGACCAATTTGGCGCTGAAGGCCCGCCAAACGAGTGCGCTGCAGCGTGCTCATGACTGCGACTGTGCCAACAAGGATTCCATGTAGTTCACCGTCACCATGCTGTCCAAGCAAGGGGGACCTTGCTCAACCTGTGATGGGTTGCCTCGTTCACCAAGATGATTCAGCACAGCGGTGGCGAGATGGTCTGTTTCGGCCAGTTCTTGATCCCAAGGGGATGGGGTCAGCACACAGGCTAAGCCTGCTGTTGT
Organism: Synechococcus sp. SFB_27S_18OctNov_coas_78; assembly: GCA_040260695.1. Classification (GTDB taxonomy): domain Bacteria; phylum Cyanobacteriota; class Cyanobacteriia; order PCC-6307; family Cyanobiaceae; genus Parasynechococcus. Next base: position 21,595 of record JBDQPG010000005.1, on the reverse strand, counting down.
TGCTGCCTTAAGGCCTACGGCTGAGTCCTCCATCGCCAAGCCACAGCTCGGTGCGGCACCACTGCGCTTGAGCGCCAATCGGTAGCCATCCGGATTGGGTTTCCCTGCTGCCACATCGTCGGACGTCACCACACCATCGAAATCCGGCAAGATCCCCCTGGCTTGATTGAGGAGTGCCTGAACAGATGCTCCACCACTGGAGGTCACGATCCACTGCTGGATGTTGTGAGCATGTAATTCGTTCACGACACGCACAACACCTGGTCGCCAAGGCACATGGCCATCAAGCACTCGAGCTAAGTAATGCTCTCGTTTCACATCGCGTAAGCGGTTCAGCTGCCGTTCGGTGAGGATGATTCCCTGATCTGCCGCATAGTTCACAACACGCGGAATTCCTCCCGCAATGGCAAGGAGTTCAGCGTATAAATCCTTGTTCCAATGGAATGGCAGACCTAAATCACGAAAGGCCTGATTGAAAGCGGGACGATGTCCTTCCATCTCTGTGTCCGCAAGGGTGCCGTCCACATCCCAGAACACAGCTCTTAGAGCAGTCATCGATCGGTGAAGCCGAGGGCACAATGCAGCAATCATCTTGCTGAAGTCAGCACACCGTTGCCCGTCGATCCTCCAAATTGGTGCTGGTCCTTACCAGCGGTTGTTGAACCTGACCCGTTGTCTGGTCTTGATCTGCCTGTGCCGCTGCGTGCCCTGTTGCGTCGACGTGGCTTTCAGTCTGCCGAAGAAGCAAAAGAATTTCTGATTCCGACCTCACTGCCAGAGGCAGAACGCCATTTTCCGGACTTAAAAAAAGCGACCCATCGTTTGGTGCAAGCTTGTCGAGCGAAGGAAACCGTTGCGATCTGCGGCGATTACGACGCAGATGGAATGACCAGCACCGCGTTGCTTCTGCGCGCGCTTTCTCCTCTTGGCGCTAAACCCCGGGCAGCGATTCCCTCCCGTATGGAAGAGGGCTACGGCCTGAATCCATCGATGGTTGATCGACAACATCGTGATGGTGTTCAAATCCTTGTGACCGTGGACAATGGCGTCGCAGCGTCATCTGCACTCCAACGAGCCCACGAACTAGGTATGGAGGTGATCGTGACGGATCACCACACGATTCCGGCTAATCGAGCCCCAATGACGGCCTTGATCCATCCGGCAACAACGCCGGAAGGGTCTCCCTATCGCGGTCTGGCCGGGGTGGGTCTGGCCTATGTGTTGGCGCGAGCCGTTGCGGAACAACTGAATCAACCAGAGGCGATCTGCTCAGCCAGGGATCTGTTCTGTGTTGGCACCGTCGCTGATATGGCTCCACTGATTGGTGCGAATCGGGTTTGGTTGTTGGAAGGACTGAATCAACTTCATCGCACTGAATGCTGCGGATTACAGGCACTGCAACGGCTTGCCGGTTTGGGGGAGAATCCACTGACGGCCGAGGATATTGGGTTTCAACTCGCCCCACGGATCAACGCAGTTGGACGTTTGGGCGAACCCCGACTCGTTGTGGAATTACTGACGGCCGCTGAACCAGCACCAGCGATGGCATTGGCGCGTCGTTGTGATGATTTCAATCGTCAACGACGTGATCTCTGTGATGCGATTGAGGCAGAGGCTGTGGCTCTGATTGAAGCCGATTCGTCGGATCAGCTGCCACCTTTTCTTCTTTTAGCCCAGAGTCATTGGCACCATGGCGTGATCGGCATTGTTGCGGCTCGCCTGGTCGAGCGATACCACCGACCGGCCGCCCTCCTTGCCGGCGATGGCGATGGCTTCATGCGGGCCTCGGTGCGATCGCCTCGAGGATTTGCCGTGGACCAAGCCCTGAACGATTGCTCCGAGCTCTTGGAACGTTTTGGTGGTCATCCGGCGGCAGGAGGATTCACGGTTCGTGCCGAGAATGTGCATGCCCTCCACGAACAGCTTTGTATTCAAGCTGGTTCTTGGTTGCAACAACAAGGGAAGGGACTACCAATCCAGCCCGATGCGTTGCTTCGGTTGGATGAAGTGAATTGGGACCTTTGGAAGGCATTGCAAACACTCGCACCCTTTGGGATTGGCCATGAAGCCCCTTTGTTCTGGTCGCGGGGGTGCAGCGTTGAGGAGCGGCGTGATTTGAAGGGGGGACACCTCGCCCTCAGGTTGCGCCAAGGCGAATCAGAACGGAGAGCCATCGCGTGGCGATGGGACCCCTCAATCCATGTTCCAGACCGTTGTGATGTGGCCTACCGGATCAGTGTTAATCGCTGGCAAGGCGAACAAAGGTTGCAGTTGGAACTGAAGGCGATCCGTCATTCCAGCGACGCTGTGATGTTGCAGCGGGGCCTTAAGACCTATGTGGCCCAGCAGGTATCAACATCAGGATTCACCCTCACCAACAGCGAAGGATTATCGCTGCAAGCTGAAATCGACCCAAACAGCTGTCTCGTTTGCAACGATGACCTTGCCAAGGATGAAAGGGTGAATCAGTTGCTTGAGGACGCTGTTCTTAGCCTTGGACTGCGTCCATAACCTCAATGGTGTTCAGAGTGCTCCTCGGCGATAGAAGAGGATGAACACGACCGCTGGACCTGCAAGAGCAATGAGGGCGAGGGCCGCGAAGTTAGCGATCAGGTGGAAATCGAAGCCCATGATGAGTGCGTGCTTTCGTACGTCTGGTGTAGCACCAGGCTACGGGGCCTTCGACCGGAGTCGACCACTCCTTTGTTTTGTCTGTGATGGCTTGTCACAGCAACGCCGATGACCAAGCAACAGCCCCTATGGACCTGCATCCAACAGTGCGGAGCGTGCTGCAGGCTTTGTCCTGAGGAACGGGGTGAGGCACTAGCGGCCCTAAGCGAGGAGCAACAACGCGTTTATCTCTCAATGGTTGGAGAAGACGGATGGTGCATTCACTACGACAGTGGAGGACGACGGTGCACGATTTACAGCGAACGTCCAGATTTTTGTCGCGTTAGTGAAATGGGATCGTTATTCGATGTTCCAGCCGATGAACTCGATTCATTTGCGATTGGTTGTTGTCGGCAACAAATCCGAACCACCTATGGCGGACGTAGTGACGTAATGCGAAGGTTCAATCGAGCGCAACGCACGGGAGGTAGCCGCGATGACTGAGCGCAGTGACGCTGCCGCTGGACGACCCAGTTTTGTGGCCGTTTTAATCAGCACTTTTACCACCGTTTTTCTGGCAGAACTTGGCGACAAAACTCAGCTCGCCACGCTGTTGTTATCAGCCCAATCTGGTTCTCCTTGGCTGGTCTTTCTGGGTGCTGCGTTGGCGTTGATTTCGTCAAGTCTTGTCGGAGTGTTAGTTGGGCAATGGCTCGCCAATACGCTGCCACCAGAACGGCTGGAACTGATGGCCGGAGTCCTCATGGTCTGTCTTGGTTTGTGGCTGGGACTCCAGGCCAGCCGCTCGCTGATCGTGATTGGATCGCAAACCTGATCCATGGATTTCGCCCTACTCATTTCGACGTTCGTGACCGTGTTTCTTGCGGAACTGGGTGACAAAACCCAGCTCGCCACGGTGGCCATCAGTGGGACCTCAGATCGTCCACTGGCTGTGTTTCTCGGTTCATCTTCAGCCCTTGTGTTAGCCAGCTTGCTTGGAGCTCTTGCGGGTGGATCTGTCGCCACGGTGATTCCAAGCGACCTGCTGCAATTGGTGGCGTCCGTTGGGTTTTTAGTCATCGGTTCTCGCCTGCTCTGGCCATTGTTTGGGCAAAACGCAACGGATTCAGACGAAGCTGATCAGTCGAACTCTTAAACTGTCCAGCGGTTGGGGTTCTCTGCAGGCCTGACGGATGCGTCAGCCGCTCCATCCTTTCCCCCGGACCTGTTAGCCGGTTTCCGCCCACATTTCGATGAAATTCACGGTCGCCGATCTGCTCGACCAGTTGCCTTCTGATGATTCGGTTGAGACAGCTGTTCTCGTCAAGATCCTCAAGTTGACGAACAAGACTGATAAGCAATCTCTAGACATTGCGATCGATGCCCTTGCCAAAATGGGGGTTGTGACCCGTGGAGATGGTGATGTTGTCGTGCGTTGTCACGACAACGAATTCATTGATGCACGGCTTCGTTGTAGCAGTAAGGGATTTTGTTTTGCGATTCGTGATGATGGGGGAGACGATATTTATATCCGTGATCATCAACTAAACCATGCTTGGAATGGTGATCGAGTGCTTGTGAAGATCACCCGAGAGGGGGGACGGCGCCGATCTCCAGAAGGCGGCGTTCAATGCATTTTGGAGCGGTCGACAAGGTCGCTTCTGGGGCAAGTTGAACGTCGAGATGATCAACTCTTCGCCGTTCCATTGGACGATCGGATGCTGACCACCATCCGATTACCGGATGAAGCCGCGGACCACATTGCCAGCGACGAACCAACGGACGTTGTTGAGATTCTTGTTGATCGCTATCCGATTGCCCAACATCCTGCCCACGGACAGGTGGTTCGAGCCCTCCCATTGAATGGTGGCCCAGCAGCAGATCGTGATCTGCTGCTCACGAAGGCAGGATTCCATCATCGCCCGACTCCGCCACGCGGTTCAGGGAAAGCCCCTGGGGCCAAGGGCCGTATCGATTGCACTGATCAGCCGGCTCTGTTGTTAAGAAGCTGGACGGATGTCAGTTCACCAGGACTTCCAGCAGTCCACGTGGAAGCCCGCGATGGTGGCTGTCGGCTTTGGGTTCATGCTCCTGCGGTCGCTGAACGCACCGGCAGTAGCAACACCGTTGACCTTTGGTTGAGGGAACGGATGGAAGCCCTTTGCCTTGGTGAAACGTGGCAGACGTTGCTTCAGCCACCCCTTAATCAGTCCACCCGCTTTGTTCCAGGAGAAGTTGCTGAAGCGGTGAGTGTTCGCATGGATGTCTCTCAAGACGGAACACTGACGGACTGGGAGTTCATGCTCACAACTGTGAAACCCGTCGCTTCAATCGGCGTCGCTCAACTCAAAGCGCTGAATGAGCGCAAACCCAAGTCACGAACGATCCCGGCTGCACTGAAGGACATCAAGGATCAACTAGGCCAGCTCGAAACGCTGCGTTTTTGTGAAAGTTGTTTGAGAAAGCATGAACAACTTCAAGGTCTCGTTCAACTGGATCTATGTCCACCACAGCTGGAGGCGTTAGGAGATCTGCGCTGGGCTGATCCAAGCGGACTTCGTCATCGTTGGATCGACGCCCCAATTCCCTCCGATCCTCAAGCCTTACTGCAGCCCTTGATCCGAGCCGCAGATCGTGCATGGGAACTGCATCGGGACGCTCTCCAACTTCCAGGCATCACAGTCCAGGCTGGAGAACCAGACCCGTCGACTCTCACCGATGTCGCGAAGAGCGCCATTGCCCTTGAGCTGCCTCTTGAATTGGATGAGGAAGGAAGTCCTTCGGCACAGGAGTTGATCGGAGTGTTTGCAGAGTCACCCCATCGCCGAGTGCTTGAACAACAACTCAGTCATGCCATACCAGCTACGAATTTTGTGGCTGTTGTTCCGACCGATCAACAGAGTGCCGATGAGCCAAGTGGGGCTGAAGATGCACCGTTGGACTTGGGGAGCCCATCGGTCAACAGCTCTTCGGCAAGCCCCTCAGCGCCCTGGTGTTGCGCCACGTTGACCTATTCAAATTTGGTGAATCAGCACATCCTGGTGACCTTGCTCCAGGACGGAAAGGACCGCCCGACGGTGCGCCAAAAAGAACGCTTGGTGCTTGGTTGTAAAGGTTGTGAGCTCGAACTCAAGTGGGGTCTCTTAACCGGCAGCCAAAACGACAAGCTCAAGGTGTTGGTGAATGATCGTTTAGTGCAACGGCTGAACAGTCGCCGACGGCAAGTCTTAGAGCTCGAAAAAGACTTGTTGTCCATGGTGCAGGCTCGAGCTGCTCAACCATTGATTGGATTGATCACTGAAGGGAGAATCAGTGGTGTTCAAAGTTATGGCTTCTTTGTTGAAGTTGGTGAGAGTCGCGTAGAAGGTTTGGTTCATGTTAGCTCGCTCAACGACGATTGGTATGAATACCGTTCTCGCCAAAATCGACTTGTGGGGCGTAAAAACAAACGGGTGTACCAACTTGGAGACACTGTGCAGGTTCGAGTGATCAAGGTGGATGTTTTACGCAATCAAATTGACCTCGAGGTCAATACCTCACCCCCTGACGAACCCCTAGAGCAGGCTGAGAATATTCAAGCTCTATCAGTCACGTTGAGCGATCAGTAATTTATGCATCCCTATGTCCTCGCTGTGACTGGAGCCTCAGCTCAACCCCTAGCTGAACGGTCTCTTCAACTTCTTTTAGACAATGATCGCAAGGTTCATTTGGTGTTGAGTCGGGGTGCCCATGAGGTATTTCGGGCTGAACAAGGGTTATCAATCCCCGTCGATCCTGATCAGCAAATGTCCTTTTGGAGACGACGTTTGAACGTCTCTGATGGTGAACTCATTTGCCACCGATGGAACGATCAAAGTTCTTGTATTGCCAGTGGTAGCTACCGGACAAAGGCAATGGTGATTGTTCCTTGCAGCATGGGAACGGTTGGACGTATCAATTCAGGGATCGCCATGGATTTAATTGAACGTTGCGCTGATGTTCATCTCAAGGAACGGCGTCCTTTGGTCATTGCTCCACGGGAGACTCCGTTCAACCTGATTCACTTAAGAAACCTCACTGCTTTAGCTGAAGCGGGAGCCACCATTGCACCGCCCACTCCTGCTTGGTACACCCAACCGAAATCGTTGGACGACATGGTGGATTTTCTGGTTGTCCGTTTATTCGATGGGCTGGATGAGGATTTAGCTCCACTTAACCGGTGGGAGGGGCCATTGCGATGACGCCTCTTCAGCGCATCCTGCTCATTCCAAGTTTGCTTCCTTTATTGGTCGTCCTGGCCATCTCCGCCATGCATCAGGGGAAACCAACCCGACTTCACCTCTTGGCTTGGTCTTCCCCTGCAGTTCCCCTTGGTGTATGGACAGCCATTGCTGCGACCAGTGCAGCGGGGCTGACAGCTACGGCCGCGATTTTTGTTGCACCTGCCCGTCAGCCCTTGCGTCGAAGGGTGCGTCAGCCTGATGCAGCTCCCACACCGTTCCCGTCCAGTGCTCAAGAAGAGGGCGTAAGGAACGAAAGTCCTGTTTCATTTGGGCCCCAACGAGACTTACGAGATCCAGCACCAACCGTGGCGGTTGCTTACCGCGTTATTAAGCGGGGAAGTCCACGCCGTCAGCCCAACCCATCGGTTGCCAGATCAACGAATGGTTCAGTGGAGGAACCCATTCCATCCCGTGTTGACACCGGTTCATCGCCAGCGGCCACAAGCGAATTTGTGTCTGATTGGGGAGATGATCCGAATCGAGACTGGTAAGGGGCGATCAGGTCTGCGTACAGTTGCGTCAGAGATCTTGAACCGGTGAGCGAAGCGCCTGCTAACAAACCAGCTGCCAAGCCAAAACCACCGAAGCCGGAGGACAAACCCTTCCCGGAGTTCATCGACTCCCTCTTCTTACCTGCGGTGGCCAAGCAACTGGCCGAAAATGGAATTACTGCAGATCGACTCGAGCGAATTGATGGGGATCGCCCCGTCGTTGGAGGTCAGTGCCCCATGGTTGTCGGAACGCTTCCAGGTGGGCGCCGCTTCTGGCTCTGTTTTGCCAAGCCCGACATCAATAGCGGCAAAGTGATTGCCCTCGCTGACCCCGGCAGTGATCCAACGTTGTTGGAGAGCTTTTTGATCGACGAAAAGCGAATGTCATTGCCCTTACTGGTGTCTCGTCTTTTGCAGCGGCTTAACGGCCAGAAATGGTTGGGGGAGAATTAAGTCGAGCGGCATTCATCCCACCTAATGCGGGGACCCGCCTACATTGGAAGCATCGCGATATTGAAGCTGATGGTCCCTCCCACCGCCGTGGCTGATCAGACGGCCGACCGTGCCGTTGCCATCAAGGATCCTGTTAAGGACACAATCCTGACGCCACGTTTCTACACAACGGATTTTGAGGCCATGGCGGCCATGGATCTTCGGCCAAATGAGGCTGAATTAGAGGCTATTTGCGAAGAATTCCGCAAGGATTACAACCGTCATCATTTTGTTCGGAATGATGATTTTGATGGGGCTGCCGATAAACTCGATCCAGAAACTCGCAAAGTTTTCGTCGAATTCCTTGAGCAAAGTTGCACTTCGGAATTCTCTGGATTTTTGTTGTATAAGGAATTAAGCCGTCGAATCAAGACGTCCAATCCACTGCTAGCTGAATGCTTCGGTCATATGGCTCGTGATGAAGCTCGCCATGCAGGCTTCCTGAATAAGTCGATGAGTGATTTTGGAATGCAACTCGACCTTGGCTTCCTAACGGCCAGTAAGAATTACACCTTCTTTAAGCCAAAATTTATCTTTTATGCCACTTACCTTTCCGAAAAAATTGGGTATTGGCGCTATATCGCTATTTATCGTCATCTAGAGCAGAATCCAGAGAGCAAAATCTTCCCGATCTTCAATTTCTTCGAGAATTGGTGTCAAGACGAGAATCGGCATGGAGATTTCTTTGATGCCTTGATGAAGGCTCAACCCGATACCGTTCGAGGCCCGATTGCGAAACTTTGGTGTCGCTTTTTTCTGCTCGCTGTTTTTGCAACGATGTACGTCAGAGATGTTGCTCGAAAGGAGTTTTACGAATCGCTAGGACTTGATGCGCGTACGTACGACAAAATGGTGATTGAAAAAACTAACGACACATCCGCGAGGGTCTTTCCAGTTGTTCTTGACGTCAAGAACAAGAAATTCTGGGTGCGTCTGGAACGCTTAGTCAACAACAATGCCGCCCTTGATGCTGCCGATGCCAGCAATGCTTCAGCTCCAATTAAAGTCATCCGTAAACTTCCATATTGGGTCGCCAATGGTGCTGAGATGGCGAAGCTATTTCTAATGCCTGCCATTGACAGTTCCAAATATCAGCCTGCTGTGCGCTGAAATTCCATTCTATTCGGAACTTTTTAACCAAAAACTTTGACTGACGTTTTTTCAAACCAATGGAAGGATCTCCTCGAGTCTCTTCTTAACCGTGGTGCCGGGGCTGGCGCGGATCTCGTTGAAGTTTTTCTTGAACGTACCGACCATATTGGCGTTCTTGCTGAGCAAGATCAGATCACAAGTGTGAATCCATCGTTTGCCCGCGGTGCTGGTTTGCGCGTTTTTCGTGATGGAAGAGACGGTTTTGTCAGCACCAATGATCTCTCCAACGCTGGGCTGACGCGCGCCTTGGATCAAGCCCTCGCCATGTTGGGGCTTGATGTGAACTCCCTTTCGAGCAGTGGAGATCGCTTCAATGGTTTGAATTCACTCGTGGATCACGGTCACACAAAAAACGAATGGTTGGGCCGTTGTCCATCACTGGTGAGTGCTAGCCAACGGCTGTTGCAAGGAACAGCAGAACTCGATCGAATTGGACAGCACCTCCAAGTTCGCCGAGGCAGCTATTCACGGGATTGGCAAGAAGTTTTGGTCGCTGCGTCTGATGGCACTTTTGCCCGTGATATTCGCCTCCACCAGTCCACTGGACTCACTGTTCTTGCTGCTGATGGTGAGCATCGCTCAAGTGTTGGGCGCCGTTACGGCAGTACAGACCGCCCCGATGACCTCCTTCAATGGAACGTCGAAAACAGTGCTGCTGAGGTTTGTGAGAGTGCAGGAACCATGCTGCGTGCTGATTATGTGGATGCGGGTCAAATGCCCGTTGTTCTCGCCAATCGCTTTGGTGGGGTGATTTTCCATGAGGCGTGTGGGCATTTGTTAGAAACCACCCAAATTGAACGAGGAACAACTCCTTTTGCTGATCAAGTGGGCTCCCTCATCGCTCATCCGGCAGTCACGGCCGTGGATGAGGGACTCAGTGGAGGAGCCTTTGGATCCTTGTCGATGGACGACGAAGGGATGGCACCGCAGCGGACAGTCTTGATCAAAGATGGTGTGCTCCAACGCTTTATCAGTGATCGAGCCGGTGAATTACGGACCGGTCATCAAAGAACAGGAAGTGGACGTCGACAGAGTCATGCTTTTGCAGCAGCGAGTCGGATGAGAAACACATTTATTGCTGCTGGAAGCCACAAACCTCAAGATCTTCTTGCGTCTGTCGATCGTGGTTTGTACTGCAAAGCGATGGGAGGTGGAAGTGTTGGGCCAACCGGTCAATTCAATTTCTCAGTCGAAGAGGGGTACTTGATTGAGAATGGTCAACTAACGAAACCCGTTAAAGGAGCAACGCTGATCGGTGATGCCAAGGAGGTGATGCCGAGAATTTCGATGTGTGCTGACGACCTTGAATTGGCAGCTGGATTTTGTGGCTCTGTGAGTGGAAGCATTTTCGTCACGGTTGGCCAACCCCATATCAAGGTTGATTCGATCACTGTGGGAGGCCGTTGAGCATGTCCATTCACAACGACCTCAATGCCACTGGCTTGCGGGACTCATTGCAAAAATTGGCAACACGAGAAGGGATTCGATCCTGGGATCTTGGGGCTGCTTGCAGCGATGACTGTTCCGTTCAAGTGGATCGCGGCGAAGCAAAACAGCTCAAAGCATCACAACGCAGCTCGATCACTGTTCGGGTCTGGAACAACGATGGCCTTGTCGGCATCACGAGCACGACCGACCTATCAGATCGGGGACTTGAACAGGCTCTGGTCGGTGCCCATGAAGCGAGCAATTTCGGCAATCCGGACGATATCCCCCATTTTTCCCCGTTAGCGAAGGCGCCTCTGCCCGAGCTCAAGCGACCACTCAAGGAACGCCGCGGCATCTTGCCGCTTCTCAAGACCCTGCGTGATGCTGAGGCCGATTTACTGAGTCGGCATCAATCCATTCAAACCGTTCCCTACAACGGTTTAGCCGAATCCTTTTCCCAGAGTCTCTATCTCAATAGTGATGGCGCACTTCGTGAAATGGAGCGAACTCAAGCAAGTTTGTATCTGTATGCCAGAGCTGAAGAGGCTGGGCGTAAACCACGAAGTGGCGGCGCCCTACGACTCGGTTTAGGCAGTGCTGACCTTGATGTCGCTGGCTGCATTGATGAAGCGGTTGAACGCACCGTTAGTCATCTTGCCTACCAACCAATTGAAACAGGGACCTACAAAGTCTGCTTTACGCCTGAAGCATTCCTTTCCCTGATCGGCGCTTTTAGCAGCATGTTTAATGCTCGCTCAGTTCTTGATGGTGTGAGCTTGAGTAAGCGTGAGTCGATTGGTCAATCGATAGCTGTTCCATTCCTTACACTCCATGATGATGGTTTGCATCCTGAGCATGTCAGCGCTGCAGCCTTTGATGGGGAAGGAACACCAACAAAAAAACTTTGTTTGATCGATGGTGGAACGTTAAATAGTTTCTTGCATTCAGAAGCAACAGCTCGAGCCTTCAAGGTTCAACCCACTGGCCATGCTGGCCTTGGTGCAAAAGTATCTGTTGGTCCCGATTGGTTTGTGCTAGGTACCACTGAGGGACGGAACAGTGGAAGCACACTTGATCATTCGAGTGAAAAAGATCCTTTTGTTCTGATTGAGGATCTGTCTGCCTTGCATGCAGGTGTTAAAGCAACACAAGGCTCCTTCTCACTTCCATTTGATGGTTGGTTAGTCAAAGGTGGGGAACGTATTTCTATAGAAGCTGCAACCGTTGCTGGCGATATCAGAACTGTTTTAAATTCAATTCTTCATCTAGAACCAAATTGCGAAGTTACCCATCGTGGTATTTCGCCGCATGTTTGGGTTGAAAGCTTGTCAATTACAGGTGAGGCTTAACTCTTCGTTCGCTCAATAATGAAAATTCTTTATTGGGGTACGCCTGAGTATGCAGTTCCCACTTTGCTTGCCTTACACGCTACCGGTCATGAGATCGTTGGTGTCGTCAGCCAGCCGGATCGCAGACGCGGTCGCGGGAAGCAATTGGTGCCTTCGGCGGTCAAAGCCTGTGCTCAATCACTAGGGATTCCTGTGTTCACCCCTGCAAGAATCAAGTCCGATCTCGATTGTCAGAGTGACTTAGCCAATCTCAATGCTGATGTTTCAGTGGTTGTGGCGTTTGGCCAAATCCTTCCAAAATCAGTTTTGGATCAACCGCCACTGGGATGCTGGAATGGCCACGGCTCACTTCTGCCTCGCTGGAGAGGCGCTGGTCCCATTCAGTGGGCGCTCTTAGAGGGAGATCGTGAAACGGGAGTGGGAATTATGGCCATGGAAGAAGGATTAGATACTGGTCCAGTCCTCATCGAAGAAAAGATTCCAATTTCGCTATGTCAAAACTCCATGGATCTCAGTGAGCAATTAAGTCAGCTCACTGCCACGCTAATGGTTGATGCAATGGCACGAATCGAAGCGGCCGGTGCTGGAGATCAATCCGATCGTTTTGCTCGCATGAATGTGAGAGAGCAAAGCCAAGGAATGTGCTACGCCAGGATGCTAAAAAAGGATGATTTTCAAATTGACTGGAGCGATTCAGCGCTAATCACACACAGAAAGGTGATGGGCTTATATCCAGGCGCCCTAACCAGTTGGCGAAACAAACGTTTGAAAATTTTGGACACCGAGCCACTCATTGAACGACTCAGCGGTGAAATCTCACCTGAAGCATGCCAACTGCTTGAACGATGGACAACAGGCGGTGATCCTCCTGGCACAATTTTGGAATGCATCAATGAACTGGGCATTGTCGTCAGCACTAGTGGTTGTCCGCTGCTCATACGAGAGGCTCAGCTGGAGGGTAAAGCAAGAAAACGTGGCCAAGGGCTGATTCAACAATTAAATGCTTCGATTGGGGATCGATTCCAATGATGAGGCAATGCTCCGTTGATTTAGTCTTCTGTATATAAAATCTTTGCCTGATTCCACACCCGATCCAGATCTGCTTCAGGAAGTTCAAGGCTTTCTGGATTGACCGACTTCAACCATTCTCTTCTGGCGAGTACAGACGATTCAGAGAAGAAACAGTCGGGTGAAGCTAACACCCTAAATTTCAAAAATTCAAGAAGTTTGGCCCGTAGACGACACCCATCATACAAACGCAAACATCCATCATCGGCCTTAATTTTGAGAGAGCAACCGGGCCCTAAATTGCTAATATAAGGTGCAAGAATCTCCAGGGTAGAAGAAGATTGCCAGTGGCGAGATTTTGTCTCAGGATGCGGATAATAGATCAATCCATTGATACCTTTATCGCCTAAATAATCGATCTTAATATGCCAAAATGAAAATGATTCTGGCGGATGGAGATTTGTCCAGAACATATTGCTGAACGTATGGTTGGGATTCTGGAGAGAAATCTCGAAAGGCTTGAAATTTAGATTGATCGTTCCCTGCCAGTAATGAGAAAGATCTAGGCCAAGAACCTTAAAAAAAGGTGTTTGCATGTTAATTGTTCCGGCTGGATATGGTGATTCAGCACTCAATCCAGAGGCCACACCATGGCCTTGTTGTATGTGCCCTTCGATCCATCCTTTGGTCACATCAACGGGGCTCATGATGACTACATTGATCACAGGGACCATCAGGCCACACTACACAACGCAGTAGTGGACTTAGTGCGTTAAATCGGCACATTGGATCACCAATGACCCATCCGTGCCGCCAAACTCTGGCATCCAATGGCTGCAGTTGAGACTTTACAAATAAGGTGATTGCCGCTATTTCATACTTTCCATGTTTTAGTGCATATCGGTGTTGCCTTTGCATCACCAAATAACTTGACCCATCCCATTCAAACCACGTACCAGGATGTGGAGGATCGTCCAGCAGAATTCGATCCAAGAGTGTTTCGCTTCCAGAATTCCGAAGTTCAACCAACATGGGGTGGCTCAATCAATTCTTCAGGATTCTTAATTGATAAGCCCCAGCTGAACAACACAAGGACAACAATCAATGTCAACCAGTCAGGCTGACTGAGCTGTGGGAATGAGACGTGAAGAAGAAGTCTTAAGGAGACAAATCCAACAGCAAGAAACCCGGCTGTTTCCAATCTTGGGTATTCATCAAGCCATCGAATAAACAATCCCGACGTGAATCGTAAAGCTATAATGCCAATGATAGACCCTGTCACAATTAGAATCACCTGGTCACTGATCGCCACAGCGGCAGCCACACTATCGATGGAAAAAGCAAGATCCGTAAATGCCAATAACATCACAGTATGCAGAAGACTTCTTGGAACCTTATTGAGGCTTGTCTCTTCAGAGTTATCTTCGAGTTGTAGTTGTGTTTGTTGGCGAAAGTGATCAATGACGAGCCACATTAAATATGCTGCTGCTACCAGTTGAACCCAGAGATGTTGCAAAACCCACTGTGCGATCACAATGAGACCAATTCTCAATACAAGCGCCAAGCTGATTCCGATGTTCAAAGACAAACGCTCTCGTTCCGGGTCGTTGCCGCTGCGAGCGATGGCGGCCAAAGCCACCGCATTGTCAGCTGAAAGAACAACTTCGAGTAAGACCAAAACTGGCAAGAGTGAAAGGACTTCCCGCCATTGGTCAGCCCCTTCATACAAATCCGATAAGGATGGAAGCGCTGTGATGTCCATCCCGCCAGCCTAGAAAGAGCTTGAGACGATCCATGGGGATGAATATCCGGGTTGAGCTGTGTCACGTCGATACCTTGCGTTGCGTTGTACGCGTTGAGGCTTGGGACCACACGGGACTATTGGCCTCCTCCCTTGGTGAGGCCCCCAATGCCGAAGACGCTGAAGATCGGGCAGTTCAACGACTAACTCGGCGGTTTGAAACCCAAAATGCTCAGGAACACCAGCAAGATCAAGCCACTGAAGCAGCTGCGCCGCCGACTCAGGGGGCATCCCTCGGTCATGTCACCAGACGCCTGGAATCCGCTCAGCATCCAGCTCCTCAACCAGCGTCAGCACCGACGACACGGCGTGGATCAGCAACACTCCGCGATGATGATGCATCAGCATCAGCCGTCGAACCGCCATCTGAAGCCCCAACAGACCCTGATGATTGGAGCGAAGAGCTCACAGCCATTGACTTTGAGTTAAAGCGGATTGGATGGGGGCGGGATCAAGAACGTCAATACCTTGAGCGTGCCTTTGGTCACGCGAGTCGACACCGTTTAACGCGATATGCCGATTTGATTGCGTTTCTAAGGCAACTTCGACAAATTCAACCAGGTGAAACTCCAGACCAATCTGCGGTCCCGATTCGTCGAGGTGATTTGATTACACAGGGTGATCAAATGTTATCGAGCCTTGGATGGTCTGGAGAACAAGCTCGATCCTTTCTTCAACAACATCTAAATTCCACCAGCCGGCAACAATTAAGTGATGAACAATTACTGCAGTTTAATTTACTTTTGGAAGAGCAAGCGATGAGCGCCAAGTCTTGATTCTTTTTAGTTGACATACCGTATGTTCTGTGCGGTAAGGATTGGTCTTGATTGAGGATCGAGCCTTTAGTCCTGGCATTCCCAAGCCAATGGAAGAGATAAGCCTCAATCCATTTGGAGAATCCAATTATTCTGCCCTATAGCTATTGAGCTTTTCTCATTTTTCTTTCATCACTTGAGAGTTGAGAAACCTATTTCATAACAACAAATCCGAAGCATCGTTATGGATCAATAATACATCCATGGTCTATTTCATGAAATTGGTTCTTTCCAGACTTTTTGCAGGGTCTATGATTCAATGATATCTAATCGCTTAGTAACGCAATTTTGTCCATACTGGAACCTATCCTTTCAACAACAAAATATTCATTGATATCTTCATCGCGGCGAAGATTTAATCTAAATAAAATGCCATTAACCCATGCTGTTTCCTTATTGTTCAATTCATGGCCACGGTCACGGAAGCCTGCTATTTGACTAAAAAGATAGAGTAAAATGTCCAGGATATCTTTGTCGGACAAATTTTCTGGATCGATTGATGGTAGATATTCCCTAATATCGATAAAGGAAATTTGAGCTGAATAGTCTAGGTTATCGATCAAAATAAACCTCGTTTCGGGGGTGGCTTAAGGCTGTTCAGTAGAATATTTTACAACTAGCTAAAATAAAATCTTAGATTGTGCCCCGAACTTGAATGTTCCGTCTCGATGAAGCAGAAGGAGGATCTGTTCGGTACTCAAACTGGGGGACGTACAGATGTGACTTCATAACATTAATGCATTTGGCAATGCCTGTATCGCTTGCTCGTCAATACCCTCACAATCTGCTGCATCCCAAGCAGCCCTCTCTTGGACAACGCAACCTGCCTGATGATTCTATGATCAAGCTCAGATATGAATCGGTTGTTCCGGTCAAGAATCCTCACATCTAAAGCCGACTTCGGGATCAATCATGCTTAGCCCCTCTCGGTTGAGTTCATTCATTGTTGATGATTGAATCCGAACTCGTTATGTTTGATCAGCCTTTCGTTGAACGATCAGCCTTGATCGTTGTTGTTGGTTTGATTTACAACAAGTTGAACTTTTTTCGTTGAATTTTCACATCGAATCACGATTGTTATGTGATTTGTCTTGAGCGCTTCAATGGGATCTGGGGCTTTGGCTCAAATAGCAAAGGGAACGAAGATGCCACTAACACACTTCCCACTGCAAGGAGCACCATGAAGGGAATCAGCTTAATCATCGGCTGCTTCTCTAATGGTGTCTGACAATATCCGCAGATTGGAACGGCCCCCTTTGGAGGACGCAACACCAGAGCGGGACCGCAGCAACACGAAGGGCAGCGGTATCGGGGCATCGAGTTCAAACAGCTGTTCAAACGTCATCCTAAAAGCATGCTCCTTGGCCGGTAGCTGCGTTGAATCGAGGTCTGATCGTATTGATGATTTAACTCATAACAATTTTTCTTATGGCTTTCACTCAAGACCTGTAAATAATTCTTTATGGACCGCAAATGTATGATACAAAGATGTTCCAAAGGATGGTGAAATTTCATCGCCGTCACAGTTATAAACAATGCAACAGACCAAATTTCCATCCCAAGCTATGTTGTCTTGACTTTGTGATTTTGACCAGCTTTTAATGGTTTCATAATGCTCAGGTATCTTCTTTCCGATCTTCTCACATGCTGATGCCAAGCGACAAAGTGCTGGTGGCTTAGAGGAAAGAGATAGATCTCTTCTCATTTTTAATTCATCAAAGATCCCTGTATATCGAATATAATCAATAATCGCTTCTTCCTCTTGGGTCAACAACGTTGCAGCCAGAGCATCATTAAAGAGAGATGCCGTAATCATCGGCCGTGTGCTCGACATCATCTTGCTTTTGGCTGATTTCACTGCACAAATATTCTATGGTCTGAGCAATATGAATAGTTATTCAGGCTTCTCGTTCAGCGCCCGGAGTTGCTCATCAAGCTTGAGACCCCCTTCTTGGCATATCAAACAATCTTGACCAACTCTGGTTCGGCATCGCCCTTTAGGCCTTGATGTTGTCCCTTCGAACAACTTTCTTGTTCTGGGGACGTTGCAACGTTCACAGCATCGCTTTGATTTGGTCGTCGTTGCTGCTCTCCGACCCTTCTCGCATCACCTCTTCAAGTTAGTGCAGATTTGAACGGTTTCGTGTCGTTATTTCGACCATATTTACACGTTTTTGTTCGTCACAGGCTCGATAGCCAGGCCTGGGTGCTGCCAGCGGTTTCGTCCCACGGGTAGGCATTCAACACAGTCAACAGTTCATCGCTGCCCGTTGCGAAGATCTAACATCGTCGTTTTTCCACCATGCCTCTTCGTTCCCTGGTGCGTCAGCTGCGTGAAGCAGCGCTCACCGGCGAATTGTTAGAGCGCAGCCGTCGTTCGGAGCGGTTGTTGATGCGTGGTGCTGGTCGCAATTGTCGTGCGCTTGTGGCCAGCGCAATGGCTCAGCGGGATGGTTCTCCCCTTCTTGTCGTCGTTCCCACCCTTGAAGAAGCAGGACGGTGGACTGCTCTGCTGGAGCTGATGGGCTGGTCCAATGTCAGTTTGTATCCCACCAGTGAAGGATCTCCTTATGAACCCTTCGACCCCACCAGTGAAATTATTTGGGGTCAATTACAAGTATTAAGTGACCTTTTAAACGATGCTGATTCCAGTCAGCGAGCCATTGTTGCTACAGAGCGTTGTCTTCAGCCCCACCTCCCACCACCACCGGTTTTGAAAGAAACCTGTCGTGTCCTCAAACGAGGTGACGAGATTGATCTTGAACTGCTTTCTGAAACTCTTGCCAAACTTGGTTATGAGCGAGTTTCAACCATTGAGCAGGAAGGCACCTGGAGTCGTCGTGGCGACATCGTTGATATTTTTTCCGTTAGTAGTGAACTCCCTGTTCGGCTCGAATTATTTGGTGAAGAGCTCGTTAAACTTCGTGAATTTGATCCGTCAACCCAACGATCTCTTGATCCTATTGATCAATTAAGGCTTACCCCCACTGGCTTTAATCCACTGATTGCGGATCAATTGCGGGACACAATCCCGGATGGTCTTGTGCCATTGCTTGGCGAGCAAGCCACTGAGGAACTTTTAGAGGGAGGAACCCCAGAGGGGATGCGTCGCCTGATGGGCTTGGCCTGGCAGGAACCCTCTTCGCTGCTGGATTATCTCCCTGAAGTCAGCACGGTTGTTGTTGACGAACGCCGTCATGGTCTTGCCCATGGTCAGTTGTGGCTCGATCACGCCGTCGAACACCACAGGGACATGGCGAACGAAGCGGGTTTTTCCGAGCAAGAGCGCGATCTTCTCTGGCCTGGAGTTCTTCACCGCGATGTTCATACTGCCTATGGCCTAGCGGACCAATTTGATGGGTTTGATTTGGCTGAACTTCTCGAGGAAGACAATCACCCCAACTCCTTTGATTTCGCCAGTCGGCCTGTACCTGCTTACCCCAATCAATTCGGCAAACTCGGTGAATTAATCAAGGGACTTCAGTCGGATCGAATGGCGGTTTGGCTGATTTCGGCTCAGCCGAGTCGTGCAGTAGCTCTTCTAGAAGAACATGATTGCATTAGTCGTTTTGTTCCGAATGCAGGCGATCTTCCTGCCATTGAACGATTAATTGAGCAAAACACGCCTGTTGCTCTGAAGGCGAAGGGCAACGCAGAACTTGAAGGTGTCCTTCTACCGGCTTGGCGTGTTGCCCTAGTTACAGATCGAGAGTTCTTTGGGCAACAAACCCTCACCTCCACGGGCTATGTCCGCCGTCGACGCAAAGCCGCCAGCCGAACGGTTGATCCCAACAAGATGCGACCCGGTGACTTTGTTGTCCATCGCAACCACGGAATTGGTCGGTTTAAAGCGATGGACAAACTCGCTGTGTCCGGCGATGTCCGCGACTACCTCGTGGTTCAGTATGCCGATGGCATTCTCCGCGTTGCCGCTGATCAGCTCGGAAGTCTGGGTCGTTATCGGGCGACGAGTGAATCCCCTCCCCAACTCAGCCGGATGGGTGGGGTCGCCTGGACCAAAGCCAAAGAGAGGGCCAAGAAGGCCGTTCGCAAAGTGGCGCTTGATTTGGTCAAGCTCTACGCCGAACGCCAACAGTCCAATGGGTTCGCCTTTCCAGCTGATGGGCCTTGGCAGACGGAACTTGAAGAGTCATTCCCCTATGAACCAACTCCAGACCAACTGAAATCGACCACGGATGTGAAGCGCGATATGGAACGGGCTGAACCCATGGACCGTTTGGTTTGTGGCGACGTTGGCTTCGGCAAAACTGAGGTGGCCATTCGAGCGATCTTTAAAGCGATCACCGCTGGAAAGCAAGTGGCCATGTTGGCCCCCACCACCGTGCTGGCTCAACAACATTGGCGCACCCTTTCAGAACGATTTGCCCCCTATCCGATCAAAGTTGCCTTGCTGAATCGTTTTCGCACCACCTCGGAGCGCAAGACCATTCTTGAGGGATTGAAGCAAGGCACGATTGATGCAGTTGTGGGAACCCACCAACTGTTGAGCAAGGGAACCTGCTTTCAACAATTGGGCCTCCTCGTTGTTGATGAAGAACAACGCTTTGGTGTTAATCAAAAAGAAAAAATCAAAGTTCTTCGTAAAGATGTTGATGTATTAACCCTATCCGCCACGCCAATTCCTCGAACGCTCTATATGAGTTTATCGGGTGTTCGTGAAATGAGTTTAATTACAACCCCGCCGCCACTGCGTCGTCCGATTAAGACTCACCTAGCGACCCTTGATCCAGAAGCTGTACGTAGTGCCATCCGTCAGGAATTGGATCGTGGTGGCCAAGTCTTTTATGTGGTTCCCCGAGTTGAGGGCATTGAAGATGTTGCCACAGGCCTTCGTGCCATGCTTCCTGGTCTCAAACTCCTCGTAGCCCACGGTCAAATGGCCGAAGGAGAGTTGGAAAGTGCCATGGTTGCCTTTAATGCAGGTGAAGCCGATGTGATGCTTTGCACCACAATTGTTGAAAGTGGTTTGGACATTCCACGCGTCAATACAATTTTAATCGAAGATTCTCATCGGTTTGGCTTATCGCAGCTCTACCAACTTCGTGGTCGTGTCGGGCGCAGCGGTATTCAGGCCCATGCATGGTTGTTCTACCCGGGGCAGGCCTCGCTCAGTGACAACGCACGGCAGCGACTCCGAGCGATTCAAGAATTCGCACAACTTGGTAGTGGTTATCAATTGGCAATGCGGGATATGGAGATCCGCGGCGTCGGCAATCTTCTCGGTGTTGAACAAAGCGGTCAGATGGAAACGATTGGCTTTGATCTTTATATGGAGATGCTTCAGGAGTCTTTAGCAGAGATCCAGGGCCAGGACATTCCGGCGGTGGACGACACCCAGGTGGATTTACCCATCACTGCTTTTGTTCCTGCTGATTGGATCACCGATGGGGATGAAAAAATTGCGGCCTATCGGGCCGCAGCCGACTGCTCATCCTCCGCAGCACTGGTGGAGCTTGCCGCTGGTTGGGCAGATCGCTACGGCGCGATCCCTGCAGCTGTTCAATCGCTTTTGCAGCTGATGGAGCTGAAAATGTTGGCGAAGCGCTGTGGCTTCTCAAGGATCAAACCGGAAAAACCCAACATCGTTCTCGAAACACCGATGGAAGAACCAGCATTCCGACTCCTGCGTCAGGGGTTGCCCCAGCATCTCCACGGCCGCTTTGTTTACCAAGCTGGTAGCGGTCTTCAACACAAAGCACTGGCGCGGGGTTTGGGGGTACTTCCGATGGAGAAGCAACTGGAGCAATTGATGGAATGGCTAAGGCTTATGGCTTCTCAAATCCCAGACACTGACGGGCTTACTGACGAACAGCGGGAGCGCAAGAAGGCAGAAAAAAACGATGAGGTGTTGAGGGTCTAGGCCCATGGCGAGCGCCAATTCTGAGAAAAACTTCACAGACTCGCAATTCTTCGTTACATTGGTTCGAGCTTTGGGTCTTTCATGGGCGACTTCATTGAAATTGGTGTCAATGGCGCGCCTATGCAGGTTGTGAGCGGTGTGTTTTGCGCAGCAGCCCTCGGTCTTTATGCCTTGATGCAGCCAGATGCCTCTGACGATGACGACTCGAATGGCGGTGGTGGCGGCGGTTTGATGCAGCCGATTGCCTAGTTTTTATTACTTAAACGTTATTTAATGTCAGTCAGCCTCATTCGGTCATAAGTATTT
>JBDQPG010000043.1:0-18486 GCA_040260695.1 Synechococcus sp. SFB_27S_18OctNov_coas_78 | reverse complement strand
GGCACGGCTTGAGTAGTGATCTGCCCACTGCTGGGCTGTTTGGCGCAACAGGGCTGCTCCATCGCTTGGCCGCTTGTTGCTGAGGGTGTCCAGTGCTGCATCAATGAAGCGCTCGTAGTTGTCGGCCCAGGTCTTGAGCTTGATTTTGTTGCCGCTCTGCATCAGGCGGATTTGATACGCCTCTTTAATGTCTGGCCAGCTGACTGCGTGCTCCTGACCTACGCGGATACTGGTCGGCTTGACCGCCTCCAGTGCAGCCTTCAGGGAGAGGTTCTCACCCTCTGCTTTGACGTAGAGGGCATCGAGCCACTTCGTGATCTCGCGTTCGTCGCTTTCTCTCCAAGACAATTCCTTGGGCAGCATCACCGACTGCTTCAGCTCGCCAGGACGGCGCAGCTCAATCAGCACTCTTTCGCGGTTGCCGCGCGCGCTCCAGCCTTGCCGCCCGTTGCTCGCCGCATTCTTTATACGCTGCTCCCAGAGCGGCATGTCTCCAAGGCGACGTCTGGGCATGTTTCACGCAAATCTGCACGCAAATATCATCACTCAGATGCGTCGAGTTTCAACAGGGCTAACCCTGACTCGCTGTTGTGACTGGGTTGCGCTTGAGATCTCGCCGGGCGAGGCTTCTTGGTCACTTCTATCACCCAAGTGACTCGCGGGGGCTGGAAGGCCCCCTTCTAATAGCATCGCAATGGGTCGTCTTTGAGGCTTGTTGTATTGGCTGCGGTTCGATCCTTGCAATCTTGCTGCCCATGCATGATGGCTAGAGCGATCTAATTTTGATTGATCAATGATGTCTGGGCGGGAATTATTTCAGTCCTGTGGGTAACTTTATTTAGAGATCCTGGTTTTGCCGTCTTGCCCTAATGTTCTTGATTTGGCCAGTCATGGTTTGATCTTTTAGTTGTAACTGGTTTATGTCCAACGAACAGGGTCTTTGGAAAAATGGTGGAGATATAAATCGGTTTCATTCCCAAGTAAGTCTTGGTTAATAATGAGACAGATTGCATTGAGAGGCAATGCAAATGTGCTGCCATCTGCATCGAATGGGCCTTCAACATAGGTACCAATGCGCTCGGCCATGATAAAGCCCAGGAACAACACGATCCCTGTGCCGCTACCAACTGCAGAGGTGGCATCCATCTTGAAGTTGAGCAGGAGCTGAAAGCCGAAGATCCAGCTCAAGACGCGAACAAATACGTCATATGCTGCGGGTAAAGGCGTGTTTCTAATTCTTTCCAGCCCACCGATTGCATCAACGGTGGCACTTGCAATGTTCATCAATTGTTCCCGGCCACGAGAATTGATGGTTTTGTTCTCATATAGCTTGCGAACTGCAATGGCTCTGGCCTGTCCTAGTTGTCTTAGCGTTGTCGTTGGCTTCATGCCTAGATTCTCAAGGAGATAATCCTGGAAATCTCTTAGATCTTGATGATAATAATTCCTCAATTGAAAATTAAGCTGCCACACCATTGCAACCTGATAACGCACGAGGTTGCGACCGTTTGTGCTCACTAATTGCCCTTCGGGAA
Source organism: Synechococcus sp. SFB_27S_18OctNov_coas_78 (assembly GCA_040260695.1). Taxonomy (GTDB): domain Bacteria; phylum Cyanobacteriota; class Cyanobacteriia; order PCC-6307; family Cyanobiaceae; genus Parasynechococcus. The sequence goes on along the minus strand of JBDQPG010000043.1, from coordinate 16,951 downwards.
GCAGGCTTGTCAGGATGTCTGACCAATTGCGGCTGTGGTTAACGATTGCCCCCCATAATTGCCGTGCTTCCCACCAGCGGCCAATCGCCTGAGTGTTTCTAAAACCGATAAAGATCGAAACTGTGATGCCCATAATTGAGACAACGCTGCCACTTTGTTGCCAATTTGTTGGCACTGCTTCACTCAAGATCAGAGTGCTAATGACCGCCAACAGCAATAGGTCGTAGCGCATACGCCAGAGCAACAGCAATAAAACAACGAAATAGTCCCTTCGAGCCGTACGCGGTTGATCGCCGTAGGACCCAGATTGAACGGGCATGGTTTTGCCCACGATTCGAGTTGACATCGTCCCGCTTCCCCTGGCGCTTCATGACCTTATTGGTCGTCGTGCAGTCGGGCCATGGGTTGCGTCCGGTTTTGATATCTGATGTTGTTGTAGTCAACGACGGGTGCCCGCGTGATGCAAGCACCCCGTCCAGTCAATAAAAGTCCACACTATGAACGGTTGTGGATATTTTAATGTTGTTAAGTTCTTGCTCTAAATGTCAAATATCTCACCACTTTTGTGCTGCAGGATGTTGATTGGGCATTGGACGGCATTCTAAACTTTTCAAGAGCAACATTTTGAAGCCCGTGTTTTCATGGGGCGAGATGCTCACACCTTCTTCCCTTGGGCCTGCTTAAGGTGAGGGTGTAGAGGACACGCGAGCGCATGGAAGGGCTTGTGCTTGCCGTCGTTGATGACAGTTCCCATCGGTTCAGCATTCATTGGATCGAACTTCATTGTTTTGAGCAGGCTCAACTGCCTACTGTTCTAACCAGTTCTCTCAGGTCATCGCTGATGGCTGACCTTCAGAAATTCGTAGGGACCGTCGTTTTCGGTGGGGTTTATCTCATCGCTGCTATCCGTGCATGCAATTGGGTGACAAGTCAGCTCAGTGATCTCAACACAGGGATGCAGTTTTTAACCTTGCCGTTCATTGCGATTGCGATCGCCGCACCAGGAAGCTTTTTGCTGTTCATGATCTGGAAGAAAGGTTGATGCTGAAACTAAATATTGCCGTTGGAATCCTTGCTTTTGCTGTTGATCCACTACCAATACAGGCCTCGATCTTGATTCGCGTCGTTGATGGAGATAGTGTGATTGCGCGGATTAAAGGTAAGCAAACCAATATTCGTTTGGCATGCATTGATGCTCCAGAAATAGGTCAAGCTCCCTATGGTCGAATGGCCATGAATACTTTGGGTGGACTTCTGCCCAGATATTCGCAAATAACAATTCAACCGATCGAATTTGATCGTTACAATCGTCTTGTTGCTAATATTTTCACTCCAGGCGGAATCAATCTTGGTGAAGAGATGATTCGTATGGGTTTGGTTTTTGTCAATAAAATGAACTTGTCTTATTGCGATGGTCCAAAGCTCCTCTTAATAGAGTCGCAGGCGCGTCAAGCGCGGATTGGTGTATGGAACGATCGACCGCAAGGGATCATGAGGCCATGGCTGTTTAGAAGGGGAGCCAAGCTCTTATCTTGCAATCAAATGAACTCATGGGACGAAGCACAAGAGCTCCTGAGGGATGGACACACGTATCTTGATCTTGATGACAGTGGTGAAGCCTGCAAGAGCCTTCGCTGAGTCAACGAAACTGGCTCAAGCCATTCGCACGAGATGACGAAATCCATGTTGGTCTAGAGCCGCTCAGCGATCCATTGAGGTTTCGTGGTTATGAGCATTGACGAATCTTGTTTTTTCTAGAGCATTGCTTTGGAAGCACGATCTTTGACATATTGGCCGGCGTGGAGGCGTCCAAAATTTTCTGCCGGTGTGCATAACTACCATGATATGTATTGTCTATTAGACCAGGGAATGGACTTTCGAGGCGTTCGTTGAAAAGCATGATCTTTCGATGCACGAAGAACACGAGTTCCATGAAAAAGACCCAGCATTCATGCTGGGTCTGATGTGCACTCGTTCAGCGCTTGAAACGGTCTATCTGAAGGCCAGCCGTCCGCCAGACATCGAGTGATGCATCAGGCATGAAGCATAACGACGTCCTGCTTTTTGAGCATCACGAATGGACTTAAAATTTTCAACGAAATCGTATTCAACTCCATCAATTGTTGCCGCTACGGCATACATCTTATCGGCGACTTTTTGGACAGTCCAGCGTAAGAAACAAGCTGGAGATTTTGACTGAGCAGACATGCTCGCCTCCATGAATTGTTCGGCAAATTTAAACAGCTTTTCCGGAATAGATGAACAAGCTTATTATTTTGCAAATAGGTAATTATATTTGTTTAAGCTTTGCTGGCATCTTCCGCTCCCGTTTGATCCCTTTGGGGGCGTTGCTTTCAAGGCCATACCGCCGACCCTCTTCGCGGTGGGGAAGATATTGAGCCAACTCTGCGCAAGAGCAATCCATCACGACGAAGGGCCGACTCATGGCACGACTTGCTTATAGGGTTAGATGAATATTGATGTTGCCAATGGAAAGAAGAGAAACGGAATTTTCGAAATTTTACATTGTCAAATGTTATTTTTGGCGCCAGGATTTAGCGTTGTCGTGTACTTCGGCTTCCTTGTGTTGATCGATTCGATGACCTTCTCCAGTCATTTCTTCGTTGTTGTGAGGACGCAGGGCTCGATTTTGCGTTTCGGCCCGGGCGCGCTGTTTGAGATGGACGGCGTTGGCGTTGACCTCCTTGCTTGAGCGGTTCAGCTTTTAAAATTTTCTGCTCAAATCCAATAACGTCAACTTTGGGGAGGGGATTGCCTATGAATTTTTCAATTGCTTTCAGTAATAAAGCCTCTTCGGCAGCGACCAGGGAGATCGCATGCCCATTCTCCCCCGCTCGACCAGTTCGTCCAATACGGTGAACATAGTCTTCGGCAACATTTGGTAGATCAAGGTTGATGACATATGGTAATTGATGGATATCAATACCTCGTGCAGCAATATCTGTCGCGACTAATATTTTTATATCTCCATTTTTGAATCCATCAAGTGCGCGCGTTCTTGCTCCTTGGCTTTTGTTCCCGTGAATCGCTGATGCCTTTAAGTGCTGATGGCACAGAATCTTGACAACTTTATCGGCACCATGTTTTGTGCGGGCAAAAACAAGAACCTGTTGCCATTTGTTTGTTTTGATGAGATGGCAGAGCAGGTCAACTTTACGAGCCATATCGCAAGGATGAACAAGATGTTCAACCGTCGGGGCGGCTTGATTTTGAACCGAGGCTTTAATTTCTACTGGGTCGTTGAGTAATCCGAGGGCGAGTTTTTTGATTGGGGAACTAAATGTTGCCGAGAACATCATGTTTTGACGATCTTTGGGCAGAAACTCAATGATTTTATTGATGTCTCGAATAAATCCCATGTCCAGCATCCGGTCTGCTTCATCGAGGACCAAAACTTTGAGATTATCGAATCGAATCGTTTTTTGATTGATGAGATCCAGTAAACGACCTGGTGTGGCCACAAGAATGTCGATTCCATGTTGAAGTCGTTTAATCTGAGGACGAACACTCACGCCACCAAAGACAGCATCAGACCGTAGGGAGAGATATTTCATATATGTCTTCGCGTTGGCCTCAACTTGTGCGGCAAGCTCTCTCGTCGGAGTGAGAATAAGTGCATGAACTTGCAGCCTTTTAGGCTTATTTTCTTCTCGAAGTAACTCTATAATTGGTAAAATAAAGGCAGCCGTTTTTCCGGTGCCTGTTTGGGCTGATGCCATGATGTCTCTGCCCTGGAGTACCTTCGGTATCGTTAGGACTTGGATTGGTGTTGGTGATATGTATCCTGATTCTCTTATCGAACGAACTGTCTCAGAACAAAGCTCTAGCTGTTCAAAGGTCAATGTGTTTTCGTTGGTGTTCTTGAGGTTTGAAATAACTGGTCAACGATCCTTGGCCGATACTACACCGGTCGACTCTGGATTCCCGGAACATCTCTCATTGTCCATCGACTCTGAGAATCATCGAGATGTCTCTTGTTTCATGCTGTCTTGATCATGATCATTGCCTACATCTGTGGTGAATCCAGTTGTTGCCTGGGGTGGCGGAGTTTGGCATGAGGAGGTTGACTGGATAGCTACCGAAATGGTTATGACTCGCCTCCTCAAAGATCAGTGGATTTCGATCACCATCGCGTCGATATCTCTCCTTGGTTTGTTTTGGCTCGAGCTTGGTGTGTGGTGATCTGCGGCGAGGGACGAAAATCGAAGACTGTATTCGTTACGTCACCAAAGTTCCTATTTATTGTGGTTAAGCTGTAAGTTGCATGATTCCTTCTCTCGTATGATGAGCCAGATCAAGCAGCGTCTGATTGCCTTTCTAAAAAAAGTTAACGCCTATGTGGATGCGTCCGCGGCTCAGCTCTATAAGGAACGTGGATATTAAGTTGGGTCGTTAATGTTTCTATCGCTCACGAGTGGTCTTGGTTTGAGTTGATTGAGAGTAACTCACCCCCCCCCGGTTTGGACATACTTCCACTGTAGGGGGGGTACTTGTCCGTCCCATTTCTTTAGGTGATCCGAGCTTCTGATTTGGATTTGATGTTTAGAGATTGCCAGAGAATGGATAGCTTGCTCGGATCAGCCAGATATCTTCCCTGAAATAAAAACATTGGACTTTTCCGATCAATCGTCATCTGAATGTTGTCCTTGAATGTCGTGACGGTGAATGATCAATCGGTAAAACTTGTTCATGCGTTGATGGTGGCCAATCAGCTCCTTAATACGATGATGATTGCTACGTGTCTTGCTTGGTCCATTGCTCTTTCGTTGTATCGTTTCAATGTCTCCTTTGCGGCGGTCAGATTTGATTGATGTGGATGCAATCAGCTGAGTCCAGCCAAAACCTAGGGGCCCATGATGGTGAGGGTTGGCTTGTCAATGAGCAGCAAGAGCTGGTTTGCGAGTTCAGCTCCGATGACTCTCCGAACCAAGCACCTTGGGTCACCATCAGGACCTTCCGCTGGAGAAAACCTGATTATCCAATCCCTCAGGAGCGTCGTCGCATGCTCAGGGAGCGCGCAATTGTGGAGTGGCAAGCGATGCAACATGCAGGTTGGAGACGGTGTTCACCGCCAGTGCGTTAGTGATTCATTGCCATTGAACGATGATGTGCTAGGTTTGTGGCATCGCCAAAGAATCCTCAAGAAAAGGGTCCACAGCGCAAAGACCGATAAAAATTGATGTCATGAACAGAACAGAATGGACTCCCCAAAGGGAGCTGAAAAAGTCTGCGGAGCATTCTGCTGCAGCTCAACTAACCGGATATGAGTCGCCGCAACGACGACGTTTTTTGCGTGAGTTGGCTGAAGAAGAGAGATGTAGTGATTAACATTCATGTTTCCAGGATTTTAATTGTGTGAGGTTTTTCGATGCGCATTTAAAGGTTTTTGATTCATTTTGCATCAATTTCTATGAATTGCTTTGATGCTCAGACGAGTATTTATTGGTGCTCTGAAGGTATAAGGCATGCTGGTCATTGTTGTTGTTTTAGTATTTGTTTTCTTTGTAACCCATCCACGGACTGTGCTTCAAGATGATTTATCAAGTTCGCGTTGATGATGGTGAAAGTTCAGTCTTGATTGAGTCATTTGATGATTTAGCGCTTGCTATTGATTGTTATGTGCTTCAGATCCTCGCCTTAACGCAGCCCTTTGTCGATATTCAACTGGTTCAGAAGATTGATGATGATGAGGCATGTGTCCCGATTACGTCCCATTCGTTTACCGTCTAATCTCTGCCAGACTCAAAAGAAAGAGCGCTTGAATCAATTTGAAGGAATTTATTGCTGTTTTGAGCGATATTCGTACTGGTTAATGGACTAATGATTTGTGATAATGAAGTGTCTTTTCTAATCTAGACGTTACGTAATGGCACTACCTAAATGGTCCACCATGACTGATGAAAGTCAGATGACGGTCAAAAAAGTTGGCCTTGGTGTGGGTGTCAGCATTTTGGTGGTTTGGATTGCACTTGGGTTCGTCAAGGCTATTTTGCCTTTACTTTTTCTTGGTGGAGCCGGATATCTGGGTTGGAGAGTTTTGAAAAAGCAATGAGGAGTGAGGTAAACGATTTCGTGATGCTGACTTTTCCTTGCGCTTTCCTCCAGTTGTCCTTGTAATTCCTTCCAACGCACGTTTTTGCCGTGGACCAGGCCGAGATCAACAATTGGGCGAGGATTGCTGTCGATCTGGAAGTCGCAGGGGAAGTTGACAGCGTTCTCTATGAACGAGCCCGTGCCATCGCATTCGGGCTCATCGATCCAATGCCGAATTGTCCGCTGGTGCTATCTGAGGATTTTTCGATGGCCGCTTAAAAATTGTGCCACGTGTTCGTCAGCCATTGAGGAGCAAGCGACCACCAGATCGCGCAAGATACAAAGATGACGGCAAGTCCAATGAGGGACGTGATCAACTGATCGCTTGGATCGGTTGAAATTTTCTTGGTTTTTCCCATGACGTCGGGTCGTTCTTCCTTTGTTGTAGTGCTCTCCCCTGATCAGAACTACCCGTTGATGTACTCAGTGCGATCACGCGCATAAAAAAGGACCCCTCCCTCAGGGTCCCCATGTTCGACGCGTCATTCCCATGACCAAGTAATAATACTTACGGTTCTTTCGGTTTGTTTGTGATAGCCGATACACCCTTGCAGCATTGACAGTTGTTTTGAGTTCATGCTGGACGACACCGCCTGGATCCAGCTGGATGAGTGGGTGACCACGGGCAGCGGCCAGATCGCGTAACGTTTCTTTACACGCTAATTGGCTATGGGCGACTATTCCGCTGCCATCCTTGCCCTCATTGCTGTCACGGCAGTTTTGACCACAGGAGTTGTCTATGTGTTGATCCAGCCCACCGATGTTCCTGTGGCTAAGCGTGAGGGTTGAGTTGATGTTGAGCTTTCTTTTTCCGATTGCTTTCGTTGCATTGTTTTCTGTTCTCTTGGTTCAAGCCTTCCAGATAATGAGGTTTGGTTTTAAGGCGAGTGGCATCGGCCTTGACTCTTCTTCGAGACGTCAAGATCGTACCGGTCTTCTGACAACCCATCCTGAATTGTTTGACCAGAATGGCGACATTACATCAGAAGATCTTTTGGTTGTGAGGTTTCCAGAGCTGGGAAATTCTGAAGCTGCTCCTGCTTGATGTGTCGTTTCGATCAGCTTTCAATTGCTTCAGTTTTGACCTCTTTCGTTACAATTAAGTGACAACTGCGGAAAAAAATATTCTCGTGATTCGTAAGTTCTTGGCTGGTGTTGACTTATTCCCATTCCCAGGTGCTTTTCGGCCATTGAAGCTCCTCTAAAAAATGTTCACTATCGGGTCGAATCAGCTCAATTGTTTTCTTTTTTAACTCTTCTGGCCATTCTGGAGGCGAGATACTGCGTCTTCCCTTTGACCCGGCTGAATTGGTTAGTGGTAGTTGGCCTTGAGGAAGGAGTTTTGAGTTGTGACTGGATAGGCCTAAGAAAACGAGAATGTCCTTGAGCTTTTCTTGAGGATGAGTGGTGAGTGCCTCGGTTGAGAGACAGTGTATGGATGAGGCGGGAAACCATCGCCGATATCGCTTGTATTGACGGTGGTACAGCGATGCTTCCACAACGCGTTGTTTGAGTGATTTTGACTCCAGTAGTTGGTGAAAGGGAGGGCAATGATGGACCCTACCTTGCCAATGTCGCCAATGGGATTCAATGCGGCGCAATGGATGTCGTACCAGATAAATTAGGGGGATCGTCCCAAAATGGTGATGGATGAGTTGTGGTGTGTGTTGATAGGAGCGATAGGTTGAGGTGTACATCGTGCTGGCTTCTCCGCGCAGACGGCAATGTTCTCCTCCTGAAAATTGACGTCCATACCATTCCCACCCGCGCCTGTAATTGCGTCCTAAAAACTTTGGTTCCATTGAGGAACTGATGTGGATCTCTGGGTGTTGTCCCAGCACTGTCGCCAATGTTGTCGTTGCAGATTTTGCGGCGCCAATAATGAGGAAATTGGGCCATTGATGTCGATAGGCCTGAGCAATGTGGTCATGGCGGCCTGCCAAGCTGTGCTGGATTGCTTGATAACAACGCAGGTCGCTAAACCAGTTTCTATGCTCAGCGTTTGAGAACATAATTTCGTAGCCAACTGGATAACTTTAAGGATCTCGATTGAAGTGGAGTTATCGCCTGTAGTGGTCCATTTTTGATCAAATTGTCAATGCTTGTGTCATTATAAAATAATTTCACATCGTCTCCATAAAGCTGAAGCACTTTGTCGATCAGGCTGTCGCTATAAAAATAATCTTGTAGCCCCATTTTTTCGCTTCTGCGTACATTCTTTTGAGGCAATGATTCCATTACGTCAATGTGTTGACGTTTTAAAATTTCCCTTAGGATGCTCCAATGTTCGTTAATTTGTTCAACTCTGCCTACGAATTTTGGAATAACCTGTCGGCCAAGGCATAGTAAATGGCTTTGTGGTAAAACATGGACGTCATAGCGATGGAACGGGTTATCAATTAATGCATCGAGAAAGGATTCAAACGACATGTCGTGGTGAATACCCATGTGCTGCATGGGGAGTGGTGGCTCTTCTATCTCAATCACTTTATTGTTGTAGGCAGCAATAAGACGATCGAAAGGGTTGCGCACAAAGCTGAAGCTGAAGTGGCTGTGTCGATATTTACGCGCTTTTCGTAAAGTAATCAATTCTGTTTCATTGTTTGTTTCATGCTGCCAGAATTTATCTGATGTTGTTTTGGTGCCCTTCGGTGGCCTCTCACTGAGCAATCGACATAGGGCTGCTTTGATGGATGAATTAGCTGCTTTTGGCACTCGTCCGTAGAGCAGCTTGCATCGTTTCATTCGGATGAAGTGATGAGGTTGTGCCATTGATCAATTGGTCTTTACGAAATTTTTTTCAAGGAATTTGCGAAACGTCTTCCATTCGCTTTTTGTGAAGATGGGCCTTGCCTTTTTAGCAATTTCTAAGCCTCGTTCGTTGATTCCTGGATTTACTGCTGTGGTTAGTTGTTTGGATTTTGATTGGTCTATAAGAATTGATTGAATCTTTTTTTCTTGCTCGGGAAGAATCAGATTGATAAAATTTTTGAGGTATATGGATAAGTCTGATGGGTCACTATTGTGCTCGTAACTAAAGGGTTTGATAATCACTCTACGGTTTTTTTTGAGAGGATTTAGTGTATCGACTAATTTTTGTGGATCGGCATGAGAGAAGTTAGAGTTACTGGCGAAGTCTTCGGGGTTTGAGTCAGCCAAGATATGCCCTTCTTTGATGAGTTGAATATGGCATGAACGAACAAAGTGCTCTCTTTGTCTGGTTGCGTAACAGACAACCCAATCGATATCTTTTGTAGATAGGCTGCCTTCTAGTGCTTGCATCATGCGTTTAAGTCTTCTTTTGCTGTACCGATAGAGTCCCAGCTTGTTTTCATTGTTTTGTGTTTTTCCCCTCTTCTTTTTAATGAGTCCGGCTCGTAGAGTTCCAAAGATTGCCTCAAATGAAATGAGAATTGTGTGGATCCGTTTGGGAGCTTCTCCAGCCTGTTGAGTCAATGTGTGTAATATTTCGTCGTACAGTTTTTGCGCTTTTTTGGGCTGTTTCTTTCCCCACTGAAGATATCTCCATAGTTCTCTGCACTGTTTTTTGATTGTTGTTGGGCCTAAATATAGGATTCCTTGGTTGAGTAGCGCATCGTGATTGCTGCTCAGATTCCGCTGTAAATATGTGCTTCCGGTCTTGTGTAGTCCGCAATGTACAATAATTTTCTTGGGTTTTAGTTCGCTCACTGGTCTCGTTCTGTACCGTTGATGATTGAACAGTATTCTTCAAGACGCTCGAGGGCGATCCATGCGCCTTCTCCGAGATTTTTATGGCCTTGCCAGATTTCTGGGATGAAGGATGCATTTGGGGAATATTCGTTGATTAACTTAAATAGTTCAAGCCAATCAATTTCTCCATCTTGGATTTGCAGCCCTTCGCCATCCACGCCTTGGGCATCGGCCAGGTGAAGATGTGCGGTAAAAGGCAAGATTTTTTTGAGGAACTCGCTGAATGAGGAGTGCAGGTGATTGCAAGCCAATTTTGAATGGGAGACATCAAGGCAGACGCGCATCCCTGTTTCTTTGTGAAAATCCTGAATGAAATCTGCGTCAACAAAGAGATTATGATATCTCTGCCCTCCAAAATGCCATGGAAAAGGTGGCATCGTTTGAGGAATGATTTCTACCTCGTCATCGGTACATATGCTTTGTAGGCTTTGAATTAGATGGTTGCGCAGCGGAAGTTTGTCAAGATGTTCGAGGTGATGGTGTTCCGAAAAGCCTCCAACATTGGTAACTAAAAGCACTGGCTCTGGACATTCAAAGCGTTGTCTTAGGGTTTTAGAGATGTCGACAACGCGTTGTAGTTCCTGAATGGAGTGTTCTCGATAACTATCATCAGATGTCGATAAGTCGAGAGTATGGTCTCCTGCAAATAATTCTGGAGCATGAATGACTAGGCCTATTGATTGCTTCTCTGGCAGCACTTTTTTGAGGTCTACTTCGAGGTCTTTGTAGCTGAGGTGAATTTCAACGAGATCAAGGTTGCTGGCCTTGGAAAATGTACTGATGTCGTGGTATCGAACCGGCAAGCCAAAAGGTTGTGCAAAGTTGAAGGGTCGAGGCGTGGCTGCCTTTGATTCAAGATCTGAGGGGAAGAAAATATCGCCCTTCTTTTTGCTGATAGGTAACTTTTGGCCAACTAGGTCATGGATTCTGTTCGGTTGAAGACCCTGCCCTGGGCTTTTGATTTGAACCATGGCTTCGGTAATGATTGTTCCGGCGCTGATGTCGCAAGCTGCCACAAGGCTTTTTGCGAGAACCTCCCGATTCATCATTTCGCCCTGGCTAATGCTGCGTTCCCCTCCTTGTCCCATCGACTCTTCGACTCGACGAATGCCAAGAATCATCTGCCTAAATTCATCTGGCAAAAGGCTCACCTTGTGATCGTTGCCTTCCATGCCTCTGTCGAGGGTGATGTGCTTTTCAATGACGACGGCACCAAGGGCCGCAGCCGCTAGGGGGATCTCGATCCCTCGTTCATGCCCTGAATATCCAACGGGTGCATTCGCTAATTCACGTAGTCGTTCTAGATAACGTAGGTTGACGTCCTTGAATGGGGTTGGATATGTGGAGTTGCAGTGCAATAAAACATAGTTTGCACCTTTTTCTTGAAGGTGGCGAATGCCAGATTTGATCTCCATCTCGGACGCCATGCCGGTGGAACAAATTAATGGTTTGCCAGTGGCGGCAAGTTCTGTGATTAAGGCATGATTGGTGAAGTCAGCAGAGGCAACTTTGAAGCCTTGCATACCCCATTGATTTAGTTTGTTTAGGCTTATTCCGTCCCAAGGTGTGCATAACGGCACCAATCCCTTGCTTGCTGAGTAGTCGAAACATCGGAATAGTTCATCATCGCTTAGTTGGAACCGTTCGAGAAGATCAAGGGTGTATTGCGTCCCCAGATCAGATGCCATATCACTACTTTTTCCAGAATTGCTGTAAAGACGTCCCATGTCTCGCATTTGAAATTTTGCACAATCCGCTCCGGCGGCATGGGCTGCATCGATGAGTTGCAGGGCAAGGTTGATATCTCCGTTGTGATTGTTGCCAATTTCTGCGATGACAAAGCATGGATGCCCATCTCCAATGGGATGTTGTCCAAGCTGCAGAGCGCCAGTTCCCAGTCGTGCAACGCCAACGATGCGTCCATGGCTGTCGAGCAGCGGCAGTGCAATGATTTTGCTGTTGAGCAGAGCGGCCAGGTCAGCAGGGGAACTCCCCTCAGCTGCGGAGAGGCAGCTCGGGTTCATTGCGGCTGTGACTGGACGGTTGAGATCAATCTCTCCGCAGGTTGCAATCCATCTTCGAAAGTCCCCGTCGGTGAGAACACCCTGCAGGATTCCGCTTTCCGAAACGATAAAAATTAGCCTGGACTGGTTGGCGGTGATTTTGCTCAGCGCCGAAAGAATGCTGTCTTCAGCAAAGACAACGAACTGGGTGAAATTGCGTTCAATGAGGATGCCTTTCACCGTGCCCGCTACCACCCCTCGCGTTTGCTAAGCGGTGACATTACCCCAGATCGCGATACGAAAGAATTAGCCCAATCCATCGCAGTAAGGGGTTTTGGCACGACACCGCGGCAAGGCGTCGGCGAACCCCTCGATGCTGTGGTCTCATTTGGGCGGCCTGGCAAAGCAACTCTTCCGCTGCACGCCAATCCGCTGTGCAGATCGCTGCTTCTGCCCCAACCCTGAGTTGATTGAAGCTGGATTGGGTATTGGTTGGGTATCCACAGTGCTTGATGCCAGTGGGCCTTGATCGCTGGAGTGCTTCAAGGGCATTGAACAGATTGTTGGCGCAGTAGCGCTCGCTGTAGCCCATCCAGTCCAGCCATTCACCATTGGGTTCTTTAAGTTCTCGATCAAGAGCGTCAAGATCGACGACATCGCGTAAGGAACGCCACACACCACTACCGGCGAACACATGGCTGCCATGGTTGGCGTGGAGGCCGAGATCGTTCATGGCGACTGGCCGACAGCCAAAATCCAGGGCATCAAAAAATGCCGTCGATGAAATCGTTGCCATCAGAGACGCTTTGCGCAGTAAGTCGGGCAAAGGTCGGTAGTCGAGTTTCAGGTTGGTGGGCGGGACCCCGAGGGTTTGGCGCAGGGTCGTGCTGATGTGGATGTCAACGTCGTGAAATGTGGCATCACCGGGGGCGATCCGTGGCTTGATCAGAACCTCCCAGTTGGGTGAACGGGTTGCCAAGTCTGCCAATATCTGAACCATCTCAGCCCGATCTCTTGTTGTTGCAGGCATGACAACCTGCTCCGCAAACACCAGGCGTTTCGGCCGTTGCGTCCGTTTGCTTCGGCCGTCGAAGCTGCTATTTCGCTGTAGTCCAGTCAGCACCGTGTGTTGATCGGCGAAGGGGGTGTTGGCCACGAGCCGATTGAGAGCATCACGGTCGCGGGGACCACTGAGGCAGATCAGGTCGTATCCCAATCTCCAGCTGATTCCTTCGATGAAGTGCTCCAGCACGACACCGTTAAAACCGCAGAACAACTTTGGCCTGATCGGGTGGCGTTCCAGTGCGAGCCGGATGTCGTTCAGCTTGCTTCCCGTGAGGAATACACCAATGGCATCGAACTGAAGAAGTTTGGGATTGTTCAGCAGTTGACCCAGATTTTGGTTCCATAGGCTGCCCAGGCTGTCCAGACGCTTGAGGATGTGTTTTGGAGTTCCATCTCTTGGGATCACGTTGATGGTGAACGCCACGGTGCGTTCGCGCGAGCCTCGACAGAGCGCTTCACAGGCGAGCAGCTGACTGTCGCTGTCGGCGATGAGAAGGAGCTGTAGTGCACTGTTCATGCGGGTGGACTCCCTGGGTTAAGGGCGTCGAGGGCCTCGAGGAGTCGTCCCGGACCGTTCTGAATCGCTCCGCCGATGGATTGAAGCCAGCCAGAGTTCACGCAGGGAAGCTGGTGCAGGTTGTTGAGCCCCCCTAGATCGCGGAGGCGGTGCATGGCTCCACAGCCGAAAAAATTCGTGGTCTGTTGCTCGGCGTGAATGCCGTAATCACCAACGACAACAGAAATCCGCCCCCACTGCATGGCGGCAAGGCTCCAAGGCGAACTGACTGTCAGGCAGGCGGTACAACGACCCAAGAGTCCGAGCATTTGTTCTGGTGCAGCTGCGACCAAATTGGTTGGGCAGATTGTGTCGTCAGTCGTCATTTTTTGTTCTGGAGACCAGGGGTGATCCCGTTGAAGAACGACGGTCCATTCCGGTTGCTCTCCGGCCCAGCGCATGAGCTGCCGAATCAGTTGTTCCCTGGCACCCAAATGCGTTGGGATGTCTTTTTGCAGCAAAGCAACGAGCAAGGGCTCTTGTGTTGTGGGCTTGGGGACTTGCGAAGGAAACCAGAAGCCCGTGGCCATTGTTTTGGGGGTCGGCAACTCACTGGGCCAGAGGCCTGTCATGGCTCCCAATTGCTCCACTTGGTCGTCGCCACTGACCATCACCAGGTCGCAACAGAGGCGCTCAAGAAAAGCTTCGACAAGCGCATCCCCAGCAATAGGGATGAGTGGGCCACTGAAGACTGGAGCAGGGCAGAGTCCTCTGCTTCGACAAAGGGCTCTGTAGCCGGTCGTGATTGCTTGGATTTCAGAGGAATTGCGTAGAAACAGGCCGATGGCACTGGCTTGCTCGAGCACGGTGCTGCCAAGTAGGTCCTTGGGATGAAGCGTTAGGTCACAGACGCGATTCGGTAGAGGCAGATCTCCTGGCAATCGAGGTCCCACGACCAGGCAATCACGACCCGCTAGGCGCCAGGCATCTGCGAGGTGATGGCAGCTGTACTGCTCCAGCAGACCATCGCAAACCAGAACGATGCTCACTTACTTCCGCAGAAGTTTTGACAACCAACCAAATCCCACCACACTGTCTCGGACCGTTCGCAAGATGCGACGGGTATGGTGACGTTTCCGTTGGCTAGACCGACTCCCACCGCTGCTCAGCATCCTGCGCCCACCGTTGGACAATGCAGTGCGTTGCCAGGCTTCACTTCCCCAGCTGTTGGGCCCTAGGCCATTGGTTTGGAGGGGCGCAGGCTCTGTTTGGAGACGGTCGAGCAATGCCTGAATAAAGAGATCGTCGCCGTCTGATATCCAGCCCTGTGCTTTCAGCCAGCTGTCCTGATGCAGCACCTGAAAGGGGTTGTTACGGATGGCCGCGAAAGTGGCGATCGCTCCGGATTCGGCGAAGAAATGGTTCCCCAAGGTTTCGGTCACCCCCAGATCTCCGACGATGCGTGTGCTGATGCCCATGGCCATGGATTCCAGCGCGGCAGTGGATGACACGGTGATGGCGCACCCGCACTTGCGCAAGAGCTGGGTCGCCGGCTTGAAGCTCAGTTTTAAGTTCTGCTGCTGGCGCGAGATGGTGTCAATGACGCTGGCCATCTCCCCATGCCGGCGATGCAGGGTGCTTTCGATACTGGACGTGCGCGGTTTGAAAATCACGGGATGGTCTGGCCAAGCAGCCGCTAAGTCCCTGAGTTGCTCACATAAAAATCTGCGCTGCAGAGGGTGAACAGGGATGGAGGGCTGCTCGAAAAACACGATCGACGGATTCTCGGGTACTTCATTCCGTGGATGGATCCCCCAGAGGATGGGGAGTCCGGTGACGACGGCATTGCTGCTGTCGAGACCTAAGGCTTGACAGCCTTTTTGATAGGCGGCCAGATCTTGCTGGCTATTAAGACACAACAAATCAGCGCCCGAACGATCGAGCATTCCCTCGAGAGCGAAGCGAAAAAGAATGCCGGGGTACGCACTAATTAGTCTTGGCCTGGTTTTGTCGTTCTCCCAAGCGCCTTGGACTTGTAACAAGGCATCGCGACTGCGCTGGCCATCTAGGCCAAGGATGAGGGCATCAACCTCACCCGCCATCGCACTGCAGAGGCTCCGAAGGTTGCTCCAGTTGTGCTTTTCAATGGGGGTGCGAGGGTCGATCCTTCGGATCTCCAAGCGTTGCCGTCGAGACAAGGAGCGATTGTTGATTTCCAGCAAATGCAGCGTGGTTTCGGCTCCTTCCCTGCGACACGCCGCCAGGAGTGCCATTGCAAGCTTCCCGAATGAGTCGAAACATGCCACCGCCGCCACTTTGCGACCTTCGAGGCGCTTTGGAGCGTTGGGCGCCATCGACGGGGATCACGATTCTTCTGAAATTAGCCGGGTAAGATAGAAGCAAGACTTCGGCAAAGGGCGAGATCATCGGGCGTGTCGATTTCGGGACCGGGATCCGTCAAAACGACGGGTTGCCATGGGTGGCAAAACCGTTGCCCTACAGCACGAAAGTTTGTGGTGCGCATCGCATAGATCGCTCCTGTTTCAAGAAAACTTGGTTCAAGGTCTTGGCGGCGTTGGCGCGGTGCGTTCGGGTCATGGTTAACCCCTCCCCCGTTCGCTCTCCATAGGAAGCCATGCCAGGGAGTGACCGCAAAACTGCTATTGAATTCATTTGTGTCTAAGGCCGCGAGAACCTTGTCGATTTGTTCCCCTGTGGTGAAGGGTGAGGTGCATTGCAGAAAGACCAGATTGGCTTCTATTTCACCGTGGAATTCGAGTTCGTTCAGGGCATGCAGAAGTGCTGATTCGGAACTGGCGGTGTCTCCGGAGAGACTCGGCGGGCGTTGAACAACCTCCGCACCGGCGTTGCGTGAGATGGCAGCGATGTCGTCGTCATCTGTGCTGACCACCACACGGGTCACGCGATGACTTGCCTGTGCAGCATGAATAGAGCGCACTACAAGGGGAAGGCCTCCCACGTCTTGCAGATTTTTGCCTGGGATTCCCTTGGATCCTCCGCGGGCGGGGATCAAGGCCAGCGCTGCAGCATGGGCCGCCATCGAAGAGGATTCGGTATGCCCTGTCTTACCCGATGACCAGGCTTGCTGCTGCGCGACTCGGTGTGCCGGCCCGGGGAATGCTTGTGCATCAAACCCTGCCGAGCTTGTTGGCTCCGGCTCAATTGGTGCCGGGACGACGTCGTGATGTGGATGCGTTGTTGGCCTGGGGGCGTCGTCCGAGTGCGCGGCGGGTGGAGCGGTTAGGGCAGCACTGGGGGCTTCCCGTTTGGCACCTTGAGGATGGCTTTCTCCGCTCCCTCGGCAAGGGAAGAGGCGATCCGCCGCTTGCGCTTCTGATTGATGATCTTGGGGTGCACTTTGATGCCACGGCTCCCAGTCGGCTCGAGCACTTCATCAGGACGCCGCTGTCGCCAGTCCAACGTGCTCGCGCGCAGCAGGTCCAGGCGCTGTGGTGTGAGCAGCGGTTGAGCAAAGTGAATCCGGCTCAGGAGTCCCCGGTTCCTGAGGAGCGCTTTGTGC
>JBDQPG010000047.1:0-16913 GCA_040260695.1 Synechococcus sp. SFB_27S_18OctNov_coas_78 | reverse complement strand
GGACGTGAGATTCGTTCAGAACTTCACCGATATCGACGACAAAATATCCAAATGGGCTGCCGAGGAAGACTCCCGGATGACGGCCGTGAGTGAATAGATCATGTCAAAATCTCACTCAACTGATCCACCTTGAATTCACCCATTGCCTCAGCATCAAGCATCTCAGACATGCTCGGATTGGGTGCCTGATCTCAGCAAGTGTCCAGGATCAATACCCTGAATTGTCCTCAAACAATTGCAGAAGTGAACGAAGCACAAGCTCCTAACACAAGTGTCCAGAATGAATCTCGCCTAAGAAAGTGCAATAAGGTATCAAAGTCCTCCCCGAGTGAAAACCGAGAGAGAAAAGTCTTCTCTCATCGCGTACACATCCCGCCAAGAAACCACGCTGTAACACTTATGAACTCAAGGAATCTTTAACCGTTGTTCAAAGGAAGGAAAACGACTCAAACGAGGCATGCTCCGACAAATTGACTCCTTCGACATTGGCAATCAAAGCCACATGAATCCCGGATACAAGCACGTTGGTTCCACGCCGATGTTCATCCAGCTCAACATTCTTGAACCTTTGATCGAGCACCAGTCGATCAGCCTCAAGGTCGAAATCAAGAACGGTGACAAAGGCTCCCGATTGCGATGAAAGCCAAAATTGATCACGTCCCGGTCCTCCCTTCAAGCGATCCGGCCCTGATTCACCGGCATAGAGAACATCATCACCCCGACGACCTTTGAGCAAATTGCGGGCGGCGTTACCAATCAACCAGTCATCTCCACGACCACCGGTGGCATCTTCGATGATGCAGAGGCCCGCTGGCTTCCCCACCGCACGCCCATCCCAGTCATGAGCAATGGTGAAGCCGGCCATAACCCCCTCAACTCGACTGAGATTGCCCCCAGCGGAATCACTTAAGTCGAGAGTTGCATTGCGAAGGTCAATTGTGACTGGATCCGATGCACGCGAACCATCAATACGATCACGCCCTGCCGTATCCCAAATGCTCTTCCAACCAACCCCTTCGACATTGTTGGTCGGCAGCCTGTACACATCGTTACCAGCTGCAGCATCAGGATTGATTCCATACAGCCACTGCAACGCCGCAATATCCAAAGCGCCTGGGGTTTGCAAAAAGCCAAACGCCTCTTCACTGTTAGGAACTGCACCATTGCCAGACTTCTTGTCGACATAAGTCATCTGTGTCCAGGGCTGCGCATTTTGTCCATATCGCCCGGAATCCCGGTAGATATTTGAGCGACGCGTCAGATCCGGGAACCGAGGTTGTCCTATGAGCCCAAGGTCGTGGGGATGTTTCAACCCGACAGCATGGCTGAGCTCATGGAGAAAGGTGAGACCGTAGAAACTTCCCGGAGCAATCGGGTGGCGTTCTGTTCCGTCCTCATCTCGGTAAGTCGACCAATTAATCGCGACCAATCCCTCATCAGAGTCGCTACCAGGGGTGTAAGCGAAACCAAAGGCCCCATCGGCAGCCTCCTTGTCCAGGTTGTAAAACCAAATTTCGACGTCATCGTCGTTGTCATCACCACGGTCCACAAAACGCAGTCCACACACCACCTCAATGGCAGCGATGGCACTGACCATCAAGGCCCGTTCGTCGTCAGTCCACCCCCACGAGGGATACCCGGCAAACAGCCCTCGAGGCTTCTTAGCTGTGGCGCCAATAAAGGTGTATCCAATGCTGGGAGAGGCCGTTGTGGTGCCCCAGCGATAACCGTCAATCAGTCCGTCGATCCACGGATTCTCCGAAAGGGGAGACCGAACCGGGCTTTGATACGACATCGACGAGCACTGACGCTTAAGATTTTACTTACATACTATTTTTGTTCAATCAACCTTTACAAGAGCAAAGGCAGGGACGGTTCGAATTCGATGGAAGCCACTATCAATCGTCCATCCCCTTCGGTCCGCAGCTCATCAAACTGACTTGACTAATATTGGGCGAGCCAAGCTTTAATGAATTAAGCATAAATCGAGAAAAAAATATCAGGCTCAAACTCGCGCATAGGCAACAGGTCAACACGCATGCAATGTCAATACTAAATTGACAGCACCGCTCATCAGTCACATCCTCGAACTCCTTAAGCTTAATCAATATAGATACCCTCTCTTTTATTTTCCGGATCAATTTGACCAATCAACCGATCAGGCAAGTCATTAAAAAGTTTCGAATTTGAATCCATCAAAGGCTGGAGTGATTTAGGCGAATGCAGCCGGCACCATCACGACAAGAGGATCATTCTCTAGCTTCTTTCTATGACCTGACTCAAAAGCCTGAAAAGCCTCGGGCGGGATGACTATAAAGACAACGGGTAGAATCGACACAAGGATATTGGGCTTCAGATTCTCCATATAATCGCCACTTGAGCCACCAATTACCTTCGAAGTTAAAGACTCAGATTGATCCCGATGGAGACCATCGACAACCTTCGGTAGCTATGCATCGAACCAATCTAGCTTGAAATCATAAACCGCCTCAGCCGAAAGCTCTGCAAATTGATTGAACTTAAAGCCACCGATGACATCAGAAGAAAGTCCTGCAATATCTTCAAGCTTGGCTTCCCCCGGATCGATCCGCCCGGCAAAAGTGGTGGCGCTCCAGGCATTGGCAGAGGCGACTAGGAGACGCACATGACACCATATTTCAAGCGTTTCAAATATGAAATAGATACTTAGAAACGACCATACAAAACGATTGCATAGATCCAAAAACGCAATCTAGCCTGCAAAAAGCATCTTCAGCCAGCAAACATATTCACACCTACTCAGAAACATTCATCAACATCAAACATCAATGCAGGCGCACCCAATCGATACAAAAACTTGCAAAATATTTCCACTAATCATCCTCATTTTAGTTTACTCAACCCTCTGAACTAACCTCTTATTGCTTGATACGCGCCTTGTCCATCTCCATGACCCTGCGGCTCACCAACACCCTGACCCGCCGCACGGAACCGTTCACGCCACTCCGGCCGGGCAAAGCAAGCATTTACTGCTGTGGCGTGACGGTCTATGACCTCTGCCACCTGGGCCATGCCCGCAGCTACATCAACTGGGATGTGCTGCGGCGATATCTGATTTGGAGCGGACTGGAGGTGAGCTTCGTTCAGAACTTCACCGACATCGACGACAAAATCCTCAAACGAGCATCGGAAGAGAACTCATCGATGACCGCTGTGAGTGAACGGAATATTGATGCGTTCCATGCCGATATGGATTCCCTCGGGATCCTGCGACCCGACCGAATGCCCAGGGCAACCCAATGCCTGGATGGGATTCGTGCCCTAATCGGCGAACTGGAAGCGAAAGGCGCTGCCTACAGCGCCGATGGAGATGTGTATTTCGCGGTGATGAAGCATGCCGGTTATGGGAAATTGAGCGGCCGCGACCTCAACGAACAGCAGGAGAACGCCGGCGGTCGCGTCGCCGATGCCGAGGGAGCGCGCAAACAACATCCCTTCGACTTTGCCCTCTGGAAAGGCGCCAAAGAGGGGGAGCCCAGCTTCCCGTCTCCGTGGGGTGCCGGCCGACCCGGTTGGCACATCGAATGTTCAGCCATGGTGCGAGCCGAACTCGGCGACACGATCGACATTCATCTCGGTGGCGCCGATTTGGTGTTCCCGCACCACGAGAACGAAATTGCCCAATCAGAAGCCGCTACGGGGAAAGAGCTCGCCCAGGTGTGGATGCACAACGGGATGGTGAACGTGGGCGGCCAAAAGATGAGCAAGTCACTCGGCAACTTCACCACGATCCGATCGCTGCTCGAGAGCGGTGTATCACCCATGACGCTGCGGTTATTTGTGCTCCAAGCGCACTACCGCAAGCCCTTGGATTTCACTGCGGATGCCCTGGAGGCAGCAGCCACCGGCTGGAAAGGCCTGAATGCAGCGTTGGGCTTGGGTGAGCGCCATGGCCAATCCCTGGAATGGCCAGCCACGCCAGCCTTAGCGCCAGACGCCCTAGTCGGAACAAGCCACCATCCATCCGAACCATTGGAACCCCTCCAACAACGGTTCATCGATGCGATGGACGACGACCTCAACAGTTCCGGGGCCCTTGCGGTGCTTTTTGATCTGGCGAAGCCCCTGCGTGCGTTAGCCAACCGCCTGGACCGGGGTGATCGTGCCGATCGCCCCGCCGACGAGCTGGCTGCCTTAGCCCTGCGCTGGCGATTGCTGCGTGAACTCGCGGCGGTCCTCGGTCTTCGCTGCGAAGCCGACGCCGAGACCTCAGGCCGTGGCGATGACGCCACAGACCCGGTTGACATTCAGGCCGCGATCGATGCCCGAATTGCTGCCAAATCCGCCAAGAACTACGCCGAAGCAGATCGGATCCGGGATGAACTCAACGTGCAAGGAATCGAACTCATTGACAAACCGGGGGGCATCACGGAGTGGATTCGCCGCTAAGCCCGTCAAACTGCCTGCAGTGATCGCATCTCAACGGCATGCTCTGGCTTAAGAAGCTGAACTTCATGGAGACAGCCAAGCTGGAGATGGAGCTGATGAAAGCTCTCGATGCCGGCGAAGATCTCGAGACCAAGGTGAGAGATCAACAGCGGCTGGCGGAGCAAACCAAGGACCCGGAACAGGCCTGGAAACTCGAGGTGTGGCAAAAAATGCTGGTCCGCATCCGCAAGATGGAATCGATGCTGGATCCATCCAACGATCCCAAGTCGTAGCGCCTGGGTTGGGCTTAGCCCTGCACGAGGTCGATCACGCTGATCACCAGACCCGTGGCGACGATCGGCGGGGACACCCAGCGCAACAACACCAGCAGAAAACGGCGCAGGGCCGGAGGTGTAGACGACTGGTCCAAATCGTCTGAGAAGCGACGAGGCACCACCCAGCCGAGCAAAAGAGCCAACAGCAATCCCCCAAGGATCAGCAGCAAACCGCCAAACACCGAGTCCATCCATCCCAAGACGCCGAGGGACGTTGCTGCGGGCAACCCGAGCACAAAGATCACAGCGGTGGAGACCCACACGGCACGGGAACGGGTCCAATTCAACCGATCCATCAGACACGCCACAGGCACCTCCAGCAGCGATACGGCGGAGGTGATCGCAGCAAGGAATGCCAATCCGAAAAACAACACCGCCACGAGTTGCCCCGTGGATCCCAGGGAGGCCAAGCCGGTGGGCAAGGCAATAAAGATCGTGCCAAGCGTGGACCCGCTGATCACATCTTGAAGTCCAAAACTCATCACCACGGGGAACGTCACCATGCCTGCCAACAACCCCACCGCCGTATCCATGCCCACCACGGCCACGGCCTCCCTTGGGAGGTGGGCGTCACGATCGAGGTAGGCGGAGTAAGCCAAGATGCAGCCGATGCCGGTGCCAATCGAGAAAAAGGCCTGGGTGAAGGCATTGCGAATCGTGGTGAGATTCGTGAGTTCAGCTCCATCCCAACGCAGTAAGAAGGTGCGATATCCCTCTCCAGCACCATCGAGACCAGCCGCCCAGATCGCCAAGCCGATTAACAGGGCAAACAGCAGCGGCAAACCCCAACGCGATAAGCGTTCGATGCCGCCGCGCACGCCTGCCGCCACGACACCGGCCGTGAGCACCAGGCTCACCAATTGACCGAGCAGGGCGGCACGGCCACCACTCAGGCCTGCAAAAAAAGCTTCGGCCTCGTTGATGTCTGCAGGTAGGCCTTGGGTTAGAGCCTGAATCAAGGTCACCCCGGTCCAGCCCATCAACACGGCGTAAAACGCCAAAATCCCGCAGGACGCCAGCACAAACAGCCAACCCATCGGTTGCCAACGGGGACCAGCCGCCGTGACCGGAGCCAGCAGCGGGCTGTGGCCCGTGCTGCGGCCCAGCACCATTTCTGCCACCAACACCGGCAGGCAGACCACCAAAACAATCAAGAGGTACAGAAACAAAAACGCTCCACCACCACCCTGGGATGCGCGGTAGGCAAACCCCCAGAGATTGCCTAAACCAACGGCACTGCCCGCCGCCGCCAGCACAAATCCGAAGCCAGACCGCCAGTGCTCCTTGATCGCCATTGCGCGGTGATAGTCCAAAGCTGTGAATCAGCTTGCCAGCGATTGAGCAACCTGGTGGGAGACTGGTCAAAACGACTGGGACCGCATGAAAGCCATCAGCGTGCTGGGTTCCACGGGGTCGATCGGTACACAGACCCTTGAGATCGTTGACGACTTTCCCAACCAGTTCCGCGTCGTGGCGCTCACGGCGGGCCGCAATTTGGCCTTACTGGTGGAACAAATCAAGCGGCATCAGCCGGAGCTAGTGGCCTTGGCCGATGAAACCTTGCTGCCTGAATTGAAGCAGCGATTGGAGGCCCTTGATCCCTCCGACCGACCGGCTCAATTTCCGCAAATGGTGGGGGGCGCCGATGGGCTTGATGTCGCCGCCTCTTGGGGTAGTGCCGAGCTTGTCGTCACAGGCATCGTGGGCTGCGCCGGCCTCTTACCAACTCTGGCGGCCGTTCGAGCTGGAAAGGATCTGGCTCTGGCCAACAAGGAAACACTGATTGCGGCAGGCCCCGTTGTTTTGCCTGAGCTGAAAAAAAGCGGCAGCCGCTTGTTGCCTGCGGATTCAGAACACTCCGCCATTTTTCAATGCCTGCAGGGCACCCCATTTGCTGACACCGCTCGCCTGTCCACCGGTGTGCCGACCCCTGGGCTGCGACGCATCCAACTCACAGCATCGGGTGGTGCATTCCGCGATTGGAACGCCACAGACCTTGAGAAAGCCACGGTTGCCGATGCCACCAGCCATCCCAACTGGAGCATGGGCCGCAAAATCACGGTCGATTCCGCCTCCTTGATGAACAAGGGCCTCGAGGTGATCGAAGCCCATTACCTATTCGGGCTTGATTACGACCACATCGAAATCGTGATTCATCCCCAGAGCATCATCCACTCGATGGTGGAGATGGCCGATTCCTCGGTGTTGGCGCAACTGGGCTGGCCCGATATGAAGCTGCCCATCCTGTATTGCCTCAGTTGGCCATCCCGCTTGGAAACACCCTGGCGACGCCTTGATCTCACTGAAGTTGGACAACTCAGCTTCCGGGCACCCGATCCCAAGAAATATCCATGCATGGAATTGGCCTATGCCGCAGGCCGCGCAGGGGGGACGATGCCCGCTGTGATGAATGCCGCCAACGAAGAGGCCGTGGCCCAGTTTCTGGAAGAACACATCCACTTCCTTGATATTCCTGACGTGATCGAAGCGGCCTGCGAACGCCACAAACCCGATCTCATGGCCCAACCCCAACTCGATGATGTGCTGAGCGTGGACCAGTGGGCGCGGACAGCGGTGCGTGAACAGGTGAGCCGAGGCACCACACGAATTTCAGGCCCTGCCGTCGCGGCATGACTTCAGCCAAGATCAGTCATCACCTTTTGCTATGTGCCACCCCCAGCAAGGCCAAATGCTGTGATCCCGCCAAGGGAGCAGCCACGTGGGATGCGCTGAAACAGAGTGTCAAACGCCTTGGCCTCGAAGAATCCTCTCGCCCTGAGGGCATTGTGTTGCGCAGCAAAGTCGATTGTTTAAGGATCTGCGATCGGGGGCCCGTCCTGCTGATTTGGCCAGATGGCACCTGGTATGGAGAGGTGACACCAGAGCGCATTGAACGGATCCTCACCGAACACGTGATCGGCAGAGAGCCGATCGAAGAATGGCTGATTCAACGGTCGACGATGGCCCCCAACCAGGCGGCGGCGAGCTGATCCCCCCAGCACCCCCCTCGACCATGAAAACCGTTGTGCCCGCCCTTCTGGGTGAACTGCAATCCAATGGTGCTGCTGGTTTTCACATCATCAGCCAAGCGGAGAGCCGCTGAGGCTGGCACCCATGGATCATCCAACGCTTGAAGCAACAAGGTGGGCGGCAGCTTGTCTTGGCCAGCGATGAGATGGAGCAACGGTGAGGCCTCCCGGTAGTAGGCCTCCACATCGTCGAAGCCCCACCGCGGTGCTGTCACGGCAGCATCGAAGGCGCGAATCGTGCGCGGTGCTGCATCACCGCTGAGGTCCACCAACTCTTTGGCACTGACGCCGAAGGGATCCGCAAGGGTCTGACGCACCAACCGCTTGAGCAGCCAACGTTGATACACCCGATTGCGGGGGCGCTCGATCGAGGCACTGCAATCCGCGAGATCCAGCGGACTACTCGCACAAAAAAGCCCATCCAGAACCCCGGGAACACTGAGGCATGCATTGAGCAACATCGTTCCCCCCAAGGAGATTCCAGCACCCAACAACGGACGATCACCGGCTAGCTGACGGGCACGGGCGATCACCGGCAGAAGATCACTGTTGCAGCGAGCCGCATAGGTGCCACCGGCAAACTCTCGACCGGGATCCGCCCCCCTCAGATTGAGACGCAGCACGGCAAATCCAGCCGATTGCAAACGAAGACCCATCCGACGCAAGCCTTCCCGGGCGCTCGACCCTCCCAAGCCATGCAGCAGCAACACCAGGCCACGGGGCTCCCGAGTCGGTTGATCAAGAAGGGCCAAGAGTTGTCCTGCCTGCGCCGCCCCAGTGGGAAGAGCAGGCACATCCACCAACACCCGACGGCCCGTCTCTTCTGGAAGATCCACGGGGCGAAGGGTGTCTCGCAACGTTTGGAGATCCCCCCCAAACCAGGGGAAACGCTGCTGAAACGACGAAACCCCCAGCTGCTTCAACAGCTGAGGGTCATTCGCCACCCGAGGGGGATGGTCAGTCACTACTTGCCAACGCCGAGATCCTTGAGCTCCACGAGCAGATCCCCCAAAACCTTTTTGGCATCGCCAAACACCATGGAGGTATTCGCGAGATCAAAAAGATCATTCTTGATGCCGGAATAACCAGCACTCATGCCGCGCTTCACCACAAACACCGTGCGAGCTTGCTGGACATCGAGCACAGGCATGCCATACAACGGCGAATTGGGATCGGTCTTGGCCTGGGGGTTTACAACGTCGTTCGCACCCAACACCAACACCACATCAGTGGCCGGGAACTCTGGATTAATCACATCCATTTCCTTGAGCTGTTCGTAGGGCACATCGGCCTCCGCGAGAAGCACATTCATGTGACCGGGCATACGACCAGCCACCGGATGAATTGCGTAGGTCACATCGATACCAGCGGCCTCCAGGGAACGGGTGACCTCACGCAGTGTGTGCTGGGCTTGAGCCACGGCGAGTCCATAGCCAGGAACGATGATCACCCGTTCTGCAGCCTCCAGCGTGAGGGCGCACTCCTCAACGCTGCAGCTCGTGATGTTGGTGTATTCCCCACCACCAGCACTTGAGCTGGAGCTTGCTCCAAGCGCTCCACCAAACAGCACAGACACCAGGGAACGGTTCATGCCGTTGCACATCACCTGGGTGAGGATTAAACCGGCAGCTCCCACCATCGCTCCAGCCACGACCAGCAACTGGCTGCCGACGACGAAACCTGCCGCTGCTGCTGCAACACCGGAGTAGCTGTTCAGCAGAGAGATCACAACAGGCATATCGGCACCACCAATCGGTAGCGTCACGCCAATACCCAACAAACTGGAGGCCACCACCAAAAGCCACAGGCCCGTGGCACCACCGGTGGTGCGCACCATTTCGATGGCACCCACCAACGCCGCCACAGCCAAGGCGATATTCACGACATGGCGCAGCCGACTTTGCATCCAGGGCGGCGTCGACAGCCAACCCTGCAGCTTGGCCATCGCCACAATCGATCCGGTGAAGGTGATCGAACCCACAAAGACCGACACAACAATCGACACCAGGGCAACCGGGCCTGTCGCATCAAGGGCAATCGGTTCCAACGCAGCAGCCAAAGCAACCAGCAACGACGACATACCACCGCAACCGTTGAACAAAGCGACGGTTTCCGGCATCGACGTCATCGGAACTCGCTGGGCCGTGATCACCCCGAGCACACCACCGACGATGCTTCCCCCAACGATCCAAGACCATGCCTGGGCGTTAAAGGTTGGAATCCCGACGTAATTCACCAATAGGCCGACCACCGCCAACCCCATCGCCACGGCCGCCAATTGGTTCGCCCCTCGGGCGGACCGCACTTTCGAAAGGCCCTTAATGCCTAAGGCCAACAGCAGAACAGCGACAAGGTCGATCGCGTACTTGAGATAGTCAGTCATCAGCGGTTCTCCTTGCGTGCGGGCTTACGGCTGAACATCGCCAGCATTCGATCCGTGACAAGAAAGCCACCGATCACATTGAACAGGGCAAAACCCAGAGAGATCGAACCGAGCACCAACAGAGTTGGGTTTCCATCGGCCTTGATGATCGCGGTGAGAGCGGCCAACACCGTGATGCCCGAGATGGCATTGGCACCACTCATCAGCGGCGTGTGCAAGGTGGGTGGAACTTTCCCGATCAGTTCAAGACCGAGAAGGCTGCCCAAGAGCAGCACCCATAAAAATTCAACAAACGAGGATTCCATCAGTTGGCTCCTGGGGTGAGAACGTCGCCGCGGCGGATCGAGCCGTCCTGAGCAATCAAACAACCGGCAATCAGTTCATCATCGAGATCCAAACTGAACTGGCCATCCTTCATCGTGGGCTCCAATAGAGCCACAAGGTTGCGGGCGTACAGCGCACTGGCGTGGTTGGGAACCGTGCAGGGGAGATCGTTCCCCCCGATCAACTTCACCCCTTTGCGGTCCACGGTCTGCCCTGGGAGCGTGTCCGCACAATTACCGCCCTGCGCCACAGCCAAATCAACAACAACGGCACCTGGGCGCATGCGGTCCAGCATGTCTTCACTGATCAAACGGGGAGCACGGCGGCCCGGCACCTGGGCGGTACAGATCGCCACGTCCGCCTCGGCCAATTGATCGGACAATTGCTGACGCTGAGCAGCAAGGAAAGAATCGGAGGCCTGCTTGGCATAGCCACCGGATTCGGCAGGCTTGTCATCCATTTCTGGCGGCTCGATAAAGCGAGCGCCAAGGGATTCCACCTGTTCCTTCACAGCAGGGCGAATATCACTCACATAAACCACTGCCCCAAGACGTCGGGCCGTTGCCACCGCCTGCAATCCAGCCACACCGGCCCCAAGAATCACCACCTTGGCGGGCTGCACGGTGCCTGCCGCCGTCATCAGCATTGGGAAATAACGATCCAAGGCGGCCGATGCCAAGAGCACCGATTTGTAACCAGCGATGTTCGCTTGAGATGACAGGGCATCCGCCGACTGAGCACGGCTGATTCTTGGCAGCAGCTCCAAAGCCATGGCCGAAAGCCCACCCTCTCGAAGGGTCGCCGCTAAGGACGCATTGGCATAGGGCGCCATCAGACCCACCACCAATGCCCCCTGATGCAGGCGTCGCAGCTTCTCTGGAGCCGGCGGCTGAACACAGAGAAGGATGTCGGCTTGAGACCAGGTGATGGCATCTCCAACCGCAACCAACGTTGCACCCTGATCGGAATAAGCAGCGTCTAAGTATCCCGACGCCACACCGGCGCCGCACTCAACCGAGACCGAACAGCCGAGCGAAATGAATTTTTTGACCGTGTCGGGCGTTGCCGCGATCCGGGTTTCTCCCGGCGTCGACTCCACCGGTATTAGAAGTCTGGGCAAGGCGAAAACATCCACCGACCCAATCAAGATTACGAGGTCGCCATCTTGAGATCCGCAGGATTGATGAAGAACGCGGCCGAAAGCCGCTGGTGTGGCTAGTTCAAAGGGACATCCAATGTTTTGTATGGGTCTCAGCGCAATCGAATGTCCCGACGGCGTTTGCCACAGCCACCACGGTGGTCATGCTGTGGAACGGGAAACGATGAAATCCACCTTGCAGAGCCATGGCAAGGACTGGTGCGAACGCCTGGCCGAGCGGATTTATGAAATGTCGGTCGACACGTTCTCCCAAAGCGTGATGCCAAGCCTGCACGCATCCGGATGGCAGCGTCGCCATCTGGATTGGGAGTTCAAACTGGCCGAACGCGATTCTGAGCCTGACCAGACCCTTGTGGATGGCATCATCAACGCCACCGAAAGTTTTCTGCGCAGCAGTGAAGTGCACCGTTTGTTCATCCAAGAACTGGTGCAAGGAACATTTGCTGAGGCGAGTGAAGACGAGCTCCGCGCTCAAGCCGTTCGCACCCTGGTTGAGAAAGAACTGCTCGCGATGATTGAAGAGCGACGCCAGGACCTGCTCGACCGTGTGGCCCAACAGCTGATGGACACTGCCAATGGTGATTTCGAGGCCGCCCATCAAGCCACGGAAGATGCGCTCGATGAAGTTGAACGCTTGGTGTTGAACCACGCCAACGCCCTCTGATCAGCGCCTCCTCTTCGGAGGTGCCACACCACAACATCCTGCTTACGGCCAAAGGCCTGCCTCGCAACGTCCCCCACGACGCAATTGGCAGGTCCAAACCATCTCAAGTCGCTGTTGTCGTTGCCGTTCCAACAACAGTCGAGTTGACGACGGATCCGATCCAAGATTGTGTTTTTCGCACGGCCATGCGGATGCCAAAGCCGTTCGCTGCCGTTAATAAAGACTCATCCTCGACAGAAACACCATCAGCGCCTGCAGCTTCAATCTTCCGACTCACTCAGGCGCTGCATCGGCACCGATCCAACCGCGTGACTGGCAGCAACAGCTGATTCAGTTGTTGCGACGCCGCTTGGATCAACTCTCGAGTGGCTCCTTAGGCACTGACCATGGCGACATTCTTGTGTTTGCGGGACCAGGAGCAGGAAAAACCCTTGGGGCACTCCTGGGGTTTTCCCGCATGCAACGCGAAGGCCATCTGGATCGATTTGTGGTGTTCTGCCATCGAACATCAATTCTGGGGCAGTGGAAAAAGGCAGCGGCCGGGCTCGGCTTAAGCCTGGAGGAATGGCCCTGCACCGATGCAGCTGCTCAGGCTTCCGATGGGCTGTTGGTGACCTATCAGGCGGCTGGACGACAGTTCGACCAACTGCAGAAACAACTCAGACCACTGCAACCTGAGCGGTGTATGGCGATTGCCGATGAGGCACACCACCTCGGGCTGGATCCTGAGGACCCCAAAGCACCCGCCTGGGGCCAAACCTTTCAAGCGCTCACCCAAGCATTCAAGTTGCGAGTCGGACTGACGGGAACCCCATTCCGCGCCGACAACCTTGGTTTCTGCGCAGCCCGGCGCATTCGAGTCGTCCAGAACGGAATGGTGGTGGAGCAAATACGCCCGGATCTCTGTGTTGAACCCAGGGATCTCATCGCCGCCGGGGACGTACGCCCCCTCGAATTTCGCTTTCAGGACGGATGGGTGGAGCACAGCAGAGAAGGGATGCCCGATCGTGACGTATCACCTCTTTCCGCCGAACATCGGGAAAGTTGGCGAGCCCGCAACCTGCGCCGCGCGATCCGCTTGGCCGACAGCAGCAGCATCGGTCAACAGGTGTTGCTGCGAGCGCAACGCAAGTTGACGGATCTACGCCAAAGCCATCCAGATGCTGCGGGACTTGTGATCGCCAGGGATATTGATCACGCCGAAGCCATCGCCACGCTGCTGAGAGAAGACGGCAATCGCGTGGACCTGGTGCACTCCCAAAGCCCACAGGCGGCAGAGCGTCTCAATGGATTTCAACGCGGCGCGGCCGATTGGCTTGTCAGCATCGACATGTGTGCTGAAGGTTTTGATGCGCCACGACTGAGGGTTGTGGCTTATCTCACGACCGTTGTCACCCGAAGTCGGTTCGTTCAAGGAATCACTCGGGCTGTTCGGATGACGGCGACCCTTGCGGCAACGGAGAGGATCCCACGCTCACCCTCCTTCGTTTTTGCTCCAGCCGACCCGTTGCTGATGGAGTACGCCCGTTCGTGGTCGATCGCCGAGCCCTACGTTTTACGACCCCGCGAGGATGCCGAGGCGGATGACCTTGCGACTGGTGGTCACTGGCGTGGTCCCAGCCTGCCCATGGAAGCGGTTGAGGATGGTGCCGGAGAAGTCATCCGTCTGAAGACGCCAGAACTTCCCTTGTTTTTGCAGCGGTGATTACAGCATTCGTGAGAGAAAAATGCGAACTTTTAGTCATACGGGCCACGATTTAGGCCTTTGATCAAGCAACCTGACGCACAACGAGGAGATTGTTAT
This sequence comes from Synechococcus sp. SFB_27S_18OctNov_coas_78, assembly GCA_040260695.1. Taxonomy (GTDB): domain Bacteria; phylum Cyanobacteriota; class Cyanobacteriia; order PCC-6307; family Cyanobiaceae; genus Parasynechococcus. The sequence continues at coordinate 2,808 of JBDQPG010000047.1, read as the reverse complement.
GGACGCAGCGATGGAACGCCGTATCAGTGTTGCAACCAGCTGGGCTACAACGCGTATCGCCTTCTTAGATAAAGACGAGCGTTTTGAAGACAGTTATGCCGTGACCCAGGAATTTCGAGAATGGATCACTTGCGTTGGAGAAAACGTTGCGATGCTCGACGACACGATTTTGACAATGCCTACCACTTCAAATAAACCGGAAGATTTAAACGACCGCTTGTCGAACGATTATCAACTTGAAATCTAAACGCGTTGCATTGATATCCAGTTGGCATAGCGAACAAATACCGAACGCAGCACAGCAGCCATCGTCCGCTCCTAAGATTTAACTCATATTCAATCCGCATAAGAGCATGGTTGCTAGTGCGCCCGAGTCGATTGAGAATCTCGTGATTGTCGGCTCAGGACCGGCTGGATACACAGCGGCCATTTACGCCGCGCGAGCCAACCTTCAGCCCACCTTGATCACCGGTTTCCAACGGGGCGGGATCCCTGGTGGGCAATTGATGACCACCACCCACGTCGAAAACTTTCCTGGATTTCCAGATGGCGTTCTTGGACCGGAGTTAATGGATTTAATGAAGGCTCAAGCAGTGCGCTGGGGCACCCATCTGGTTGAAGCCGATGCAGATTCCATCGATCTAAGCCAACGGCCATTTCAGATCGAAGTGGAAGGGGACATGATCCGGGCCCATTCCGTTGTGATTGCGACGGGTGCCAGTGCCAACCGATTGGGATTGCCCTCAGAGGAACGATTTTGGAGCAGTGGCATCAGCGCCTGTGCCATCTGTGATGGAGCCACCCCCCAATTCCGTAACGCCGAACTTGCCGTTGTCGGTGGGGGTGATTCCGCCTGCGAAGAAGCTGTATATCTCACAAAATATGGCAGTCAAGTCCACCTCATTGTGCGTTCAGAGCGGTTGCGGGCCAGTGCCGCCATGGCCGACCGTGTGCTGGCCAATCCAGCCATCACCGTGCATTGGAACAGTGAAATTGTCGACGTAAGCGGTGAAGACTGGATGGACACACTCACCCTTCGAAACCGTACCGATGCGTCAACAACTGACCTGGCGGTGAAAGGTTTGTTTTATGCGATTGGCCACACACCAAATACTGAACTGTTGAAAGGTCAAATTGACCTTGACAGCAAGGCCTACCTCGCGACGGAATCAGGCCGACCAGAAACATCGATCGATGGAGTTTTTGCAGCGGGAGATGTGGCAGATGCTGAGTGGCGGCAGGGCATTACAGCTGCGGGCAGTGGCTGCAAAGCCGCTTTAGCAGCCGAACGTTGGCTCACCCATCACGACTTGGCTACTCGAGTGAAGCGCGACAATGTTGAACCTGCGAAAGCCGAGCGCCCGGTCAATGTGGACGTCACCACAGAAGCCACGTACAGCGCTGAAGGCCTATGGCAAAAGGGTGGTTACGCCCTGCGAAAGCTATATCACGACAGCAGTAAACCAATCCTGGTGATTTACACCTCACAAAGCTGCGGTCCATGTCATGTGTTGAAGCCTCAGCTTCAACGCGTGATCAACGAACTCGACGGCGCCGCCCAAGCAATCGTGATTGATATTGAAGCGGACCAGGACATTGCCGAGCAAGCCGGCGTTAGCGGAACACCCACCATTCAGCTCTTTCACCACAAAGCGATGGTGAAACAATGGCGTGGGGTGAAGCAACGCAGCGAATTTAAACAAGCGATCGAAGCGTTGATCGATTAACGCTTCAACCGATCAACGGCGACGTGGCCCTCCGGGTCGATTACCGCCTGGTCGTCCACCTGGTGCACCAGCATTGCGCTCTCGGTAGGTGATCCGGCCACGGGTCAGATCGTATGGACTGATCTCGACCAGGACTTTGTCGCCAGCCAACAGCTTGATCCGGAACTTGGTCAGTTTCCCAGCAGCTCGACAGAGGCACTGGTGACCAGCAGGCTGCTCGAGGGTGACCAGATAGAACCCATTCCCCTGTTCCTTCTCAATCACCCCCGAAGTTTCGATCATGCGCTGATGTGGGAAAGAGTCTTCACTACCTCAACACTTTAGAAGGGAGCTCGCCCAACGATTCGAATTCTGCGCCTTTAGGGTCTTTTCGTAGGCTAATTTCGGCAACATGATGCTTCCACCCCTGAGTCTGGACCTAGGTTTGCTCTTGATCTCGATTGGAGTCGTGAATTTATGGCGAGCCAGACAAGGAAATATTGAATAAATCCAGGATTGTTGAACATCCACTCGAATTAATTTAAGCCAGGTCTTTGCCTAAAATAAATCTTTAAAGCCCAAAGAAAAACTTACAAAAATTTTTACAAGAAACATCCCCCTTTTTCTAACAAAAGGTTGACACAACTTTTTAATGACAATCACGATCAAGGTGAAGCACAATTCCGTTACAACTGCTTCGTCTTCCCTGGTCGTGACACTTTCCAAGATCTATACGACTCACTCCCTCTTCTTCATTTGAGGAAATCCTAGATTTCACCAGCGCCATCCATCCATGCAAATCTAATTAAACAATAATCCCTGGCACTACAAATCAACCTTTATTTGTTCGTACTTTCAAAACCGGCATTAATCATACAAGATCAAAAGAATGATCAGCAACGGTTGAACCTTCTACTCAAAACAATCACCATCGACTCACTTTAAAATATTATAGACAAGTCCTTACCTGGCGTTAGACACAACCCACTCTACGTCGGGCCTGGATCGCCCACCGCAACAAGAGGCTGAGAAACAAGTCATCACGATTAAATTCTATTTTATACTCCATTAAGTTAAATCCTACAGGCCACCTTTCTAAGCT
>JBDQPG010000070.1:0-7695 GCA_040260695.1 Synechococcus sp. SFB_27S_18OctNov_coas_78 | reverse complement strand
TTGTCCAGAAGCACTGTCCTCAGTGGCAGGTGGTCGGTTGCTCTGCAGCAATGATCGAATTTTTTCGCGCAGCTCAACTTCTTTTTCGCGAAGTTCGCCAGCTTTCGCAAAATCTTGATCGCGTACCGCTTCCTCTTTGTCCTTTTGGACAGTGCGCAACTCCTTATCGACTTCCTTGGCTTCAGGGGGAAGTTTGGAGTTCATTAAACGAACGCGTGATCCAGCCTCATCGATCAAGTCGATCGCTTTATCCGGCAAGAATCGATCAGATATGTAGCGATCACCCAGCGTTGCGGCAGCGACTAAAGCTTCATCGGTGATCTTGAGACGATGATGCTGTTCGTAGCGCTCACGCAAGCCGCGAAGAATTTCGATTGTGTCGTCAATGGACGGTTCACCAACATTGACGGGCTGAAAGCGACGTTCTAAAGCGGCATCACGCTCAATGTGTTTCCGATATTCATCAAGCGTTGTAGCTCCGATGCACTGCAATTCTCCCCTAGCCAATGCAGGCTTGAGGATGTTGGCGGCATCGATCGCACCCTCTGCAGCACCGGCACCAATCAAGGTGTGAACCTCGTCGATGACGAGAATCACATTTCCGGCAGATTTGATCTCCTCCATGATTTTTTTGAGGCGCTCCTCAAATTCACCGCGATATTTCGTTCCTGCTACTAGCAGTCCGATATCGAGGGTTAAGACCCGTTTGTCTTCAAGGATGTCTGGGATATCACCCTGCTGAATACGCTGAGCAAGACCCTCAGCGATGGCTGTTTTACCAACTCCTGGTTCTCCGATCAGAACCGGATTGTTTTTGGTACGGCGTCCAAGGATTTGAATGACCCGATCGATTTCGTTGTGGCGCCCCACGACGGGATCAAGCTTCGATTCAGTGGCTAACTGGGTGAGGTTGTTGCCGAACTCATCGAGAGTTGGAGTTTTGGTCGAGCCCTTCGCACCACCACCACCTCCTCCGGCGGTGACTTCAGCGGTTTCACCCAACATCCGAATCACTTGTGTACGGACCTTCGCGAGATCGACACCAAGGTTTTCGAGAACACGGGCTGCAACGCCTTCGCCTTCACGGATCAGGCCCAGCAGAAGATGCTCTGTGCCGATGTAGTTGTGACCGAGCTGGCGAGCCTCCTCGAGGGAGAGTTCAAGGACACGTTTGGCGCGAGGGGTAAAAGGAATTTCAACCGCAACGAAACCGGATCCACGACCAATGATTTTCTCAACTTCAATCCGAGCATCTTTGAGGTTGACGCCCATCGATTTCAAAACTTTGGCTGCAACCCCTGTGCCTTCGCCAATCAAGCCGAGCAAAATTTGCTCGGTGCCCACAAAGTTGTGCCCAAGCCTTCGAGCTTCCTCCTGGGCAAGCATGATCACCTTGATGGCCTTTTCGGTAAACCGTTCGAACATCGCTAGGCCGATGTGTAGATGACACCAACCTATCAGGACTTGGTGTCACCCGTGAGGAATCTTCGAAGATGCCGACCCGCTTGTCTACGACTCGCTTTTAGCGACACAAAAGTATCAACGAACTCGAAAGAATCGACGGTTTCTTTGACTTTTGAAGACGGTAAACCGAACATCAAAATTGGATGTTATTCAGCTAACCCACAGGACTGATCCGACACCACTGAATCAAGGCATCACGACCATCGCTGTAGTACTTGAGGCGGGTGCCAGCAGATTGAAACCCGCAGGTGCCATAGAGCGCCAAAGCGCCATGGTTGTCGCTTGCGACTTCCAGAGTTGCGTGAACAGCGCCCTGTTGCCGTGCCCGTTGCAACAGAGCCGCCAACAATTGTTTGCCATGGCCACGACGTCTCACTGCGGGATGAATCGCGATGGCCGTGACGTGCAACTCATCGGCCACCAGCCAGCCGCAGGCCACGCCTAGCAACGTCTTGGCGTCAGTCCAGCCAAGACACAAACGGCGTGGATCGTCCAATTCGCGATGCCATTGCTCTTCTGTCCAAAGACCCTGAAGGGCACAGCGATCGAGAGCCAAACAATCGGCCAACCACGATGGGTCAAGTGTGATGACAGCCATACCAGAACCAATCGGTTCAAGGTCAATCCCTACATTGCCTTCCTCTGCCCAACATCCGTGACCCAGACCATCACCCATGCAAGGCCCTATGAGGCGAACCTGGATCCGGATAGTCCCAACCGCAATCTCACTCCAGTCACCACCGCCCTGGATGCCAAAGATCGTCTCGTGGTGGGCGATTGCCTCCTCACCGATCTCGCCGAGCGTTACGGCACTCCGCTGTACGTGCTCGATGAGCAAACCCTACGCAGCACGTGCCGTGCCTACCGGGATGCCTTAAAGCGTCACTATCCCGGACCATCCCTACCGATTTATGCCTCGAAAGCCAACAGCTCACTCGTGATGAGCAGCTTGGTGGCGTCCGAAGGGCTTGGGCTTGATGCCGTTTCGGCCGGAGAGTTGCTCACGGCGCTGCGTGGCGGCATGCCAGGCGAACGAATGGTTCTTCACGGCAACAACAAATCCGATGAAGAGCTGCTGCTGGCCTACAACAACAACGTGACGGTGGTGGTGGACAACCAGCACGACCTCGACCGCCTATCGGCCCTCGTGCCCAAACAAGGCAGTCCCGTTCGGTTGATGTTGCGCTTCACCCCTGGCATCGAGTGCCACACGCATGAATACATCCGCACGGGTCATCTCGACAGCAAATTTGGTTTTGATCCCGACCAGGTGGAACCCGTGCTGCGCGGTTTGATGGGCCAGTCTTGGGCCAGGTTGACGGGCTTGCATGCCCACATCGGCTCACAAATTTTTGAACTCGAGCCCCACCGCGACCTTGCCGCCGTGATGGCCGATGCGCTCAAACTGGCTCGCAGCCTCGGGCATCCCGTTGAGGATCTCAACGTGGGGGGCGGACTCGGGATCCGCTACGTGGAATCCGATGATCCACCAAGCATTGACCGCTGGGTGCAAGTGGTGGCTGAAGCCGTGATTGCCGCCTGCAAAGAGCGAAGCCTCGATTTACCGCGACTGATGTGTGAGCCCGGACGGTCCTTGGTGGCGACAGCAGGCGTAACCCTCTACACCGTTGGTGCGAGGAAAACAATTCCCGGCATTCGCACGTATGTGGCGATTGACGGTGGGATGAGTGACAATCCGCGGCCGATTACCTACCAATCGCTTTACACCTGCTGTGTCGCCAATCGGCCCTTAGCCGAAGCGGATGAAACCGTGAATCTCGTCGGCAAACATTGCGAGTCGGGCGATGTCTTGCTGAAGGATCTTCCGCTTCCCAGCACCCGCAGTGGAGATGTCATCGCAGTATTCGCCACCGGCGCTTACAACGCCTCGATGAGTTCGAACTACAACCGCATTCCACGACCAGCAGCCGTGCTGGTCCACAACGGCGCTTCAGAGCTGGTGCAAAAACGAGAGCAGCCGGATGATTTGCTGCGCTACGACGTGCTGCCGCAACGATTCCACGAGCTACGTTGATAGCAGCGTGGAGTCTGGTGAAGTTGGACGTGTTCGCGGTGGAAAACCTGCGCATCGTCTTAGACGTTCTCTTTGCCTCTGCCATCGGTTTTTTGATGTTGTCCAGGGTTCGTGAAGCACGAACTCTTTGGCTGCTGCGGGGCTATCTGTTCCTTGTCGCGACAGCGTGGTTCGTTCAACGCTTCGCCAACCTTCCACTCACGACGCAGTTGGTGGATGCCCTGGTGCTGGCCTGTTCCCTGTCCCTCGCCATTCTTTGGCAGGGAGAATTGCGCCGCTTGATGGAGCTGCTGGGTACGGGACGACTAGCGGTGCTTCTGGGGAACCCTCAAAAAGAATTCAAAGCAGCCGAAGGCACTATTGCGCAGCTCACCGAAGCTGCAGGACGCTTATCGCAACAGCGGCGTGGAGCCTTGATCGTTGTGGATTTGGGCAGTGACCTTCGTCCTGAAGATTTTCTCAATCCGGGAGTTGCCATTGGTGCCCAACTCAGTCGAGAACTGCTGCTCAATGTTTTTGCCGCCGACACACCACTCCATGACGGAGCCGTGCTGGTGCGGGGCAATCGCATTGAATCAGCGGGTGTGATCTTGCCCTTATCCCGCCATAGCGTGAGTCGCTACGGCACGAGACACCTCGCAGCTCTGGGCATTACTGAACGCTTTGACCGCTGCATCTGCATCGTTGTTTCCGAGGAAACCGGCACCCTTTCCCTGGCCAATCAGGGAAAGCTGGAACGGCCGATCACGAGCAGCCGCTTGGAAACTCTGCTGAGGGATTTGTTCAGCAGCACTGAAGCACGACAGCCAGCGAGGCGTACGGTGGGAAGCTCATCCTCCGATTCGCTGTCTTGAGCCGAACGCCGGCCACGAGCACCGATCCCCCAGCCTCAACGCTCTGCCCAGCGGAGCTTGATCCAGCTCGGTTGCCAGCGCATATTGCTGTGATTATGGATGGCAACGGTCGCTGGGCAAAGGCCAGAGGATTGCCGAGGGTGGTGGGCCATCGCGCCGGGGTTGAGGCCCTGAAATCCACCCTTCGGCAGTGCAGCGATTGGGGGATCGGAGCGCTCACCGCCTATGCCTTTTCAACAGAAAATTGGTCCCGTCCTGGGGATGAAGTGAATTTTCTGATGACGCTGTTCGAACGGGTTTTGCAAAAAGAATTGCGGTCGTTGGAAGAAGAACAAGTGAGAATTCGCTTCCTCGGTGATCTCGATGGATTACCGGAAAAATTGCAACAGCTCATCGACGACGCGACAAAGCGAACTGCGGAGAACACCGGCATCCACTTCAATGTGTGCACGAATTACGGAGGCCGTCGTGAACTGGTGCGAGCGGCGCAACGCCTCGCCAAACAAGCCGCCTCTGGCATGCTTGATCCAGATTCAATCGATGAGAATAGTTTTGCCAGAGAGCTGTTTACCGCAGGTGATCAGGACCCGGACCTTCTGATCCGCACCAGCGGCGAATACAGAATCAGCAACTTTTTGCTCTGGCAGCTGGCTTATGCCGAGATCCACGTCACCGATGTGTTTTGGCCCGATTTCAACGCAGATGTCCTGAAACAAGCTCTACTGGACTACCAAGGGCGCAACCGCCGCTTCGGTGGGCTTGATCCAATCACACCATGACCATCCCAATTCGTCACGACTGGACCACCGAAGAGATCCAAACGCTGCTGGAGTTGCCGCTGATGGATTTGTTGTGGCAAGCCCAAACCGTTCATCGGGCAGCAAACCCTGGTTATCGGGTTCAACTGGCGTCCCTACTCAGCGTGAAGACCGGAGGCTGCGAAGAAGACTGCTCCTATTGCTCTCAGTCGATCCACAACAGCAGTGATGTGTCGGGCTTTGAAGCCCAAATGCGGGTGGAGCCGGTGTTAGAGCGGGCCCGGGCCGCCAAGGATGCTGGAGCAGACAGATTTTGCATGGGATGGGCATGGCGAGAAATCCGCGACGGAGCTCCGTTTGAAGCGATGCTGGAGATGGTTCGCGGTGTGCGGGGCATGGGAATGGAAGCCTGCGTGACCGCAGGAATGCTCACCGACCATCAAGCCGAACGGCTGGCAGAAGCTGGCTTGACCGCCTACAACCACAACCTCGACACCAGCCCAGAGCACTACGACAAGATCATTTCGACGCGGACTTACGAGGACCGCCTCGAAACGCTTCGACGGGTGCGAAAGGCTGGCGTGACGCTCTGTTGCGGTGGAATCATCGGCATGGGAGAAACCCTCCGGGATCGAGCCTCGATGCTGCAGGTCTTGGCGAGCATGAATCCCCATCCTGAAAGTGTTCCGGTGAATGGACTTGTGGCCGTGGAAGGAACACCCCTCGAGGACCAACAACCTTTTGAACCCCTCGAATTGGTCCGAATGGTGGCAACGGCACGTATCTTGATGCCGCACTCGCGCGTGCGACTCAGCGCAGGTCGTGAGCAACTCAGCCGAGAGGCACAGATTCTCTGCTTGCAAGCCGGCGCGGATTCAATTTTTTACGGTGATTTATTGCTCACCACCGGTAACCCAGATGTAGAAGCAGACCGCCAGCTGCTCTCCGAGGCGGGAGTTCAGGCCAACTGGCAGTAGGCCATAGAGCGTCAACTCTCGCGGGAGATGTCGTCCTTAAAACTCTCGAACGAACGGCATCGCAAGTCCGCCAGTTCGAGTCGCAGCTATTCACGATGAAATTGTGTCGCTGAATGTCAACAAAGAATTGATCGACACAAAACCAGCAATAACAACATTCACACCAATCGCACAACCCAATCCAGTTAAAAACACAGACCATTGATCAACAGCCCTAACCCAAAATACTATTAATACTCAATAGATTAAACAATTAATTTCCGAAGCCGCGCTTCGAGCACAAACGATCGAAGAACAACGCACCCCAAAAGGTCAAAGCCCATACTTCCCTAGATCAGATCGAGCCAAACCGTTGCACAAATGTTTCTCAAAAAAGATTCAAACCACACAGATCGAGCCAACAACTCTCAAAGTGATTTCGACAATTCAAATCACAAGCGGGCCCTAAATGCACACTGGATCATGCAATTTAACGGGATCATTGCAGCACCATCACGATCAGCCATTGGCTTAAGTCAATGGGAGAGGATCACAATGATGCCGAGAGTAAACTGAAACGACACAAGGCTCGCAATCGACCACTGTGGGCATCAATCAGACGCTGTGGAGATGAACCGACTGCAGGTTGCTGCCTTCTATGCCTTTACCCCGCTGAACGATGACCAGCGGAACGCACTGCTGGACCGGTTGCCTGCCATGGCAGACGAAAGCGATGTGCTGGGTTCCGTGCTGGTGGCCAGTGAAGGAATCAATGGCACCATCAGCGGTCCGATGGATGGGGTGGAAGCGGTCCTTGAGTTCCTCAGCGCGAACGTGGCCCTCGGCAGCCATCACTTCGAACGCCTGGAGGTGAAACGGAGTTGGGCCGACAAGCCGGTGTTCCGCCGCTTCAAAGCCCGGCGCAAACAAGAGATCGTCACGATGGGGGTCACCAACGTGGATCCAAGAACCACGGTGGGCACCTATGTGGACCCCAACGATTGGAACGCCCTGATCGACGATCCAGACACGCTTGTGATTGATACACGCAACAGTTATGAAACAGCGATCGGCAGCTTTCCAGGAGCGGTGGACCCTGGAACAGACAGCTTCCGCTCGTTTCCGGAATGGGCGGAAGCCAGCTTGCGCCCCCTGGTGGAGCAACAGTCACCCAAACGAATTGCCATGTTTTGCACCGGTGGCATCCGTTGCGAGAAAGCCAGTAGCTATTTACAGAACCAGGGCTTCGGTGAAGTGCATCACCTCCGCGGCGGCATCCTCAAGTACCTGGAGCAAGTGCCGGAAGCCGAGAGCCGCTGGCAGGGAGAGTGCTTTGTCTTCGATCAGCGGGTGGCACTCAACCATCAATTGGAACCCGGAGTACACAGCCTTTGCCATGCCTGCGGCCTGCCGTTGTCTCCCCAAGAACGGGACCACCCCAGCTACATCAAGGGAGTGCAATGCCTCCACTGCATCGATCAATTCAGCGACGACGACCGGGCACGATTCGCCATGCGTCAACGACAGATCGACCAAAACAACACCTCTGCCGTCAACACCGCTGCCTTCAACATCGTTTGACCCCAACCTCTGCAGCCGCCGAGTTGTCGATCTCTGATCATTCAGCA
>JBDQPG010000076.1:0-6660 GCA_040260695.1 Synechococcus sp. SFB_27S_18OctNov_coas_78 | reverse complement strand
GCGCCCTTCGTTGGCGACCCCAACACCCTCGACGTCTACATGGGGTATTTACGCAAGAAGGTGGAAGTCGAAGGAGAGCCGCTACTTCTGCACACCGTGCGCGGCGTGGGCTTCATGGCTCGGGTGGACGATCCGAAGTATTGAAGCGCAATTGCAGATCAGCTCCACCACCATGGGCATCACCGATCAGCAACTCGCCCTGCATCGCCCGCATCAACCCATTCACCAGGGATAAGCCAATTCCGCTGCCCTGGGTTCCACTGGCCGTGCTCCCGCGCGCAAACCGCTCCAACACCTGATCTCGCTCAGCAATGGGGATGCCAGGGCCTTGATCACATACATGGAGCGTGACGCCATTGGTGGATGCCGACACTCCCAACTGCACGGAGCCCTCGGAATAACGCAGGGCGTTCTCCACCAGGGCGGCCAGACATTGATGCACCCGATCGGCATCAGCACGAATGCGGGGCAGATCGTCGTCAACCGAGGGCGCCAGCTGCAACCGTTCAGGCGCCAAGCCCTGCAGCCGTTCAAACGCCTCCAGCAGCAACGCCTCTGGGGCGTGATCAAGCACAGCCAACGTGAGTCGTCCGGCATCGACGCGAGCGAAGTCGAGCATCACCGAGATCAACTCTCCCAGCCGTTTTGCTTCAGCGGCGATCAAAGCAACCGCGGCTGTTGACGCGGGCGATGGCTCTGCCTGAAGGCGCTGGGCATGGCTAGAGATCACGGTGATCGGCGTGCGCAATTCATGGGCAACACCGTCAACAAAGTGACGTTCCCGCAGCCAGGCCTCCGCGAGGCGCTGTTGCAGCTGGTTGAAGGCCTCCACGATGGCGAGAAGTTCACTGGGTTGCTGGGCAGGATCCAGGACGTGAACGCCCAAGGAATCAGCTTCCAACTGCTCCAATTCGCGGGTGAAGCCGCGCAAGGGTTGAATCAAACCCCGCCAGATCACCAACCGCAGCAAGGCGGAGGTGAACAAGGCAGAAACACCTGCGACCGCAATCAGCAACAACAGATCGCGCTGACTGCGTGCCACAGAGGCCGTGATGTCTTGCCGAACTTCCAACACAGAGGCTGCATGTTCGTGGTTCTGAGCTGGCAACCGGGTTCGACTGATCAACCAGACACGCCCATCGGTCGAGCGAATGGTTTGCGCAGGATCCGCAAACCGAGAGTTGGCCCATTGCGCCTCCACCCCCAAACCCTGAGGCAACGGCAGGGTGACCCGGCCGTCACGCAAGCCTTCAGACAACGAAGCCACCAGTTGCTGGTGGCGGTCCAAACGTTCGAATTCAACAAAGCTGCGGCTCACCGCAAAAAGCAGGCTGTAACCCGCGATCACCGCCAACAAAGAACTGGACTGAAGCCAGACCCGCAAAGAAGGAAGTGATCGTGGAGCCAAAGTCTGAGAGAAAAGCTAAGAACGCTCTTAGGGAAGCTTTAGCCAGCCCTGGCTTACCAGCCAATGGATCAGGTCATGGTTGTGATGTCAGCACCACCGGTGCTTCATCACAACACGCATTCATTGCCATGAAGACGCTAAACAGCCGGCTGAAGCTGGCACTCCTCAATCGCAAACAAGGCCGCAATCTGCTCGAGAAGGGCTTCACCTTGGTGGAGCTGATGATCGTAATTGTGATTGTTGGCATTCTTTCGGCCGTAGCACTTCCTCAGTTCCTCGGCGTTAAAGACAAAGCAAAACTCAGCACACAGCTCGGCGAAGCCGCAGGTTTAGCCAAAGAGTGCGCAGCTGCTGTAATCACTGAGACCCCTTACCCAGCAGCTTACGCCGCCTTAATAACAGCAACAGGTCTTACCATTAGCGCCAATTGTAATGGCGGTGACACTGCAAAAGCACCATCCACTGACGTCACATACACAACAACAGCTGCCACTGAAGCTGGGGCGAAGTGTGGGGCAGGCTCGATGGTGGCTACGGACACATGCGTGATCACTGTCAATGCCACATCTGGGCAGATCAGCTATGGCATAACAAAAGCAAGCACTAACGGATAAATATTCCAAAGGGGGGGGGGAATCCCCCCTGATATTTTCTATTAGCAACATACCCTGATGCAATTTATAAGAAGCAAGAAGAACAAAGACGGCTTCATCCTCCCTCTTGTCCTGATTGTCACCCTGATCCTTGGAGCAGGGTTGATGGCCAGCACAACCCGAGCCTGGCTCGGGTTGACGGGGGCGGTTCGCCAAAGCCAGGCCCGCTCCGCCCGCGAAGTGGCGGAAGCGGGCCTTTCCCAATTGATCGAAGCGCTCAACAGGAACCACGCCCATCTGCTGGTGGTTGATAACGACAACTGGGATGACCCCCCATTGTTTTCAGCTATCTGTGCCAACGCCAGCACAGGAGTTCCAGCCATCACCGGAACCATTGGCAACAACGGCAAGTACACCTTGGAGAGTTACAACTTCAACGGCAGTCCGTTCTACGGCGGCAAAGCAGATATCCGGATGAGGGGTGAAATCCTCAAAAGCAACAATGCAACGGCAGCAGCAGCCATCGTTGAGCAGACCGTTGAGATCAAAGCGAAAAGCTGCGACACCTCCTTCGACGAACCCACCAACACCAGTGGCTTCCCAGGCCTTCTGGCGCAAACTGTGAACATGGGTGGCAATGATCTCAAGGGTCGTTTAAGCGGCAATCTGCTGTGCATGCAGTGCGTGGACAACATTCCCAACAGGTGCTCCGTCAGCAGCAACACTGCACTGGATGACTACACCACAGCCGACAAAATTTGCGTGGTGGGTGGTAATCAGAACCAAACGGAAATCGATGGTGATGTGTATCTAAGTGCAATCGATCTTCCGCCTGTACCGACCCCTCCATCATCAATGGATGATCTCTATAACAATCCACCCAATATCACAAGCTCTGCCTCCATCGTGGGTGGTAGTACAGATGCAAATGAGCTCCTCAATGGAGCTTGCAGAGTTGCATCTGATGGCATCACCCATTGCGTTGTCAACAACATTGATCTCAGCGGGCAAACCAAGCTCACCCTTGACACCAGCAACGGTCCAGTCAGGATCTATGTCAATGGCGACACCGTTGATTTCAGAGGAAAAAGTGGCATGGAGCACATTCCTGCGTCTGCTCCAGCCTCCAATTTCGGCTTCTTCGGAAGACCCGTTGACCCCACCAATGAATCCGACGATCAACGGGTAATTCTGCGCGGACGAGCCAGCACCAACAACATGTGGGCCTTTTTTCCCGATGGGAGCCTAGGAATCAAAGGAGGTGCCGGCGATGACGTGAATTGCGACAGCACTGGTGAATGCACTGGTGGGGATATCTACGGAGCAGTCTGGGGGAAAAACTGGGGCGAATCCAATGGCACAGGCGCCCAGATTGCCGTTCCTGCCAACATGGGCCAACAGCTTTACAACAACTTCGGAGTGGCCTATGGAATCGGCATGAAGGATTATGTGGCCATCGGAGTCTCCAAATGGAGCAGCTTTATTATCGACAATTAATCCATAGATAAAATCTGAGCAAAGCCTGAGAAATCGACCAGAAAACCACTAATTTTCACAAACACTGCTCAGCCAAGACTCATCCGTAAAGAAGGCTGATACGAAAAAATAGAAGGTGAGATTTGGGAAGGGAGGGAACATATGCGCACGCCCTTCCAACGCAAAGCGCCCCATCCATCCTGCAGACGGTCGAGGGATGGCGGCTATTCACTAATCGAGGTGATGATCGGATCTGTCATATTAGCGAGCGCCGTGACAATGACAGCCGAGCTCTCAAACTCAACAGTCAATGGAATGCAACGGATGGACCAGCGCGCCAGACTCGACAGCGCCATGGCTGCCCGCGTGGAGGACATTCGAGATGCTGCTTTTCGCCATCTCTGCATTCAGGGCTGTGACGATGACGAATTAACCCAGCAACTGAAATACAACCTGACCACTCTGAGACCACTGTGTGAAACAACAGAGCTTGGCTCATCTTTACTTACTAAACTCAAAGAAACTTCAGGAGGCAAAAAAGATCTGACGAGCAACTTCAGTGTGAGCGACTACGAACCTGAAGGATCCAATAGTGCTGCATTGATAGCAGAGATCACATCAACAATTACGGCATCAGGAAACCAGATAAATGTGACACTCAGCGAAAGCAACACTGGAGCGAGTATCACCACATCGGTCGTACCCCATGCCCAGGGATGGTGCCGATGACATCAACCAGCCGCGATCACAACGGTTTCACACTGCTTGAGCTGATGCTGGTCGTGACCCTGATCGGCCTCCTCAGTGGCATTGCACTGCCGACTTTTCTATCCAACTGGGAAGACGAACGTCTGAACGCAACCACAAAAATCACGGTTGCCTGGCTGGATGATCTCCGCCGCAAGGCGATTCAAAACAGTGTTCCCTGTCGCGCCACATGGGATGCAGCCAACAGCAGCCTCAGCGCGCAATGCGATCACGAAACAGGCCCGAGCGGCAACTTGAATCTCAAAGCAGAAATCAGCAACAGCGAGAACCTGGCCGTGAGCCTGGGTTCAAGTGATCCAACAATTTGGATCTTCACGCCGCGGGGCACATCCACCACCGATGCAGAAGCCATCTTCACGCTGACGGGAAGCAGCAGTGATCCGGGTCGTTGCCTCAGGCTAGCCGCCCCCCTCGGCCTGATCAGAGCTGCCAAAAGAACCTCAGCAGGTCAATGCGACTACACCACCCGCTACTAAAGAACCAATCCCAAGCCAGCAACGGCTTCACGCTGGTGGAACTTCTTGTGGCCGCCACCGTGGGAACGCTGGTGGCTGCGCTGGCAGGCGATTTGATGCTGAGTAACACTCGTTCAGGGGCAGCCCTCGAAGCCACCCAACGCCTTCGCACCGACTGGAGCCGCGTGAGTCACTTCATCGAATCGGAAGTGGCTCTGAGCGAACGGGTGATCACCGACGCTTCTCTGCTCAACCTGGCACGATGCAGCTCAAACATTTCTGCGACGGAATTCGCATTCGGCCTGGAAGTACGCCGCGATCTGCCACCCGCGATTTATTTCGTTCGAGACAACGCCACCAACACCATTGAATGGAATGGCGATAGCAGCCTTTGGCGATGCGGCCCCAGCATTGACGTGAACGGTGAGTACACCGACGTGATCACCGGCAACAGCTCATCGCTCTTGACTGCACAGCGACTAGTTGATGGTCTGAACATCAACGTTCCAGACAATCAAAAGTGCACTCTTTCGGTCACAGCTTCTCCAAATGGAGTGAGAAAATCATTGCACTATAAATTGTGCATGAGCGGCTTAACAAAATACAAATATTCCCAATCTGTCAACACCTACTCAAGAATCAGCCCTGTTTTCTCCTACCCCAACACCAACAGCCTCTGTAGCGATGAATTCCTTACGATTGAAGGCTTCTACAAACTTGAAGGAGGCACAACCAGCGCAGATTTACTGGAACTTCCGTCATCTGGTTTGTCGGCCTACAACGATATCTTGATTTGCGGCTATGGCGGTGGCGACACCATCAATGGCTCGACGGCCAACGATGTTTTAGAAGCTGGAGACAGTGGCAATAGCCTTGAACCCGGAGCAATCATGAATGCCTACAGCGGTAGTGACCGCCTTCTTGGTGGCTACGGCAACGACACCTTGAATGGCGGAGAAGGGGATGATGTATTAATCGGAGGAGAAGGCAATGACAACATGAATGGAGGATCCGGTGACAATCAATACCTTGCGGGTGCAGGCACAAATAGCATCGCAGGGGGGAATGGCCTTGATGTGATATTCCTAGACCAAAACAAAGCGGATGTGAGTGGGCTGAGTAACTGCAAACGCTCTGGTTGCAACCTGGGTTACAGCATCAGTGAAAATCCTGGATCAATTTCAGCGACAGGAGCCGAGGTGATCATTTTCCGAGATGGCCGGTACGACATCACCAACTGAGAAACCACTCAGCTCCCTCAACCATCATTCAATTTCAATACCGCCATGAAGGCTTCCTGGGGAACATCCACTTTCCCCATCGCCTTCATACGCTTCTTACCTTTCGCCTGCTTCTTCAGCAGTTTCTTCTTGCGTGAAATATCACCGCCGTAACACTTCGCCAACACATCTTTGCGAATCGCACTGATGCTGGTGGACGCAATAATCCGGCTACCAATCGAGGCCTGAAGCGGAATCTTGAACTGCTGACGGGGAATGAGTTCCTTCAACTTATCCACCAAGGCCTTACCCACGTTGTAGGCCTTGTCTTGGTGAACAATCGTGGTGAGCGGATCAGCGCGATCACCATTGATCAACACATCGAGGCGCACCAACTGATTTTTGCGATAGCCGATCAGGTGATATTCCATCGAGGCATAACCCTGGGTGCGCGTTTTCATCTGATCGAAGAAATCCGTCACCACCTCAGCCAAGGGCAACTCATAGATCAACGTCACCCGATCTTTGGTGATGTATTTCATATCGAGGTATTCACCGCGCCGCTCTTGGCATAAACCCATCAGGGCACCGTTGTAATCATTGGGCGCAAAGATTTCCATGCGCACATAGGGCTCTTCGATCGACTCCCGCTTTTGCGGTTCCGGCAGCGTGGCCGGGTTATCAATTAACTCCTCGCTGCCATCCGCCATGTTCACCTTGTAGATCACCGATGGCGCGGT
>JBDQPG010000037.1:0-21240 GCA_040260695.1 Synechococcus sp. SFB_27S_18OctNov_coas_78 | reverse complement strand
CCCAAACACCAAAGGACGAATGCCATAGCCATCGCGGATCGCAAAGAGACCAGCTGGGGTACCGATGACCAAGCTGAATGCCCCCTGACAAAGCTTGAGCGCTGCCTCGATCCCTGAACGCCAATCAAGACCGCGATTGACGGCTTGCTGAACTGCAAAAGCAATCAGTTCTGAATCCGTGGTGGAGGTGAATTCTGTTTTCCCGTCATCCACCAACAAACGCAACTCTTTGGCATTCACCAAATTTCCGTTGTGGGCCAGGGCAAAAGCGCCGAGGCGGGTCATCAACACCACTGGCTGGGCATTGCAGACGCGGCTACTGCCCGTTGTCGAATAACGGTTGTGGCCGATCGATAGATCGCCGGGCATCCGAGCCAAAACGTCCTGATCAAACACCTGGCTCACCAGGCCCATATCTTTGTGCAGAAGAACGTTGTCTTGATTGAATACAGCGATACCGGCT
The DNA here is from genome assembly GCA_040260695.1 of Synechococcus sp. SFB_27S_18OctNov_coas_78. GTDB lineage: Bacteria > Cyanobacteriota > Cyanobacteriia > PCC-6307 > Cyanobiaceae > Parasynechococcus. Next base: position 20,777 of record JBDQPG010000037.1, on the reverse strand, counting down.
GATTCCTGGCCGCGGTGCTGCAGGGCATACAGACCGAAATACGCCAAGTTGGCGACCGGTTGCTCAGCCGCGAGAACGGCAAAGACACCACAGGCTTCTTCCATCCGATCGGGACGCTCTGCCACGAGCTGCTGCTGCTGCACAGGGCGCCTCTTCATCAATCCAACAGAAGTCTGCATCACGCCAGGCGACGGGGCAGAGCATCGGCATAAACCTGCTGAAGCTGATCAACGGGCAAATCAATGGTGCCGGCAGCCCCAAGCGCCAGCTGAAACCGACCGTGGGACACCACAGTTCCCAAAACCGTTGCTGAAACCTCAGGAGTTGAAGCCAACATCGATTGCCAACGCTTCAACTGAGCCGCTTTCACAGACACCACAACACGGGCGCCTCCTTCGGCAAACAACAACCGCGCTACACCAGTTTTGACGCCTGACAGATTGAGCTCAACCCCAAAACCCGATGCAATCGAACACTCAGCAAGAGCGACAGCCAACCCGCCATCGCTGCTGTCGTGGGCTGAAGCAATCAACCCATCGGCCATGGCCTGCCGAACCAGCGACTGCACCCCTCGCTCCAACTCAAAATCAATTCGAGGTGGCCGCCCCGTAATCGTTCCCAGAGTGAGTTGCTGATAACTACTCCCAGCCAATCCAATCCGGTCATCCGCACCAGCATCGGGTTCAACACCAAGTAGGACCACCACATCTCCCGGTTGGCACCAACCGAGTCCAGTCACCTTGGCGATGTCGTCCACCACACCCACCATGCCGATCACTGGCGTGGGATGGATCGGCTGAAGAGACCCGTCCTCACGGCGGGTTTCGTTGTATAGCGAGACGTTCCCCCCCGTAACAGGGGTCTGAAAAGCCCTGCAGGCCTCAGAAATTCCTCGACAGGCCATCGCCAATTGCCAAAACCCCTTTGGAGTTTCAGGAGACGGGAAATTGAGGTTGTCGGTAATCGCGAGCGGCTCAGACCCAACACAGCTCAAGTTACGGGCAGCCTCCGCTACAGCAGCCATGGCACCCCGTTCGGGATCGAGTGCCACCCAACGATTGGGGCAATCAACCGTGGCAGCCACACCACGCATCGTGGTCTGCAACGAACCATCGCCTTGCTGAGGGCGAAGCCGGATCACAGCGGCATCGGCAGCTCCAGACGACACCACAGTGTTGGCCAACACTTGCTGGTCGTACTGGCGATGGACCCAGCGCTTACTGGCAATGGTGGGGTCATCTAAAAGTCCCAGCAAAGCTGCCTCGGGATTCTCTAAAGCGGGCAACTGATCTTCCGTCCATCGCCAGTGCTCTTGGAGATCCTCCGGAGGCTCTGAAAGCAAAGCGTGCTGCTCAATGGGTGTGTCGTCAGCCAGGGCCGTGGCAGGCACCTCAGCAGCCACCTCTCCGTGATGAAGAACACGAACGATGGGCTCTTCCAACACCCGTCCCACGACAGCCGCCTGCAAACCCCAACGGCGGAACCGCTGCATCAAGGGTTCTTCACGACCAGCTTTCACCACAAACAACATCCGTTCCTGCGATTCAGACAGCAGAAACTCGTAAGCGGTCATCCCTGATTCACGGGCCGGAACACGATCGAGATCCAGTTCGACCCCCAACCCACCCTTGGCCGCCATCTCAGAGCAACTGCAGGTCAATCCAGCGGCACCCATATCTTGGGCAGCCACCACATCACCACTGTCGAAAGCTTCTAAACAAGCCTCAATCAAACCCTTCTCTAAAAAAGGATCACCCACCTGAACGGCCGGTCGATCATCCAGCGAATCAGCACTTAATTCGGCACTGGCGAAACTGGCCCCCCCCATGCCGTCGCGCCCCGTGGTGCTACCCACGTACACCACAGGATTGCCCACCCCAATGGCACCCGATTTGACGATGTCTTCGGTTTCCATCAAGCCCAAGGCCATGGCATTCACCAACGGGTTCCCCGAATAGGAGGGATCAAACGCCACTTCTCCCCCCACGGTGGGTACACCCACGCAATTGCCGTAATGGGCAATGCCAGCGACCACACCTTCCATTAATCCGACGTTGGCGCTGTCGTCCAGTGGCCCAAAACGCAACGCGTTCAGCAACGCAATCGGCCTTGCACCCATTGTGAAAATATCGCGCAAAATCCCGCCAACCCCAGTGGCAGCCCCCTGAAATGGCTCCACCGCAGACGGGTGGTTGTGGCTTTCGATTTTGAAAGCAAGGCGATGACCATCACCAAGATCGACAACGCCTGCGTTCTCCCCCGGACCCACCAGAATTCGCGGTCCCTCGGTGGGAAAGCCACTGAGCAATGGGCGGGAATTCCGATAACAGCAGTGCTCAGACCACATCACTCCAAACATGCCCAACTCGGCTCGATTGGGCTCCCGGCCGAGTCGACGGCAAATTTCATCCCAGTCCGTGGACTTCAAGCCCTCTTGCTTCAGGGCAGCGGAGACGTCATACGAAGAGGAAGACACCACGGACCGCAAAACTCCTGTCCCCAGTGTTGCCGACCGACCGTCACACCCAGGGATCTTCATCGCGATTGACACGACGCGGAGGCGATGACTCAGGCCAGGTGTCGTCATCCCAAACTTCAGTCACCGGAGCCTCTTCATCCAATTCCTTGGAATCAATCAGTTCCTCAGGTTCAGGCTCATCCCAGGGAGGTTCATCCAGCCATCCCTCAAGCCGATCCCCGGCACGATCACCCATCTCACGCAATTGCTCTCGCCAACGCTGCGTTCGCTGCAAGAGGTCCTGACGCACACTGGCGCGCATCAACGGAAGGTCATCCAAACTGCGCAGGGCCGTCATCACCTGACCAGGACGTTGGTCTGTGATCCGATCTGGGACCAATTGCCACCGGGAACTTCCAGGAAGACGGGGGTCACTACGGGACACCAAGTAATGAACAATCGTTCCCGTGGCTGGGTCGAACGCGAGATCAGCCAAAAAACCGATGCGCTCTCCCTCCCGATCAACCAGATCTGCATTCATCAGAGTGGGCAAACGATCCAAAGTGGCTTGATCTGAAACGGCGGGCTCACCCCGCACAAACACCTGCTGATCAGTGATTCCACAGCACTGGTCCAGGCGCCAAACATCCCGCGACATGCGCAGCGCCGATGGTCGACTCACCCACCCGAGCAAGCGATGCACCGGAGGATGCATCCATGCCATCAATCCAGGACCATGATCCAAACCCAGATCACACCGAACCGTGTGATTCAGCAAATCGCTGAGCAAGAGCGGATTGGGAAGAACCACCTCAGGAACGGATCTGAACCGGCATCACGAGATAAGTGAACGCTTCTGCGTCGCCTTCCGGCTTCAGAACTGCAGGCGTTGTTGGCGCATTGCAGTGAAGGACAACCCGATCGGATCCCATCGCCTTGAGTCCATCCAGGAGGTAGCGCACATTGAAGGCGATCTGAATGGCATCACCGGTCAGGCTGGCGGCCAGAGACTCCGATCCACTTCCCACATCTTGGGCATCAGCACTGATTTGTACGACACCTTCGTCAGGCTGGCTGCTGAATTTCACCACATTGTTGTGTTGATCGGCCAAGACAGCAATTCGTTCGAGTGCGGCGATTAAACCTCGACGATCCAAGGCCAACGTGCGATTAAATCCATCGGGAATCAGCTGGCGGTAATTGGGATATGTGCCCTCCAACGTGCGACTGGTCACCATTTGATCTGCCGCCAGGAACACCACCTGCCCCCGATCACAGAACAAACTCACCGGGTCATCGGAACGCCACCCGGCCATCAAGCGCTCGACTTCTCGTAGCGAACGGGCCGGCAGGGTCACCGCAAACCCTTCGGCCGCCTCATCGGTTGTGGCAGCGGCATCTTGCAACGCATCCTCTACCTGAAGCACAGCCAGTCGGTGACCATCCGTTGCCGCGGCCTCGAGAGCCTTGGCGTTGAAGCGCAAATGCACCCCTGTGAGCAGTTGTTTCGCTTCATCAGCACTGCTGGCAAACAGGGTTCCTTTCAGCGCTTGAACCAAACCAGCCGGTTGAAGTTTCAAGGTCATCCCGCTTTCCACCATGGGCAACTCGGGGTAGTCGTCTGCAGGAAGACCCCGCATTTGATAACTGCCACTGAGGCTGGTGAGCTGCACTTGTTCACCGGACTCCTCCGTTGCGAGGGTGATCGGTGAGTCGCTGGCCAAACGCGAAACAATTTCTCCCAATAACCGCGCTGGAAGTGTGATCGCTCCGCTGGTCTCAACACTGGCTGCGAGGGACGTCTGAATTCCCAAATTCAAATCAAACCCCGTCAAGCTCAATCGGTTTGAGCCCGCATCAGCGGTGAGCAACACGTTGGCGAGCACCGGGTGCGTCGGACGCGATGCCACAGCTCGACTGACCAGCTGAAGAGCTGCATTCAGTTCCGATTGGGAACAGACCACTTTCATCGTGCTGCGGGCTCGAATGCGCTGGGGAGGTGTGCTCCAAGTTTTCACAGCGGTGCCCGAAGCGCAATGGGCTTGTTTTGTTGATCTCTTTTCGGCTGTTGTTCTTTAAAGGATTAAAAAAAGAAATTAACAACAGTCGTAGTAGGGCCTGGGGAATTGGGGAAAATAGGTTGTTTTCAAGCCAGGCACTGATTCCTTTGGCGTCATTGCCTTGGGATAAAAAATTCCGTTTTGTGGGGAAGATTGCTGTTTTCCACTTCTTCACAGGAGGTGGAAGGCTGACGTCGTCCCAAGCTTTGGATTTTGGTGAGGATTTCCACAGTCTGTTGGGTGGGTTTTTGTTTGTTTTCCGCAGCCGCTTTATGGGTTGTCTGTGTTGAGAAGCCACAAAAAAACCCCTGGATAGGGGTCTGCTGTTGAAGAGGTGTTGAGGGTTAGAAGCCCATCACCTTGGCCACCGTCTCGAGATCTGGATTGAGATCCGTGTGAAAGGCAGCATCGTTGTTGTTAATGGCGCAATCGGGGTCTTTAAGCCCATTGCCTGTGAGGACGCACACCACGGTTGCTCCGGCAGGAACCTCATCTTTCCGCTTGAGCAGGCCAGCCACAGACGCTGCACTGGCCGGTTCGCAGAAGATTCCCTCTCCACCACCCAAGAGCTTGTAGGCCTGGATGATTTCCTCATCCGTGACGTCGAGGAAGGATCCATGACTGGCTTCTCGCACAGCCATCGCTTTGGCGCGGTTCACGGGGTTCCCAATCCGGATGGCAGTGGCAATGGTGTTGGGATCACTCACAGTGGTGTCGTGAACGAGGGGGGCTGATCCGCTGGCTTGGAAGCCCATCATTCGAGGCAAGCTGCGGCTGTGGCCCGCCTGGTGGTACTCCTGGAAACCCATCCAATAAGCGGTGATGTTTCCGGCATTTCCCATCGGAATGCAGAGCCAATCCGGGGCATCGCCGAGGGCATCAACAATTTCGAATGCGGCGGTTTTTTGTCCTTGCAGTCGGTAAGGATTCACCGAGTTCACCAACGTCACTGGGAACTGATCGGCTGCTTCACGGACGATGTCGAGGGCACGATCAAAATTGCCTCGGATGGCGAGCACCTCTGCGCCGTACACCAGGGCCTGTGCCAGCTTTCCTTGGGCAACGTATCCGTCAGGAATTAAAACGAAGGCCCTCATCCCGCCGCGTCGGGCGTAGGCAGCGGCGGCAGCACTGGTATTGCCGGTACTGGCGCAAATAACCGCTTCACAGCCAGCTTCTTTGGCCTTGCTGATCGCCATCGTCATGCCGCGATCTTTGAAGGATCCGGTGGGGTTTAGGCCGTCGTACTTCACAAAGACCCGCACCCCCTTTCCAATGCGCTCGGCAATGGAGGGAACAGGAATCAAGGGCGTTGCCCCTTCATGCAGCGTGATAACAGGGGTTTTGTTACTGACCGGGAGCCATTCTCTGTAGGCCTCGATCAGACCAGGCCAGTCCTGCATCACAGGATTGGCTGTGAAACGCCGACGAATGTTCTTGAACAAGGACACCAGCTGCTGGACAGGTGAGCCGAAATCTACGAGGCGCTCGTCAACACGGGGTTATGAATTGGGGTCTTTCAATCCGTCGAGGGGGGAATCAGCGAAGAATTTCACCAAGCTGGCGATGGATTCGGTTTTTTCAATCACTGCGAAAAGTGCGGGCAGATTGACTGCCATCACTTGGTTTGGATAGGCCTTCAAGAATCCAACGGCGGTGAGTCCGTCGTTTTGAACAAGGCCATTGACGATTCCTGCACGAATGGCGGGGATACTGATATCGGCTTGTGGTGTGTAAATCGGATAGATGATCCGAGCGACACGGCGAAGAATGGCTTCACCGATCCGTGTGTTGATCAGACGGCTTGTAAGCACGAGTGGCACGGACAGTTTTTGATTCAGCAGCTTCGAAATCTCCTTTGGATCTTGTTTGGAGATGTCCAGAAGATTTCCCAGTAGTCCGATCGCTTCCCCTGTTTCAGCGAGGTGTTCGAACTCCTTCACAGGAATGGAACGACGAAAACCACCACTGACAAGCGCAACATCCGTTGCTGCAACGCTGGGGTTAACGACAGTGAAAAGGCTGAGACTCAGCCCAGTTGACCATGCGAGCAATGTGCGTCGCAGCGCTTGGGTTGAAGTCATCCGGCCCTAGGACTTTTCAGGAACTTAGGTGCCGACTCCCGCTGCGACACGGACCAAGCGGACAACTCCCCGTTCGGCCAAACCCTGGGCAACTTGGAAACCCATGCGTCGCGCGTCTGGTTCTTTGAACACCCTTGGCATGCGCTTGAGCACGAGATCCGGCGTGAATCCTGGTAACGATTGCAAGACAGCGATGAGTTCACGAACCGGTTCCATTTGCATGAATGGATCCATGGAGCCTCCGCCGTGCATCGATGTCATCCCTGCAGGTTGAAGTCGTCTCGGGAGTCGTTGTCCCAGACGTTGCATCGTTGACCAGCCCAAAGCATCAAGACGCTCGACCGTTGCTTCAACCAATTGATTGCGTAGCAATCCTGCTTTTGGTGAGAACAGGAAATCGAGGAGTTGATCCAACAATGTGTCGAGGTCGAGTTGAGCCTGACTTGCGGCACTCGACACTAAATTTTCAAGTCGGCTCCAACGGAATGCATCTCCGTCAAAAAGCATCTCCTTAAGACTTTGGCGCAACTGTGGATCAGGATCTTCCATCAGTCGTCGTGCGAAGTAGGGATAAGCGGCTCCAAGAATTTTGAACTCAGGATCAACGCTGAGTGCAATCCCTTCCAGGGTGACAAGCGAGCGAATGATCAGGGCGTAGTAGGGAGGAACTCGGAACGGGAATTTATACATCACGCCAGACATATCGTCCGTGACTGCTTTGAAATCCATCCGGTTCACACCAGCTTGAAGCGCTTGGCTGAAAACTTTTTCGAAGGCAGGAACAATCGGTTCGAGATTGACATCTTCTGCTAAAAAACCAAGGGTGACAAAATCTTTTGATAGGCGCCCAAAATTTCGATTAACCAAGTGAACGACTGCTTGAATCAATCCCGTGCGCGACTCTCGGCTGACTTCACTCATCATCCCAAAATCCAGGTAGCAGAGCCTTCCATCTGCCATGGCGAGAAGATTTCCAGGATGGGGGTCGGCGTGGAAAAAACCGTGTTCTAGGAGCTGCTGAAGGCTGCAGTTCACGCCCACCTCCACCATGTCGTCTGGATCAATCCCCATCTCACGCACCCCATCGAGGTTTGTGAGTTTCACTCCATCGATCCACTCCATCGTGAGCACACGACGACTGGTGGCTTCGTGATAAATCAGGGGAACAGCAATTCGAGGATTGTGTTGATGTAAAACACCAAATTTTTCAGCATTACCAGCTTCATTGAGGTAATCCATTTCTTCGAATACGCGTTTTCCGAGCTCATCGATCAAGGCAACAAGATCGCTACGGATTAGGCCGATATTTGTGTTAAGCCATGAGGCAATATTTCTGACGATGTAAAGATCAAGTGTGATTTGTTCCCGGAGCCCAGGACGTTGGACTTTGACCGCAACTTTTTGACCGGTTTTTAGGATTCCTTTGTGTACTTGACCGAGGGATGCTGCTGAGATTGGATCACGATCCAATTGCTCATAAAAATTCTCCACTGGCCCGCCTAGGTCTTCTTCGATGCATGCCATCGCCAGTTCGCTGTCGAAGCCCGGTAATTGATCTTGAAGTTGCGATAGCTCTTCCAAAAGAAGTGGAGGAACGATGTCTGGCCGCGTCGACAGGGCTTGTCCAGCCTTGATGAAGGCTGGGCCAAGGTCCACCAACAGCTCAGCGCATTCTTTGGCGCGTGATCTCGCCCGCGTTTCATCCTTCAGCAGTTGGAACAGCCAGTCGAAGGCCACTCCAAAGAGCAAGAGGCCGATCGGAACCAACGTTTGCCAGAGCCTCCGTATCAGCCGTTGAGGGTGGCCTGCATAGATCCGCGTAATGGCGGCAGGGTCGTACTCGAGCAGACCGGCTGCCTCGATGAAATCCCCAAGTTCCTCCGCCATTGTTTTGGGCGTGTAATGCCCCCCTTCTAAACGAACTGCATCGCCGCTACGTTCGAACTCACCACCGGTGCTGGTTGTGCTGACCGGTCTTCAACTCAACAACATCGCCCTAATCGACAGCCTGGAGCTGGATTTTTGCGGTGGGTTCACTGTGCTCACGGGTGAAACCGGAGCCGGAAAATCCATTCTTTTGGATGCCCTTGATGCGGTTTTGGGTGGGGCTCAGGGAGCGAATGGCCTTCGATTGCTTCGCAGTGGCTGCGACCGTGCTCAGATTGAGGCCATTTTTCATCCGTCCGATCAAGTTCGTCAGTGGCTTTTAGAGGCCAACTTTGACTGCGATGAGGAGGATTTACTCCTAAGTCGTGAATGGAAGCGTCAGGACGAGACCCGATTTTCAAGCCGGTCTCGTCTGAATGGAATCTCTGTGAATCGCCAGCAGCTTCTGGAGTTACGGCCACTGTTGATCGACCTCACCGTTCAAGGACAAACGCAGCAGCTCTCCCGTCCTGGTCAGCAGCGACGTTGGCTGGATCAACTGGGCGGGGCAGACCTCGCAGAGCGACTGGAATCGACAAGGACGACCTGGCACCGATGGAAGGCCGCGGCCATAGCGTTCAACACCTCTGAAAAGGACCAACAGCGATTTGAGCAAGAGCGGTTGGAACAAGAGGACTTGTTGGAGCTCCTTGAGAAAGCTGACCTCGACGATCCAGCTGAGGATGGTCTGCTCGAGCAAGAACAGGACCGTTTGGTGCACGGCGTGAGGCTGCAGGAGGGGTTGGGTTTGCTGTTTGGTCGTCTGCGGGATGGAGCAGAACAAGCACCCTCGTTGCAGGAGCACTTCGCAGTGGCCATCCAGGAGCTGCATGCCATGAGCCAATTGGATGGTTCCGTGCAGCCGCTGCGCGATCAGGCCTTGGACTTAGAGGCTGGTATCAACGACTTACTCCAATCCCTCGACCACTACAGCTGCACTCTGGACAGCAATCCAGAACGACTCAGCTCGATTCAGGAGCGGCTTGCTGATTTGAAACGCTTGCAGCGACGCCATGGTCTTGATTTGGTGGGTCTGATTGAACGACGTGATCATCTGCGCCACACCCTCAAAGAAGGTGGCGCTGAAGCCGATCTTGATCGGCTGCGTTTGGCTGAAGAATTGGCCCGGGCCGACCGAGATGAGGCCAATGCCCTGTTGCATGGTGCCCGTCTTAAGGCCGCCGATGCTCTTCAGGCGTCGTTGCTTGAGTTACTCCCTTCGATGGGTTTGGCCAATGTCCGTTTTCAGGTGGAGTTATCGGAATCAGAGCCAGCGGACCATGGCGCCGATGCCATTCGTTTTCTTTTTTCTGCGAATCCAGGTCAGCCGTTAGCCCCTTTGCAGGACGTTGCATCGGGTGGAGAGATGTCGCGTTTCCTGCTGGCGTTGAAGACCACGCTTGCCACTGTTGATGGATCAAGCACCTTGCTGTTCGATGAAATTGATGCCGGTGTCAGCGGTCGGGTCAGCGGTGCGATGGCGGAGTTGCTTCACGTCTTGGCACAGCATCGTCAGGTGTTTTGCGTGACCCATCAGCCCTTGGTTGCTGCCGTTGCGGACCATCACTTCCGCGTTTCCAAACACGTCGATGCGGGGGTCACTCGATCGCGAGTGTCCCAACTGCGGGACACCCAAGAACGCCGTCAGGAACTCGCGGATTTGGCTGGTGGTGAGCAGGCTGATGCCTATGCAGCCAGCTTGCTGGCCCAAAAATCAGCGTGAACCGGCGGGTTGTTCCTAGGATCGCGTGCTTTAGACCTGGGCCTCATGGTGCGAGCTGCTGCCAAGGGTGCTGATGGGTTGGGTCCAGTGAACCTCTCCGGTGGGACGCTTGAGGATGTGATTCGGGTGCGAGGTGCCCGCCAGCACAACCTCAAAAATGTCGACGTCACCATTCCGCGCAACAAGCTGGTGGTGTTCACCGGGGTGAGCGGAAGCGGTAAGAGCTCCCTGGCGTTCGACACAATTTTTGCTGAGGGTCAGCGGCGTTATGTCGAAAGCCTGTCGGCCTACGCGCGCCAATTTTTGGGCCAGGTGGACAAGCCGGATGTCGATGCGATTGAAGGGTTGTCGCCGGCGATTTCGATCGATCAGAAATCCACGAGCCATAACCCCCGGTCCACAGTTGGCACCGTCACTGAAATTCAGGACTACCTCCGACTTTTGTTTGGTCGGGCTGGGGAGCCGCATTGTCCCCAGTGCGACCGTTCGATTCGACCTCAGAGCATTGATGAGATGGTCGACCAAATTCTCCTGTTGCCTGAGGGGACGCGTTATCAGCTATTGGCCCCCGTTGTTCGCGGCAAAAAGGGCACTCACACCAAATTGATTAGTGGCCTTGCGGCTGAAGGATTTGCTCGCGTTCGCATCGACGGTGAAGTGCGGGAACTTGCCGACAACATCGAGCTCGATAAGAACCACAGCCACAACATTGAAGTGGTGGTGGATCGATTGGTGGCGCGTGAAGGGATCCAGGAACGTCTCACCGATTCCTTACGGACTGCTTTGAAGCGTGGTGATGGCTTGGCCTTGGTCGAAGTCGTTCCCAAGAAAGATGAGGAGTTACCGGATGGCGTTGATCGCGAACGCCTTTATTCCGAAAACTTTGCCTGTGCCGTTCACGGTGCTGTGATCGAGGAACTGTCTCCGCGGTTGTTCTCGTTCAACAGCCCCTATGGCGCCTGTGAGGACTGCCATGGCATCGGTCATCTCCGCAAATTCACATGCGACCGTGTTGTGCCAGATCCAACGCAGCCGGTGTATGCGGCCGTTGCCCCTTGGGCTGAAAAAGACAACAGCTATTACTTCTCGCTTCTTTATTCCGTTGGCGAAGCCTTTGGCTTTGAAATCAAAACTCCCTGGAAAGACCTCACTGATGATCAACGGGATGTGCTGTTGAACGGCAGCCATGAACCGATTCTGATTCAGGCCGATAGCCGATATCGCAAGGGAAAAGCTGGTTACACGCGTCCTTTTGAAGGCATCCTGCCGATCCTTGAGCGGCAACTTCGTGATGCCAGCGGAGAGGCGATCCGCCAGAAGTTGGAGAAATTTTTAGAGCTCGTGCCTTGTGCCAGTTGTGCCGGACAGCGCTTACGTCCAGAAGCTCTCGCTGTGAAAGTGGGACCGTTTCGGATTCCGGAACTGACTGCCATCAGCGTCGGTCAAACCTTGGATCGGATTGAGCGTCTGATGGGGGTTGGTGAGCATGACGGTGCCGAACCGTTGCTGACGGATCGGCAGATGCAGATCGGAGATCTGGTGCTTCGAGAGATTCGGCTGCGCCTGCGTTTTCTCCTTGATGTGGGCCTGGATTATTTGAGTCTTGATCGTCCGGCGATGACGCTGTCAGGCGGTGAAGCCCAGAGGATCCGCTTAGCCACTCAGATTGGCGCTGGTCTCACCGGAGTTCTTTATGTGCTCGATGAGCCGAGCATTGGCCTTCACCAGCGCGACAATGATCGCTTGCTGAACACGCTTAGGCGTCTACGAGACCTTGGCAACACTTTGGTTGTTGTCGAACACGACGAAGACACCATTCGTGCGGCAGATCATGTCGTCGACATTGGTCCCGGTGCTGGGATTCATGGGGGTCATATTGTTGCTGAGGGATCGTTCGATGATTTACTCAACAGTGAAGAATCGCTGACAGGTGCTTACCTCAGTGGTCGTCGATCGATACCCACTCCTGCAGAACGACGTGAGGAGGGAACGAGACGTCTGCAGTTGATTGATTGCAATCGCAATAATCTAAAAAACGTCAGTGTTGATTTTCCCCTGGGTCGTCTTGTTTCTGTAACTGGTGTAAGTGGTAGCGGTAAGAGCACATTGGTGAATGAGTTGCTCCACCCGGCGCTCGAAAATGGTCTTGGTTTGAAAGTTCCCTTCCCGACGGGATTGGGTGAACTGCGTGGTATTAAATCGATTGATAAGGTGATTATCATTGATCAAAGTCCGATTGGTCGTACCCCAAGATCAAATCCGGCTACATATACCGGCGCATTTGATCCAATTCGACAGATATTTGCAGCAACTGTTGAAGCAAAGGCTCGCGGATATCAAGTTGGTCAGTTTAGTTTCAATGTGAAGGGTGGTCGTTGTGAATCCTGTCGAGGACAGGGCGTCAATGTTATCGAGATGAATTTTCTTCCCGATGTTTATGTCCAATGCGATGTCTGTAAGGGGGCTCGTTTTAACCGCGAAACTTTGCAAGTGAAATACAAAGGTCACACCATTGCTGATGTGCTTCAGATGACCGTTGAGCAGGCCGCTGAAGTCTTCACAGCAATTCCTCAGGCGGCGGATCGTTTGCGAACCCTGGTGGATGTTGGCCTTGGTTACGTCAAGCTCGGCCAACCTGCACCAACGTTGTCTGGAGGTGAAGCCCAAAGGGTGAAGTTAGCGACGGAGTTGTCGCGTCGAGCAACGGGAAAGACGCTCTACCTAATCGATGAGCCAACCACTGGTTTGAGTTTTTATGACGTCCATAAATTGATGGATGTGATGCAGCGCCTTGTTGATAAAGGCAATTCAATTATTTGTATTGAGCACAATCTTGATGTGATTCGATGTAGCGACTGGGTGATTGACCTTGGTCCTGAAGGGGGTGATCGTGGGGGTGAAATTCTTGTGACTGGAACGCCAGAGCAGGTGTCTCAACACGAAAGCAGTCACACAGGCCGCTACCTCACCCACGTGCTCGAGCAGCACCCTCCGCAAATACCAGCAGTCGCCGCCTGAATTTACGCATGCGTCATCTCATCCTTACTGCTCTGTCTGGAGTGGCTCTTTCACTGGTTCCCAGTCCGTCCCGAGCACTGGAGCGGCTCGTGTTGCGACTTCCGTTTTTGGAGTCCAGCATCGCGATCAACCTTGGCGATGTCCAGTCGACGTCTGAATTGATTCGTCAAAGTCCTGATCTTGCTGATCTTCAAATGGTTGGTGGAGGTCGGGTGTTTGAGCTCATCGAAAAGGTTTTCCTGGCCCCGCTTCCTGTGGAAAGCAAGGCATTTTTGAAAGGATCCACCGGTCAGCCGTTGCTGGAACAAGCCTTATTGGCAGCTACTGCATTTGTGGAGCTGGAAGGGATTGCTCCAGATCCCAGTGGTCGCATGTTGACGGATGCTTTGGCATCGGCTGAAAAGATTGGTCAGCCCAACGTTCTTGGCTTTTTGAGGTCGATGCCTGGGGAGCAAGCATCGATCGATCTTTCCAAGGTTGCTGATGCAGCCAATCGGTTAAAAACCAACTTGGAGCAAGGCGTTGCTTTGGTGCAGGACACCGAAGCTGCAACCGTGACTCCAGCTCTAATGAAAGCGTTGCGAGGGGGTTGGAGCCGCGAGGAGCTGCGCCTTTCGGTCAGTCACCGACCACAACCGTTACGACTGCTTGTGTTGAGACCCACCGGCACTGATCTCGGTCGATTGGCGGTGATTTCCCATGGTTTGTGGGACGACCCGGAATCGTTTGAAGGTTGGGGCGAACTGCTGGCTGCTAACGGTTACACCGTGCTCCTGCCCGATCATCCAGGCAGCAATTTTGGCCAACAGCAATCGATGCTGGCGGGCGATAGCCCACCACCAGGCCCTGAAGAATTGCGCCTGCGTCCCTTGGATGTATCCGCTCTTCTGGACGCTGTTCGAGATGGCCGTCTTCTTGCAGGACAGTCGATCAACACGAAATCTGTGGCCATGATTGGCCATTCCTGGGGCGCGACAACATCGCTTCAGATTGCTGGCGGTCGGCCCACAGAGAACAAATTACGGACCCGTTGTGTTGATCCAAAGCACCCTGAACACAACATCAGTTGGGTTTTGCAGTGCAGTTGGCTCTCTGGGATTGAACAAGCTGCTGCTCCAGATCCTCGGGTGAAAGCCGTGGTGGCTGTCAGTCCGCCGTTGCGGTTGTTGTTTGATCCCAGCAGTTCCAAATCATTGGGCGCCAAAGTTTTGTTGGTGAGTGGAACGAGGGATTGGGTGGTTCCCTCGGGTCCAGAAGCGATCACACCGATGCGTGAAACCGGTGCTGTTCGAATGGGGCATCGTCTCGTGCTGGTGAAAGGAGCCGACCATTTCAGCTTGCGTCATTTCCGTGGAGAAGATCGTCCAGCACTGATCGGTCCCCTGCTGTTGGCTTGGCTGAATGAGCAGCTTGGTGTCGACAGTTCTTTGACCTTTTCTGGTGGTGGATGGGGAGACACCGAGGGTCGTCTTGTGGATGTGAGCAGCACCCTCTGAGCTCGTCGCTGCTTTACAAAACCTCATTGGATTCAAGTTGACTCAATTGGTCTAATCCCCTGTATTGACAAGCGGTCTAGGGGGATTTGCTCTTTGTTGTTGTCCAGCTTCTAACGTTTATTTCATTTTTCAATCCTTTTTCCTCCTTTAGAGAAAAGAAAGGGCGTTGGTTGGCGCTCGTTTGTTGTTTGGGATTGGTGAAAATGGGTCTTCGTTTGTTGCATCTGCACCTGCATGGCCTGTTTCGTTCTAACGATCTAGAGCTTGGCCGTGATTCCGATACCGGGGGTCAAACGCTGTATGTGCTCGAACTTGCCCGAAGTTTGGCTTTGCGTCCCGAGGTCGACCGCGTTGATGTCGTCACTCGGCAGATTTTTGATCGGCGTGTATCGCCCGATTACGCGCGTTCCGAAGAACAAATCTGCCCAGGGGCGCGGATCCTCCGCTTTCCATTTGGACCCAAGCGTTATCTCCGAAAGGAATTGCTCTGGCCTCATCTAGAGCAACTTGCCGATCAACTTGTCTCCCGTCTCAGCCAACCTGGGAACGCTGTGGATTGGATCCATGCTCATTACGCTGATGCAGGTCTTGTTGGTGCGTTAGTCAGTCAGCGGACTGGGATTCCTTTGGTGTTTACCGGTCATTCCCTGGGCCGGGAGAAACAGCGTCGTTTGCTTGAAAGTGGCTTGGATTGGTCGCAGATCGAGCAGACCTATGCGATTAGTCGACGCATTGACGCTGAAGAGCGTGCTCTGGCTCAGGCCGATCTTGTGGTGACCAGTACACGACAAGAAGCAGAGCATCAATATGCCCGTTACGGCCATTTTCAAGCTGACCAGTCTGCGGTGGTGCCGCCTGGCGTGGATGCCACTCGTTTTTATCCCAGTGCGTCTAAGCAGGAGTTGGCCGAGATCCAGCCGTTGGTTCAACCATTTTTACGGGAGCCGGATCGTCCTCCGTTGTTAGCGATTTCGCGGGCGGTTCGGCGCAAAAATATTCCGGCTCTTGTAGAGGCTTATGGCCGCTCACCAGTGCTGAGGCAACGGCACAACTTGGTGCTTGTGTTGGGGTGTCGGGAAGATTCGCGTCAGCTCGAAAAGCAACAGCGTGATGTTTTTCAGCAGGTGTTTGACCTTGTGGATCGGTTTGATCTGTACGGGAAGGTGGCTTATCCGAAACAGCACAGTCGCTCTCAGATTCCTGCCTTGTATCGGTGGGCAATGAGTCGAGGCGGCTTGTTTGTGAATCCTGCTCTAACCGAACCCTTTGGCCTCACGCTGCTTGAGGCCGCGGCTTGCGGTTTACCGATGGTGGCGACCGACGATGGGGGGCCAAGGGATATCCAAAACCGTTGCGACAACGGTCTCTTGGTGGATGTCACTGATCCCGGAGCACTTCAGGAAGCCCTGGAATTGGCTGGAAGTGACGAGTCCCGTTGGCGCCGTTGGAGTGATAACGGGGTCGAGGCCATCAGCCGCCACTTCAGCTGGGATGCCCACGTGTGTCAGTACCTCGCTCTGATGCAGCAAAAGATCCGCGTCTCTCCTGTTCGTGCGCTGTCAGTGGTGCGGCGGCCCAGTCCTGTCTCCAGGATGTTGGCGTTGGATCTCGACAGCAGCTTGGAGCTGCCTGAGGAACGTTCCCTGGCGCATCTGCACGACAGGCTTCAAACCGAATCCTTTGCCGCCTCGACAGGGTTGGTCATCCTCACGGGGCGCTCTCTAGATCAGGCGCGTCAGCGCTATCAGGAGTTACATCTTCCCGATCCGAAGGCCTGGATCTGTCGGGCTGGAACCGAGATTCACCACGCGGTGGATCCCACAGAGGATCCCGTCTGGGCGAAGCGGATCAGCCAGGCCTGGGATCGCGATGCTGTTCTTGCAGCAATGGGTCAACTCCAGGAACACATCCGGCTTCAGGACGCTGATCATCAGAGTCGTTACAAGGTCAGCTATCTGTTGCGTGCCTCCAACCATGGTTTGATCGGGTTGGCCCGTCAGTGCTTGCGGCGCCATGGCCTGCAGGCCGAAGCCCAGCTCCGCTGCCACTGGTTTCTGGATGTTTTGCCGCAGCGGGCGTCCCGCAGTGAGGCCATCCGTTTCCTTGCTCAGTCATGGGGGCTCCCTCTGGAGCAGGTTCTGGTGATCGCCAGTCAGCAGGGGGATGGAGAGTTGTTGGGTGGTTTACCTGCCACGGTTGTTCCTGCAGATCACGATCCTTGTTTGATTAGTCAGCGTCAGCAGACAAGAGTTTTTCTCTCTAACCGCTCCTCTATTGCAGCAGTTCTTGATGGATTAGAACACTACAAATTCAAAACTTTATCCAAGTAAATCTGATTCTAGTTTTTTTCTTAAAAAATCTTGAAACACGGGTATTTTGTTTTATCATTGATAGTGTTGCTTTAATTTAATGTTCAAAGCTAAGAGAATTAAGTTGAACTCTTTAGGGCCTGAAATTAAGCTGTCAATAAGAGGTAAAAATAAAAAAAAGAATTCTGATAATCCATTCAATCAAACCGGTCTATACGGATCTAACGATTTTTTGAGTGAAAACAATCAGAAAGTGGTTTTTCGTTTGGATTCAAGAAAACAGAAAGATTCGTCATCTGGTTTCAGTACATATTTTGAAGGTTTGCATGAATTTTCAAATGGGTCAACATTTATCGATGTTGAAGATGATGACATGAAGTATGTAATTAGTGCTTTAGATGTAAATAAAAACGGAAAGATATCAAAGAGCGAAAGAAAAAAGTTTGTATTCACTCCTGTAACAAGCGAATCACTAATTGAGAATCATTCTAATGATGCTGAGGTGACTAAGTACTTCCCATCTGAGAACGTCTTGTTTGAGTATACTCCAAAGCCTATTTTGTTCGGAAAGCCGGCGCCTGGCACCCTTGAATTTAATACCGATATTGTTTCAATTGGTATTAATGATAATGGCGATGTCTTGTCATTTTTATGTCCACAGGAGATTCAGAAAATTAATAATATGTTCGTATCAGGTTCTATAAAGTCTGAAGTTGAAGTAGGTGAGGTTAGCGGGAAGATTGATCCTTTAACAGGAGAAGGTGTGATTTACGGTGATGAGATGGCTTGGAAATTCTGGGGGGATATTAAGGTTTTAGGGAAAAAAGTGTCCATTTCTAAGGAAGATGCTGCTTTTATTCCCATTGAAGACAATGCTGGAGAAGGTGGTCTCCTTGCTTTGCACAGCATAGAAAGGGGTGCTCATGGAAAAAGCAATATCGACAATGTATTTGCCTCTTATTTGGTTAAGGGGATGCAAGGTAATCCTGTCGGAATTCAGAAGGGGCTTCTGCAAGAGACAGTGATTCAAGGCCTTAATGCTTATATGCCAGGTTTTGCTAATGGAGGAACAGCACTCCAATGGAACATTGATTTAAGGAGTCCTGTTTCTGTTGTTGGTAATGAGTATTTGGAGATGGCACATGCGCTCGAGATGCATTAGGCGGCACACGGCGGTGTCACTTTGATGTGGGCGGCAGCGCGATCAGCCTTGGTGCGGGCTTCTGAGATTTGTTTTCCGAGCGCGAGGGCGACGCCCATACGTCGTCCTGGACGCGCCGTCGGTTTTCCAAATAGCAGTAGCTCGGTGTCAGGTTCCTGCAGGGCTTCGACGACACCTGTGTAGGAGACAGCGTCCATATGTTTATCCGCCAAAATCACCCGGCTTGCTGCGGCATTCGCTGTTTTGATTGCCGGGATCGGTAAGTCAAGAACTGCGCGCATGTGCAGTTCGAATTCGCTCAGGTTCTGACTGATTAGGGTGACCAGGCCGGTGTCGTGGGGGCGCGGAGAGAGTTCCGAAAAGATCACCTCGTTGCCGCAGAGGAAAAATTCCACACCGAATAGGCCTGCTCCCCCCAAGTTGTCGGTCACCGTGCGGGCCATAGTTTGGGCTTGTTGAAGCTGTGCATCAGTCATCTGTGCTGGTTGCCAGCTGCACTGGTAATCACCCCGTTCTTGTTCATGGCCAATCGGAGGACAAAAGAGCGTTTCGCCGTTGCGTTGCCGGATGGTGAGCAGGGTGATCTCAAGATCAAACTCAAGAAATTCCTCCACGATCACTTGGTCGGAGGTCCCACGGGCATTGGCCATGGCTGCATCCCAGGCTTGATCCAATTGTTCTGGTGCATGAACAACGCTCTGGCCTTTGCCTGAGGAACTCATCACGGGTTTGACAACGACAGGCCAGCCCAGGGGGGCTGCAACCCGTTTGAGCTCTGTGGCATTCGAGGCATAGGCAAAGCGAGCTGTGCGTAGGCCCAGTTCTCCAGCTGCAAGATTGCGGATCTGATCACGGTTCATCGTGAATGCGGTGGCGCGCGCCGTGGGAATCACGGTGATGCCGTCTAGCTCCAGTTCCGCGAGTGCTTCAACAGCGAGAGCCTCGATTTCCGGAATCACCACATCGGGCCGATGGCGTTGCACGACCTCCTTGAGAGATGCGGCATCGGTCATTGGGAACACTTCCGATGTGTCGGCGACTTGCATCGCCGGTGCATGGGCGTACCGATCACAGGCGATGACTCTGCAGCCAAGCCTTTGGGCGGCGATTGCCACCTCCTTGCCCAGTTCGCCACTGCCGAGGAGCATCACGGTCCGGGGAAACGCAGTCATCGGGGCTTGGATTGACACACCCCCATCATTCATCAACACAACTCCTCAGTTGTTGATGGGGGGAGTCACTTTGATCCTGAGCGTTGAGCATCACGGATGGAACCGATCAGCCAAACAGCGATGAAACCCAAGGAGGAGATCCCGAAATAGATCAGGACCCATTTCAAAACGCGATCAGGGTCTGCTGCTGCAGTTGAGAGCAGCTCCGCAGTTTTCGTGAGCAAGCTCTCCATTAGTTGTTGAGATCCGGAATCAAAGTGAGCTGTCGAACGGGAGACTCTTCACTGATAAATCCCCATGCTTCGAAAACGGAGGGGTCAGGATGAGTAATGCGTTGCTGTGTTCCATGTCGTTCAACTTGGAATCCTTCGTTGGCCATCCTGCGCATCAGGCTGGCTGATTCTTCGAAACGTGCCGCCATGGCTTCGAGGCTCGAGCACTCTGTTGTCAGACCGGATTCCCGCCAGGTGAAATAAGTCATTGTTTTAACCGGAACATGAAGCTCAGTTTTACTAGGGCTTTTGAGAGGAAACGGTTCAGAAAATCACTGTGTGAATGTGGTGTGAACGAATCAAGGCGTTGTCAACTTGCAGAGTCGGTGAGTCGCAGGGCTGGGGACGAGGTTACGAGCAAAGTGAAGAGAGACCGCGTGACCTGTGGATTGAGTTTTCGTGTCAGGCCGGTCTCGCCCTAGGAACCCCTTTCGCATCAATGGCTGGATTGAGTCCTGACGATTGGTGGAGGAACTGATTTCACGTCAGCTCTTGCAGAGGCTTTAACCACGCCTTGTGTATGGATTCTCCATGGTGCGTGTCGTGCATCGTTGTTGCGTGCTGAGGAGCTTCACTTAGCACCCAGTAACGAAGGAGGCCAAACGCGTTCATCGCGACGAGACGAGCTGGAGCTGAGATCCAAGAATCTTTTGGGGAGACCGTCTTCCTAGTCCTGGTGAATCACCCCTGCGGAAGACTCGCGTAGACCTCCGGAGAGAAACTGCTGAGATGTTGTGAAAGGATTTCAGGCGTGTGGGATGGGTTGGCATCAAAATTTTTTGTCATTCTTCAACCACGGACAGATTTCTAAAAATTAATTGGTCAGAATATTCCGTCAGGGAGTGATATCAATTTTCCTGGCTCTCTCATTCATAGAAGCAAAGTTCAATCACGATGTATCGACATTAGTCGTCTTTGAGATCCTAGTGGTGGGGTGCTGGAATCTTTCTAGGGGAAATCATTGTTGTGATTGCGACCATTCTCAAGCTTCTCTTCTGTCTTGTCATGTTCTCTTTATAGGCAATGCTGGGCTGCCATATTGAAGAAGCGGTCGAGTAGACAGAAGCTATGGGAGTGATGGATGGATTAGAAATGAT
>JBDQPG010000023.1:0-32745 GCA_040260695.1 Synechococcus sp. SFB_27S_18OctNov_coas_78 | reverse complement strand
TGAGTTCCTTCAACTTATCCACTAAAGCCTTACCCACGTTGTAGGCCTTGTCTTGATGAACAATCGTGGTGAGTGGATCAGCGCGATCACCATTAATTAACACATCAAGGCGCACCAACTGGTTTTTGCGGTAACCGATCAGGTGATATTCCATCGAGGCATAACCCTGGGTTCGTGTCTTCATCTGATCAAAGAAATCCGTCACCACCTCAGCGAGCGGCAACTCATAGATCAACGTCACCCGATCTTTGGTGATGTATTTCATATCGAGGTATTCACCGCGCCGCTCTTGGCAGAGCCCCATCAGGGCACCGTTGTAATCATTGGGCGCAAAGATCTCCATGCGCACATAAGGCTCTTCGATTGATTCCCGCTTTTGCGGTTCCGGCAACGTGGCGGGGTTATCAATCAACTCCTCGCTGCCATCCATCATGTTCACTTTGTAGATCACCGATGGCGCGGTAACGATCAGATCGAGGTCGTATTCACGCTCGAGCCGTTCTTGGACGATCTCCATATGCAGAAGGCCCAAGAAACCACAACGGAACCCAAAGCCCATGGCACTGCTGGTTTCCGGTTCAAACTTCAACGCCGCATCGGACAACTGCAATTTGTGCAGCGCTTCGCGTAGATCGGGATATTGATCAGCTTCGGTGGGGAACAACCCACAAAACACCATCGGTTTTGCTTCGGTGTAGCCCGGCAGCGCTTCATCGGCGGGCGCATTGAACAGCGTGATCGTGTCGCCCACGCGGGCATCAGCCACCGCTTTGATCGATGCCGCGAGATAGCCCACTTCACCGGCGTGAAGCTCATCCACCTTGCGTTGGTCCGGCGCCATGATCCCGACCTCATCGAGCTCATAGGTTTTTTTGCTCGCCATCAGCAGCACTTTTTCCTTGCAGCTGATCCGGCCACTCATCACCCGGAAATACACAATTACGCCCCGGTAGGGGTCGTAATAGGAATCAAAAATTAGCGCCTTAGTGGGTTCATCCACCGCATCAACCGGAGCAGGAACCCGATCCACCACCGCCTGAAGGATCTCCGGCACCCCCAACCCGGTTTTGGCTGAGCAGTTGATCGCATTACTGCAATCAAGGCCGATGATCGCCTCCACCTCTTCCTTAATCCGATCCGGATCAGCACCGGGAAGATCGATTTTGTTCAGCACTGGAATGATCTCAAGATCGTTTTCCAGAGCCAGATACACGTTGGCAAGGGTTTGGGCTTCAACGCCCTGGCTGGCATCCACCACCAACAACGCCCCCTCACAGGCCAACAAGCTGCGGCTCACCTCATAGGAAAAGTCGACATGCCCTGGCGTATCGATCAGATTGAGAACGTATTGCTCGCCATCGGCCGCGGTGTAGTTCATCCGGGCGGCCTGGAGCTTGATCGTGATCCCCCGTTCTCGCTCCAGTTCCATGTTGTCGAGGAACTGCTCTTGCATGTCCCGATTGGCCACCGTGCCCGTGTCCTGCAGCAAGCGATCAGCCAGCGTCGACTTGCCATGGTCGATGTGGGCAATGATGCAGAAGTTGCGGATCCTTGAAACGGGGGCGTCGGTCATGCAGGCGAGGGGCTGTCCCTCGGACTAGGGAACTTACGGAAGCCAATCCTAGTAAGGGATGGTTAGGCATCTACAGCACAGCATGTATGGAGCTAGGCAGAACGCAGTGCGCGAATGGAACAGCAACGCCAAGCGAGTCCAGCCAATGCGGATCAATAAGTAATTCAGCCTAAAAAACAAGAAGATTCATGGCTGATATGGAACGTGCTGGCCCTTAAGAAGCGCCACTGGAATCCACAGAAAAGCTCGGTAAATCGTGATTAAAAGTACAATGAGCCAATCATGGCTAGGTTAAAGCCATTCAGCTCTATTTCTTAGACCTGCTCCGATGACCAGAACCCAAGCAAAATTGTTTCAAACCTTGGCCTATCGTCGCCAAAAACTGAGAGGCAAATCTTCAGGATTCACCTTAGTGGAGCTGATGATCGTTGTTGTGATCGTCGGGATACTGTCTGCAGTTGCTCTACCGAACTTTTTAAGCCAAACAGACAAAGCGAAGGCAACTGAAGCCACATCAAAAATTTCTGCACTTCTTAAAGAAGCTTATGCCGAATATCAATTTGATGGTGTTGTTGCTGACGTGACCACCGCCATGGAAGGATCGAAAGTTACAGCATCTGCAACTGGTAATTTTGACTACACATACCCAGCCGTCAGCGGCACAATATTTAATGTAAAGGCAGAGGGCAAAAATGATGAAGCAATCAAAGGCAAGTTGATGTACGGATGCATCGATTTAGCAAAGGGTGATCCAGATATTTCAACACGTCTACTAGCGGCAGACACGGCATCAGACGTGAAATGTAAATAAGCAATATGGAGATTTAAATGGCTACAGAAAGACACAATCAATATTCCAAACGAAGCCTAACTTTCACTGGCATTACAAGAGCAGTGAATGGATTTACCCTTACAGAAGTTCTAATAACGATTGCAATTGTTGGACTGTTAGGCTCATTAGCATTACCAAATTATTTAAAACAACTTCAGAAAACACGGCAGAGTGAAGCCGTTGCAGTAATCAGTCAGTTGAAGAATGCAATCGTTGGTTACGTCGATGAAAACGGAATCCATCCAAACAGCTGGAAAGAGCTGAATGAGACCACAGCAATCATGACCCCAACGGGGCCCGCATCCCAAGAGGACCTTAATTGGCTAACGGTGGCAAGCAGTGGCTGCGGCGAATCGAACAACAACTGCTACAAAATTAAAATAACAAGAGACAGCAATTATTATGTATTAGAAGCAAAGACGACGCAAGAAAACTCTGCTAATTACAACGCATTTGCCTGTGTCGACCTCAAGACTGGTGCCAGTGATTTACGAAAAGGCACAACATCAAAAGCCGCATCAAAGGAAGATCTTAATTGCAAAGCGGGGACAGAATGAAAAACAAACCATCAACATGCTTCATCCTAAAATATTTGAAGCCCAGTTACTCGGAGAATGAAGAATCTGGAATTGCTCTCGTAATGACATTGCTTTTAGGAACGACCTTATTTTTAGCGATGTCTGCACTCGTAGCAAGAAATACCATGACAAAGAGCATCGCCGCATCCGAAAGCTACAGACAAATTGCGGAAAATGCTGCAAATAATGGCTTAAATCAAATACTTAGCGAAATAAATAATGATCAAAGAAATGAATATCTTGGCTACCTATTGGGAATCGAAAATTTAGAGAATTCAGCGGATCCAAAAAACTCATTACTCTGGAAAAAAGTAGGATCCAATGATCCACCAATTTTTGCGGAGGTCTGTACTGATACCGCACGCGGATTACCAAAACATCCCCAGGGAGAGATTTATACATGGCCAACAAGTGCCATCAAAGAAAGCAATACACAAGCAAACGGCATTCGCAAAGAAAATAAAGCATCACTACATTCTTATTACCGACTAAGAAGTTATAAGAATCCTCCTAAATCCAATCGATTTGATAATGGAGAAGCCAAGTTTATTATTGAAGGAATGGTTCAACGGGAAGGGATGAGAGAAGGGCAATATCTTGCAAGAGCAAGGCTTGAACGATCGCTCAAAGTCGAAGCTGCTGTATTAAAGAAAAATGCCGAGGATTGGGCAGTTCTTTATGCAAAAAATTACGATTTAGGTTCAACGAAGATAGAAGGCATGGGATTAATCACTTGGCAAATTGAGCCAGAAAACTCTAAAGTAATCGCCCAAACATGTGGAACTGAAGCTTTGATCAACACAATCGCAAAAGGTGCTGACCAAAACTTGAAAACCAGGATTTGGCCAGTCACGAATCAGGATTTAAAAGCTGACGTCACGAAAGACTTGTTCAAATCCAAAGGAAATCTTGATCAACGATCTGGAACGAACAGCCGACGCTTATGGAGAATCGACGATACAAATTCGTATCCAAGTGGCTGGAGTAATTATCGACGGAAATCAGTCTGTAAAGACTCTCGATGGCGAGGATTATTTCCAATTTGTGAAAGGATTGATGATGGTAGCTCACCAACACTGCAGAGTGATTACTACTCAGTCGTCAAAAATGTTTGGGACTTCTATGGCGCACCAAGTCGATACAAAGGCTGGGAAATAGTCCTAAGCCAAGATGAGTTTTGTCCAGGCAAAACAGGTGATTGCCATATATATATTGAACATCTAAAATTAACCAATTCCAAAGTATTAATTGAAAACAATAAGCGCCCTGTCGTTATTCATCTCATCACACCACCAACCGATCTAAACAATCAGGAAGGATCGAATGGTATTTTTGAGCTTAGCGGCTCATCAATGATTTGTGGGGTCAACCAAGGCAGCAAAGACTGCAATAAAAAAGCCGAACGTTTAATTATCGTCAGTGATCATGACCAAAAACAACCAGATAAAAAGTCAAATTGCATTGCACCATCCTTTCCGCTGAAGATTGCTGGTAATAGCCTCCCCTATGCATTTCTTCATCTCAGGCAAGGAACTGTAGAACTCACAGATTCAACGACTCTGAGTGGCGGCATCTGGGCTCAGAATATTTGCGCAAACAACCATCAACTATCAGTAACCATTCCAGATAAGTTAATGGAAAAAAACTATGATCTTTGGGGATGGGAAAACAAAAATTTTGGTGGCTTTGGACGCAGTGTGAGTCGTGCCATCCGTGGCAGTGGATATGATACCTTCCAGCGTTTTTAGGAGGAATAAAATGAATCGATTAATCCCAAACAAACGAAAATATCGTCCGCTGATCAAGAGACAATCTGGCTTTACGCTTGTAGAGACAATGGTGGCAGGGGCAGTGATGAGCCTGATACTCATTGCAGTCTCACGCTTTAGTATCAGTTCTATTGTTACAAGCCAACAACAATCAGAGAGACGACGGTTAGAAGCAGCCATTAATAACGACATTCAGCTGCTACAGCAGGCTGATTCTAGATTGAAATTAGTCGATATCTCAGACAAACAAACAGCATGCGCAGATCCTGGTTTATTTCTGAAGAAGCAACTGACTGATGAAAGTTCCGAATTTTATGTAAAAGCACCAATACTTAAAGATCGAGAAGGAGAAACGGTACTTCAACGAAAAATTGATCACTCCAAGCAACCCACGCTAGCTATCGTCACATACACATTCTTAGCACCAGAACAAAGCATCAATTCAGAGGAAAGGGTCGTAAGATTATATCCAAACTTTCATTATCTTTGCGGCGTGCTTTGAAAAGGTATAAATCCAATCGAGCCACATGCTTAGATGCCTTTACACTTGTAGAGTTACTTATTGCGATGACAATTGTCAGCATAACAGTTGCATGGGCGCTTCCTCGATTTGAGCGCCAAATCGCACAACAACAAACCAAAAGATTTACACAAACTCTAGCAAGTAATTTGTATGCACTACGTGCAAGGCAGGGAGCCGATGGAACAGGCTGCGAGCTCGGTTTTAGTCAAGAGTACAATTTTAATAGCACTGATAAGTTTGGAACTGCCCGAGATTTACTCGATTTAAATCATCTATCAATTAAAGAAAGAGAAGATCGATTGAAATGTTGTGATTCAGCAGAATGTTGGATGGAATTCAACGAAGATTCCTGGAAAAAACCCTATCGGTTTTTAAAACTCGAAGGAACGGCAAATTCCAAAGAGATTGAATTACAGGTATCTGCTAGAAACTACGAATTATCACCACCTGGTACGAGTTCTACAGCGCAACCATTCATTTTTTTGGTTCGATCGCGTCGATGGAACCAAGATCCAAAGAGGCCACTAAAAACATTATGCGTTGAGATTTCATCCAACGGCATTATTCGTAGAGGCAGCTGGAACAAAGGTCAAAGAAAATGTGAATCTTATTGATAACAATTAGGTTCTAACTTTTGAAGGGACGTCATATTGCGTTGCAGTAAGATTTCAATCCAATCCCTTGGAAGAGTCTAGAATAGATCTAAAGGTTCTATTTCGACTCAGAGCCCCTGTGGAGAGAGAACACATGACTGGACCAGCCTCCAAGAAATCATTCAAAGATGCCAGCGGCTTTGGTTTAACCGAAACTCTTATATCACTCACGGCAGGAGTCGCAGTAATCAGCGCTTCAGCAGTAGCACTGAACTCAACAAGCTCATTGATAAGAAATCAATCAAACAAGGCAGATCTAAGGCAAAATGCCAGCAATGGAGTGAAACTACTTCGCTCAGAAGTGGAAAGAAGCTTAAATATTATCATCAACAGCGATGTTACTCCCCCAGGTCTTGAGCATACTGATTTCAACCATAGTGATTACCAGCCAACTTTAACAAGTTGCAATAAAGTAGCACAAGATCAAAATACCCCATTCAAACCTATATTTGGCCTCAAGATGGCTGATTTAAATCAGCCAGTTATTTATGGTATAAGCATAAACTCTAACAGTGATGGATATAGTCTAAAACGTTGTGGTGCTCCATTAATGGTGGATGGACGTTACCGTGAAACAGAAGACATGAATATTTCAGCGATTATCAATCAGATCGGTGTGATCCCTTGCTGGGAAAAGATTGGAAAAACTTTCTGTGATGACGATAAACGTCAGCAACTGACTCCAAAAAAATCCGATGGTTCAGCAGTCAAGACACTGTCGGAAGTAATTAATCAAATGAATCTTCAATTCAATGAAGACAAGACTCCCATACGTACATATATGGAACCTGCTCTCAGAATCATGACCGATGGAAGCAGAAAATTAGTGCGATTTATTGATCCCAATAACAATGATGCAGATGGAGAAACGAGTTATTTAGTCAAGGAAGAGAAAATCGGAAATTCAACTCATCAGGCCCTATATTTTGCTGGTTATGCACGTGCAGACAAGCGTCTGAATGGTCAGGGAGAAAGTAGTGGAGTCCTTAATGGTGCTTACTTTAGGAATGTAAGTAGTAAGAAGATGAATTTCCTTGTCGATGGCTCTGGATCAATGAGCGCCTGCATCCTCTGGGGTAGTGGTTATGGGAATTGGCGTATTTACTGGGGAGGTACATATTATTTCTGGTCACGCAAGAGCTGTTCCTTAACTCGTATGGAATCTCTACAGCATGAATTAATTGCACTGATTAGTGATCTTCCTGATGATACACAAATTACACTTCAGTCATTTAGTTCAGAAGGTTACGTCAATCATCGTGGCTGGGATGAATCAGAAAAAGGACCCGTCACCCTTGGAGACCAGGGAATTAGAGATTCTGCAATCGCCTTTGTCAACACCTTGGATGACGAAGAACGCTCCTATCGATGGGGAGGAACACAACCATGGAAAGGCCTAAATCATGCCTTCAATTTAGATCAAACTGACACACTATATTTCCTATCTGATGGTGAACCTTCGATTAATCGCCACGGAGGACGCTGGAACAATTCGGACGAAGACGATACCATTAATTACTATGCCAAGCTCAATAGCAACAGAGCCACCTCTTTAAAAGTTAATACAATATCATTAGGGCTGCAATCAACCTGGATGGAATCACTATCAACAAAGACATCTGGCAACTATTTACAAATTGACAAGGACTATATCTCAGCGCAAAACAATTGATAACCATTGTGCCGTGGCATTCATCTGGGCAACCTGAAGCTCGATCTCGGTCAGAATCCCGTACTCAGGCGACTCTCTGAATTATCAAAACCCAAGGAGGCATCCACTGCGAACAGTGCCATCAAAAGATGAATTGCACAAATCAATAAAAACCAACATTGTTGATCACGATGGACTCAACAATGCCACAATAAGTCTAGATTCAAGAGCACAATGAGTTCAGCATACGAAACTAGCGCAGTATTTTCTACATCTGATTATGGGCCATATTCCAACATTGTTAATGTCTATGGACTTAAAATACTAGGCCTAAATAATGTTGGCGGTATGCCTGCCGTTAGCAACCAATTCCTCGAGAAAACCGCTCAAACATTCAAACTCCTTCTCGATCCAGATGCTCCCGGAATCAACAAAGAGTCTCGAGAAAAAGCCCTTGAAGGATTAACAAGTTACAATGTTATTCAGAGGGTAGGAATCAAAGCATACGACGCATATACACCAAGCTTTGACAGTGGAGAAATATCGGGCTGGGACGAAGTTAATGACACGCATCAAGCAACAGACTTTATTTGGCATCTCCAATCAAATAATGGCACCTACAGCCCCTCTGGAGACGCACAACTAACAGAAAACATAGAACATGCCCTACACACACTGACGCAATTTGCATTGCCGGCAGCATTCCCAGATGAGATGAATGTGTATTCAAGTAACGGACGCGCAACTGGAATCTCTGGGGATCTTTATGAAGCATTTCAAGAGGCAGTTGAAAACGGTGTATATGACACTTCTGACTATGAAGGTGCCAACGATGGCAGTGATGGCTACATGCAAATGCTGCTTCGGGAATACCTTTACTGCCTAACTTATGCGGAATGGGGTTTTACCCAAAAATTCACTGAAGACAAAACCCTCGCGCCTGAATGGTCCGACGCCCACCTCACACCGAGCGCTATCGAAAGGGATAATCCACTGGGACACAAGATTTTTGAAAACTATCTATCGAAAGTGATCAGCAAGCCATCCATTGCATCCCTTGAATCAATCTTTCAAGACGGTGATACAGGAGAGTCTGGCTATCAACCATCGACACCGACTGACGACGAGGCCACCTCTGAACCTGAGCCCACCCCTGAACCTGAGCCCACTCCCGAGCCTAAACCCACCCTTGAGCCTGAACCAATTGAACCAACAACAGACTTGATTACGACTGTGTTCTCTGGGAGAGGAAAGCACAAGCTCCGCGGAACTGAAGGACCAACCGATTTTTCGTTTAAAATGAAAGAGAAATTCAGCAAAAAAAATGTTGATCAAATCATCGGTTACAATCCGCAAGAAGGTGATCGAATCCTCCTGAATCCAGCAAAATATACAACCCTTGACAACGAAATTGAATTCAAAAAAGCAAAATCAAGGAACCATCTAAAGCGTCTAGCCAAACAAGATGTTGATGTTATTTACTTCGAAAAGCTTGGACAGCTGTATTTCAACGGCAATGGTGCTTCCAACGGCTTCGGCAACAAAAAAGAAGGGGGATTGTTAGCCATCCTTAAAGGAAGGCCAGCTTTGTTGGCCGACGACATACAACTGATGTCTTAACCGAGATGAGCAATCCATGGACATTACTCATTCTCGCCATCGCAGCTGAAGTTATTGGCACGTCATTCCTCCGCCTATCGGAAGGAATGACACGCCCCGTCCCGACGCTGCTGGTGTTTACGGCTTACGCCATCGCCATGGGCTTGCTCTCAAAAGTGGTGATGAGCCTTCCCCTCGGTCTCACCTACGCCCTGTGGAGTGGCATTGGAACGGTGGTGATTGTTCTTGTTGGTCGCTTCGCTTATCAACAAACGATGGGGATGGGGCAACTCATCGGGATCGGCCTGATCACAGCGGGGGTGGTGCTCGTGAACCTCAAGCAATAACAGGTCAAAGAAGCCATCAGCGGTTGAGACCCAGCAGGCCATCGCTGCGCTCCCGCATCCCCTTCAAGACCTCGGGGTCCCGCTGGGGATCGCCATAGAAACTCGGCAGCAATGCCGTGAGTCGTTCCTGCCAACTGGCACTAGCGAGCCGTTCAGGGAAGCAGCGCTGCAGCACCTCCAACATGATCGTCACCGCCGTGCTGGCCCCTGGCGATGCCCCCAGCAACGCCGCCAACGAGCCATCGCTCGCCGCCACCACCTCCGTGCCGAGTTGCAGTCGACCGCCTTCCTTGCTGCGCTTGATGATCTGCACCCGCTGACCCGCCACCGACAAACTCCAATCGTCCTGCCGTGCTGTCGGCAGAAAATCACGCAGCGCCTCAACGCGTTGCTCAGGGCTCTGGCGCAGCTGATTGATCAAATACCGCACCAACTCAATGTTGGTTGCCCCCACTTGAAGCATCGGCAGAAGATTGGATGGCCGCACCGAAGCCGGCAAATCCACTAATGATCCCTGTTTTAAAAATTTGCTGCTGAATCCCGCGAACGGGCCAAACAACAGGGAACGACGCCCATCCATCCAACGGGTATCGAGGTGGGGCACCGACATCGGTGGAGCCCCCACCGCCGCCTTGCCGTAAACCTTCGCCCGCTGCCGTTCCGCCAGGGCTGCGTCGTTGCACACCAACCAAAGACCGCTCACTGGGAAGCCAGCAAAATCGTCGCCCTCGGGAATGCCAGACCGCTGTAAGAGCGGTAAGGCGCCACCACCAGCCCCAAGGAATACGAAGGGCGCTCGCACCTCTCGCCGGCCAGAAGGCCCCTTGGTGATCACCCGCCAATCCCCCTCGGTCATGTCGGACCGACGCAGACGCTTGAGATTGCTGACCTCCGTGCCGTATTGCACCGTGAGCACACCACTGCTTTGCAACGGCAGCAAAAAGGCGCGGGTGAGCGCACCAAAGTCCACATCGGTACCGCGCTCAATCCTGGTGGCAGCAACCGCCTGGTTGGGATCACGCCCCTCCATCACCAGCGGCATCCACTCCGACAATTCCTGCCGGTCTTCACTCCATCGCATCTCAGCAAAGGCTGGGATCTCTTTGAGTTGCCCAAAGCGCTGCCGTAGAAAAGCAATGTTGGCGGGGCTCCAAACGGCGCTGATATGGGCTGCCCGATGGAGAAAATCAGTCGACGTGAGCCTCCCCCGTTCGTTCAAAGACCCCCAAAACTCCAGGCTGCGTTCAAAGGCAGCATTGATAGCGACCGCTTTATCGGTGGCGACCCGACCATTCGGCTGCATCGGGGTGTAATTCAGCTCACAGTTGGCGGCATGGCCAGTGCCAGCATTGTTGACAGCAGCAGAGCTTTCCAGCGCTGGCGCCTCAAGGCGTTCCACCAGCAAGAGGCGCATCTGCGGATCCAGCTCATGCAGGAGCGCCGCAAGGGTGGCGCTCATAATTCCCGCGCCCACCAAAACGGCGTCGTAGCGCGCTTCCGGATGGAAAGAGCCGTCGTTTTGCACCAATACCTTGGGTGGAAACCGCTCTCGTCAGCCTATGGGGGCACTCCGTAGGGTGGGGGGAAATGTGTCGTGCACGTCCCATGAGCACCGAAACCATGGCCCTAACTCTGGAGAATGTGGAAAAGGTGCTCGACGAACTGCGCCCCTTTCTGATGGCCGACGGCGGCAACGTTGAAGTGGTTGAAATCGACGGCCCGGTCGTGAAGGTGCGCCTCCAAGGAGCCTGCGGAAGCTGCCCCAGCAGCACCATGACTCTCAAAATGGGCATTGAGCGCAAGATGCGTGAATCAATCCCCGAGGTGAGTGAAGTGGTACAGGTGCTCTGAGGCCACCAAGCCACTCGCTCTTGACGTCTTAACTGCCTGTCGCGGCAGCGAGAACAGGAAACGCACCTTGCAATCCAGTGATCAACATCTGGATCGCAATCGAAGTGAGCAGCAACCCCATCACTTTGGTGAGCACCTGAAGGGTGGATGTACTGAGGCGGCTCGATAGCCGCTCTCCAGCCGAGAAGATTAGATAAACCACGAGGGCCAGCAGGACGACAACAACGCTGATGCCAATGCGCCCAGACAGGGTGGCTGCTTCCGGTGCCGCAATGACCACCGTCAGGGTGCCAGGACCAGCGAGTAAGGGAATCCCCAAGGGCACCACGCCTTTCACCGCTGAGTTCTGATCACGATCGACGGACTCCGGATCGTGATGCTCTGGCGGAGTCTTCGAGCGCAGCATCGATAGACCGATGAGCACCACAATCACCCCACCAGCCACCTGGAAGGCGGCCCGGCTAATGCCGAAGAAATCGAGCAAACCATTGCCAATCCAGGTGGACAGCAGCAGGGCCACCACGAAGGTGAAGGCCGCACTACGGGCAATCGCTTGATCCCGGCGACGCTCGCCATCGGTGAACGACAAATAAATCGGCAAGTTCCCGATCGGATTGGCGATGGTGAACACACCAACGGCGGTATGGAGGAGTGACAAGGGTGTATGGACGTGTGCTTCAAAGGTCGCGAACGATCTCGGTTCAACGCCAACTTTGAGCGAACAAATTCATACGGCAGCTGGCGGCAACTCAAGTCACCAAAGCAATTTCAACGTCACCTCTTTCAGTTTCAATACCCCCTGTGCCGCAACAAACAGGATTTGTCGTCGGCCATCAAGATGGACTTCACCGGTCTGAGCACGATGCAGCTTCGCCAACAGATGCCGGCCCTGGCGAACAAGACCTACTTCAACTACGGAGGGCAAGGCCCGTTGCCCACAGCCTCCCTGGAGGCGATCACCGCCAGTTGGAAACGCATTCAAGAACTTGGCCCATTCACCACCGATGTTTGGCCCTTTATTGCCGCGGAGGTGAATCGCACCCGCCGTCTCCTGGCGCAATGGTGTGGGGTTCCCCCCCACCGCATGGCACTCACTGAAAATGTCACCAGTGGCTGCGTTCTACCGCTCTGGGGCCTGCCGTTTAACAGCGGAGACCACCTGCTGATTAGCGACTGCGAACACCCGGGAGTAGTGGCGGCTTGCGTTGAGCTCGCCCGTCGCGAACAGCTCGTGATCGATACCCTCCCGGTGAAGCATCTGCGGGGAACAGCCAGCGACACCGATGCAGGGGTTCTGCAAGGACTGGAGACCTCGCTCCACCCCCGCACACGCCTCGTGGTGCTGAGCCATCTGCTCTGGAACACAGGGCAAGTGATGCCGATTGAAGCGGTAGCGAATCAGCTCCAGCAGCACGATCAGCATCCCTTTCTGCTCGTGGATGCAGCCCAAAGCATGGGTCAGATCCCCGTGCAAGCCGCCGCGGCTGCCTCCGACATCTATGCCTTGACCGGCCATAAATGGTGTTTTGGGCCCGAGGGGCTCGGCGGAGTAGCCCTCTCCCAACGCGTGCTCGAGCAGGGCCAACCCACCCTGATCGGCTGGCGCAGTTTGCAGGACGAAAGCAAAGCGGTGTTCGATGCGGAGGATCCCTTTCATCACGACAGCCGTCGCTTTGAAGTGGCCACCAGCTGCGTGCCGCTGATGGCAGGGTTGCGCTGCTCCCTCGAGCTGCTGGAGCAGGAGGGCTCCGCCGACCAGCGGCTCGATCAGATTCGCCAGCTGAGCCGAACGCTGTGGCAGAGCTTGGATGCCATCGATGGAGTCACACCTGTGCTCTCGGTGCCACCAACAAGTGGCCTGGTGAGTTTTCAGCTGGAGAAAGCTCCTCCCCCAGCCGACGTCGTGACGGCACTCGGCAAGCAGGGGGTTTGGATCCGAGACCTCGCCGACCCCGCTTGCCTGAGGGCTTGCACCCACATCACCAGTTCAAGTGAGGAACTCGACCAGCTGAGCGCGGCCCTCGCCAACCTTCAAGGTTGAAGCCGACGACGCAGTGCTTGTTGCGCTTGCTCTCGGTCGTCAAAGTGCACCTTCTCGGTGCCGAGAATCTGGTAATCCTCGTGGCCTTTACCAGCCACCAACACCAGATCGGCCGCATCAGCCTCGGCAATCGTTTGGGCAATCGCCGCCCCACGGTCTGGTTCCACCACCCGATCGATGCCGTTCGGAATGCCCTGCACCACATCCTCCAGGATGCGCAGGGGATCCTCGGTGCGTGGGTTGTCGGAGGTCACCACCACCCGATCGGCCAGGCGCGCGGCAATCGCGGCCATCTGAGGGCGCTTGCCCCGGTCGCGATCACCACCGCAGCCAAACACGCAGATCAACTTGCCCTCAGCAAAGGGGCGTGCTGCCGCAAGGGCATTGTCCAAACCATCCGGCGTGTGGGCGTAGTCCACCAGCACCGTGGGAAGCGTGTTGGGCGTCGCGTTCTCCAACAGCACCCGTTCCATCCGTCCAGGCACGCCGCGGAAGTCGCGCACCACCCGCAGCAGATCTGGCAAGGGCAACTGCTGCTGAAGCAGAACACCCACCGCCTGCAACAGATTCATCAAGTTGAAGCGACCCAACAAGGGCGACTGAAACGCACCCTCTCCCATCGGACTGATCAGCCGGC
This sequence comes from Synechococcus sp. SFB_27S_18OctNov_coas_78, assembly GCA_040260695.1. Taxonomy (GTDB): domain Bacteria; phylum Cyanobacteriota; class Cyanobacteriia; order PCC-6307; family Cyanobiaceae; genus Parasynechococcus. The sequence goes on along the minus strand of JBDQPG010000023.1, from coordinate 18,691 downwards.
CCGACACCCCGCAGCTGCTCATGCTGAGGTCCTCCATGCGCAACTCAGCCGTTGAATCGGTGAGGGAGCTGCGCCAGCACTGCGCTCCAAGCCGTTCGGCAAGCTTCGCCCCCCAGGGGTCATCACAATTCACCACCGCCCGGGCGGGGCCGGACTGCAGCAACGCATCCGAAAACAACAGGGCCTTCGCCTCGAAGTAGTCCTCCATCGACAGGTGGTAGTCGAGGTGGTCCTGGGTGAGGTTCGTGAACACAGCGCCACCAAAGCGGCACCCGGCAACCCGATGCTGTGCCAGGGCATGGGAACTGATTTCCATCGCCGCCAGCTGGCTCCCAGCCGATGCCGCCTCCGCCAGTTGGGCCTGAAGGCGATCGGCAAACGCCGTGGTGTGGGTGGCGCTGACGCTGTGGCCAGGCCAGCGATTCACGAGGGTGCCAAACAACGCGGTGGATCTCCCGCAGGCCAGGGCCAGATGTTCGATCAGATAGGTGGTGGTGGTTTTTCCATTCGTCCCGGTCACACCCAACAGCGCCATGCGCTCACTCGGTCGGTTCCAGAAGCACGCCGCAAGCTCACCAAGCTTGCTGGCCACTGGATCGGACACCACCACCACGGGATCACCATCAGCTGGTGAATCCGCGGCAGCAGCCGCAGGACCAATCACCGCCGCCGCCGCACCCGCGTTTAAGGCTTGACGCCAGAACAAACCGCCATCGACCCGCTCACCAGGCAACCCCACAAACAAGCTGCCTGGGCCCACCAAACGGGAGTCGCTGGTGACGTCCTCGACCTGTGGATTCGTACCACCGGCGGGGGGCGTGAGGCCCACCTCTCGGAGAAGCTCGTCCAGGAGCTGACCCATCGAAAACTCCGATCAACCTGAATCCTGGTGCCGTTCTAAAGCGCTCCGGGCGAGAAGAACAGTGGCATGCGCAAAAAAATATTGATCTCATCAACATCCTTGAAAAAATCAAGCCAAGCCACGGGCAGACCCCCTCCAAAGGGTTTTAGCAACAAACAATTTCACAATCAAATGTTCATCACAAATCAAACTCAGAGCCGATAACAAGCGCCTTGATTGATTGCTAACGGGCACCAAAACAACACGCTCATGACGTCTCAAGCAGGCAAATGTTTAACCAGCCACTTCAACAAACCATCGCCCGACAATCTCGGCGACACCCGCGGTAGTTCCTTGTTGTCCAGGGCCAGGACGGGGACCTCAAGGTCGTAACGGGCCTTGCACTCGGAGGGGGTATCGGGGTGGTCGATATCGACCGTGAGCAGCGCCAGCTGAAGGCTGCCTAAATCCAACTGCCGCAGACGCTCCTCGAGGCCAGCACAAAGGCAGCAACCTTGACGGCTGTAAAGACGTAATTCGTGCATCACTCAGGAACTGGGTCGCAACCGCAAGGCGTCAAGGGATGGCAACGCAGGACACGTTTCAGCGTGAGCCAGCCACCGCGCCACGGTCCATGGCGTTGAATCGCTTCCAGCCCGTAGGCGCTGCAGGTGGGCGTAAAGCGGCAACGAGGACCGAGCAGAGGCGAGATGAAGGCCCGATAAAACCCAATCAAAGCCAGCAACAGCGCCGCAAGTCGCTGATTTAAGCCAGCCCGGAAGGAGGGTTGGTCACCATTGGATAAGATGGGAGATTCGTGCATCGATGGATGCGCTGGCACCTGTAATGGGTCCAGCATGGCCAAAGATCGCGCGATTTGATCTAACACCTTCTCCTTATGTCTCGCTACCGCGGCCCTCGCCTGAGGATCACGCGGCGCTTGGGAGACCTCCCTGGTCTCACCCGGAAGGCCGCAAAGCGGTCCTATCCCCCCGGTCAGCACGGCCAAGCCCGTCGCAAGCGCTCTGAATACGCGATCCGCCTCGAAGAAAAGCAAAAACTTCGCTTCAACTACGGAGTCTCCGAGCGCCAACTCGTGCGCTACGTGAAAAAGGCCCGTGCCCAGGAGGGTTCCACTGGAACCAACCTGCTCAAGCTTTTGGAAAGCAGATTGGACAACGTCTGCTTCCGCCTCGGCTTCGGCCCCACCGTTCCAGGCTCCCGTCAGCTGGTGAACCATGGCCACGTGACCGTGAACGGTCGCGTCACGGACATCGCCAGTTATCAGGTGAAGCCCGGCGACGTGTTGGCCATCCGCGAGAAGAAAGGCAGCAAGCAACTGGCCGAAGGCAACCTTGCTTTCCCCGGCCTATCCAACATCCCTCCCCACTTGGAGTTGGATAAAGCCAAATTGAGCGCCAAGTGCATCGGTCGCTGCGAACGCGAATGGGTGGCCCTGGAAATCAACGAACTGCTGGTGGTTGAGTACTACTCCCGCAAGGTTTAAGTTCCAAATTCATATCGAGGGCAAGAGGCACCTTTTGCTCAACTTTTGCAAGCCTTGCCTCCTTTTACTTTGGAGAGCAAGGCTTTTTTATGCTCCCCCCAGACTCAAAGATCGCAGCACAACTCGGCTGCCACACACATCAGAACGACTGAGCCATCAGAACGCTCATTGATGGAACATAGTCTTTGAGATGTCGTGATTGTTGTTGGCCATGGAATCCATAAGCCCCCACGACTGGTTGAGCTTGGCTCATCCTGTGTTGATGATTCTGTTCGTGTACCCCGTGTTCGGGGCCACGGTTCGGCTCGGAATCCTTGCCCGCGAAAAACGCTTAGAGCTCAACCCGATTGCGGAAACGGTCCCGGTCGAACATGCCCAACATGCGGCCTGGGCCGTGGGAGGGATTCTTGTTGCGATTCCGATCGCCCTCAGCGTCAGCCTGCTCAACACCATATCTCCCCTCACGCTGGTGCTGGTCGCTGGGGCGGTGCTGTTCAGCTACAGCAAAGTTTTAAGGACAAGGCTGATTTGGCAACGGCTGGCCTGGGCCGCCACCAGCTGGATCGGTCTCTTACTGCTCGGACTCCAGCCGGCCGTGGAGCGACTGAGCGATCAGCCATGGACCGTGTTGTTCTGGCAATCCCACTTTTGGATGGGCATGGCTCTCATCGCCCTGCTCCTCGCAACGACAGCCATGCAACCCAGTATTGGCCGCAATATGCAAATCAGACGCCTCCATGTCAGCGTCAATGTGATCGTGTCACTTTTACTCTTTATGCAAGCAGTCTCAGGAACCCGAAATTTATTACTTCGCTAATTGAGTGAGTGATTGGTTCAATCACGACCAGGCTGAAGTTGACATTTTAACGAGCACCTGAGGGCAGCAGGAGTGATTGAGAAATTTCCAAGCCATCGGCGAGGTCGACACCACGCCGGTGAAGTGCTTTCAGAATCCGACGCTGAAATTCCCGTTCCGTTGTCCACTGCTCACCGGCCCGCGTCACCAACAAAATCTGCATGTGCACGCCCAAAGCGGACGTGCGTTTCACTCCTCGCAAAATCGGATCAGCAATGAGCCGCGAGCCCCAAACAGGATCTTGCCTGAAATCTGAAATCTCAGCCGCCAAGACTCGATAAACAACATCGAGATCGGTTTGCCGATGCGAGATCAACAGAGTAATCAAACTACCAGAACGGAGTTTTGTGTGATTACGCATCTGAACAATGGAAGCATTATCAATGACATTGACCCGCTGGTCCAAACAACGAACCTGGGTACTAAAGAGACCCACATCAATCACTTCACCCTGAATTCCATCCACCTCAATCCAATCTCCAATCGCACAGCGATCCTCAAGCAGCAGCAAAAGTCCAGTGGAGAAATCTCGCAAAAGGCCTTGAAAAACGAAGGCCAAGGCGCCTAACAAAGCACCACCAGCTAGCAACAACGACGTCGATGTTGAGCGAACACCTGGCACATCCAATATGATCCAAAAACCAACGATTAAAACACCAGAAACATTAATCAAACGCTGACTAATCCTTACAAGACTCCGATAGCGCTGTTGCCTTCTATTTTGCTCCTGCAAAGGCACATTGATATCTGCAGACCACTGCCGCAGCAAGAAGGTAGTCAAACTACGCAGCAAATAAGCACAAAAACTAATCAGAATAAACTTCGAAATTGCCAACAAAGGCTGAAGAAGCAACTTCATACTTAATGGCAGCTGTCCAGGAATCGCCATCACGCCAAACGCCAACATCAACACCAATTCAGTCACTATCAGCACAAGCACCCCAATGGTGAGGGCCTGCTCGACATGAAGACGAATTTCAATGCCCCGTCGATTTTGCCCCCGCTCTAAATGTTCACGTTGCAGTCGTGTGGTGCGTTGACGCAACCGATTCCAGAGCCGCACGGTACCCGCCACAGCAACACCCAACAACAGTTCCATCAGCAATGCCAACCGAAAACGATGCTGAAGCTGTTCAGGGGCGTAAACCCGACGGGCATAGTTCAAACGCTTTTCCAAACGCTCACGCCAAAGCTGAGCCAAAGCCTTTTCATCAAGACCATTAATCTCTGCATCTGCATTGGTTATTGTGAGTAGTGGGAACGATGCTGCACGACCAGAAACACGCACAGATATCTCATATAGACCATTATTTTCCTGGATCACATCGAGCTTGATTGGTTCATCTGATCGCATCAATCCATAACGCTCGCCAGCACGACAAACCTGGGAATCCCCCCCCAAGATTGAATTAAGAATCACCTCGCTCAGTCGCTCACTCCATGAGCAAATCTGATCAGGGTGATACAACGCTCGTAAATTGCCTTCGATCACTCGAGCACGAACTGATGCACCAATCGATGATGATTCTTGAAGGGGAACAAGGCTTGCCACATTGATGGCAGGAACCCCAAGGATACGAACCTTCGCCAACTCAAACTTTCCTTCTTGTGTAAATTCAAAATGCTCAGGCGAGGCAGGAAAAGATTTGCTTTTAGGCGTCAATTCAATCAAGGAAGCCCGACTTGCTAAGGGCAGCATCAGCACTGCAACCAACGCAAGGCAACACAGACTTTTCAAGCGTTGGCTCAGCCGACACCACACAACAACGTCCGATCAATCGATCCCATGATGCGGTGGTTGATCAATCTGTGCACCAACAGGATCGAAACCAGCAACCACTCGTTCGGCGCACCGATGCTTAAGGCATCAGGGGCAACACCTCGCGCAACCAGGGCAGGCTGAGACCGATGACATTTGAATAACAACCATTTAATCCACGAATCAACAGCCCGCCGCGCCCTTCGAGGGCAAAGCCTCCCGCACAATTCAGCGGCTCGCCACTCGCGACATAGTTTTCAATCTCCACAGAGCGAAGCGCAGCAAAGTGCACCACGGTGCTGATGCAGGCAACGGTCGCCGCCTGCCCATCAGCGATCAAACAATGACCCGTGAGTAACTCTCCACTTTTCCCAGCCATGCGTTGCCAGCGATCGATCGCTTCGTCGCCATCTGCTGGCTTTCCAAACACCTCTCCCTCAAACACAAACATCGAATCGCAACCGAGCACAGCCTTGATCTCGGCATCCGCGGAAGGATCCAGACACGTCTGAACTGCCGTGGCCTTGGCCAACGCCAACTGCTGCACGAGCGCCCTTGGATCCCGCTCGTCGATGGCGCTCTCATCAACACCGCTGACACGAACCCGGTGAGGGATCGCCGCCTGCTCCAGCAGACGTCGGCGGGCGGGAGACGCCGAAGCAAGAAGGAGCACAGGAACACGACGCCGAAGAACGGTTCGTAGGCTGCCAGGGCTAGGCCGCATTGCCATCGCTCACCCCACCGAACTGCTCGACCAGCGCAGCCGCAACAGGGCCAGTAGAGCCATGCGCTGCCTGCCGTTTGCGGAAGCGCTCTATCGAGACTTGCAACATCAAGGACTGGATGCGATCCAACTCCTTCACAACCCCAGCGTCTATCAACGCAGCGGGCAGGGTCACTGGTATCGCAACAGCGAATCTCTCGAAAACGATCTGCTTTGGCTGATTAGCGTGGGAGTTTTGCGGCGGGAGGTGGATGGCCAAGGGCTCACCAGCCGATTCCGATTGACGCCCCTCGGACGCCAACTCCTCGACGAAACTCCCAACCTTCTCTTCCTCAAAGTGTCGTGGAACGAGTGGATCCACCATGAACTTCGGCGCATGATTTCTTGACCCCATGCAAGCGATGCAGCGCCCGCTGATGGTGCTTGGCACCTCCAGCGGTGCCGGCAAAACACTGATGACGGCAGCGCTTTGCCGGGTCCTGAAGCGTCGGGGGGAACAACCCCTGCCCTTCAAAGGCCAAAACATGAGCAACAACGCTTGGGTGGATGGGTCGGGAGGCGAGATGGCCTACTCCCAAGCGATGCAAGCTTGGGCGGCCAACCTCGAACCCTGCTGCGCGATGAACCCGGTGCTGCTCAAGCCAAAGGGCGACAGCACAAGCGAAGTCATCCATCTAGGCCAGAGCGTCGGCACCGCCCGAGCCGAGCATTATTACCGCGATTGGTTTCGCCCAGGCTGGCAAGCGATCCGCAGCGGTCTAACCGAGCTGCAACAGCAATGGCCCGATGGGCGTTTGGTCCTGGAAGGAGCCGGCAGCCCAGTGGAGGTGAACCTGCAACGCCGCGACCTCACCAACCTCAGATTGGCGCAATACCTCCGTGCCAATTGCCTGCTTGTTGCCGACATCGAACGGGGCGGCGTCTTTGCCCAAATCGTTGGCACCCTCGCCCTGCTCCGGCCCGTGGAACGACCTCTGATTAAGGGAATCTTGATCAACCGTTTCCGCGGTCGCCGCGAGCTGTTTGACCAGGGGAGAACCTGGCTCGAAGACAACACCGGAGTGCCGGTGCTTGGAGTGATGCCCTGGCTCAACGAGTTGTTCCCCCCCGAAGACTCCCTCGACCTTCTTGAGCGAAAACCCACCAGGGGTACAACCGACCTGGAGATCGCCGTGTTGCGGTTGCCTTCGTTGAGCAACTTTTCAGATCTCGATCCTCTTGAAACAGAACCGACGGTTCGGCTGCGCTGGGTTGCCCCAGGCGAGGAGCTTGGGTTACCCGATGCCGTTGTGATTCCCGGCAGCAAACAAACTCTGCGCGACTTGTACACCATGCGCAGCAGTGGACTCGAGTCAGCACTGCAGGCCTACAGCGCAGGTGGAGGCCATGTATTCGGCATCTGCGGCGGAATGCAGATGTTGGGCGAGGAGCTCAGCGATCCCAAGGGCCTGGAAGGCGAAGCCTTGCCTGGAGGCAACAGCAGCCATCCAGGCCTGGGCCTGCTGCCGCTTCGCACCGTGTTCACGGAGAACAAGGCCTTGAGGCAGCGCACCAGTGCAGCTCGATGGCCCCAGGGGAACAGCCCGATCCAGCTGGAGGGATTTGAGCTGCACCACGGCCGCAGCACAGCATTAAGCCCCTGCACACCACTGTGCGGTGATGCGGAGCTGGGCTGGGTGCAACGATTTGGGGAGCATGGAGGATTGGTGGCAGGCACCTATCTGCATGGAGTCTTTGAAAGCGGCCCCTGGCGGCGGCGTTGGCTCAACCAACTCAGAGAGCAGAAAAGTTTGCCACCGCTGAGTGAGCGGCAACCGCATCACAGCAAGCAACGAGAAGCACTCCTCGATCGGCTCGCTGATGCCTTCGAGGACTACATCAATCTCGGACCCTTGTTGAACTAATCGGTCCACCACGTTGACTTTTTTCAAACGGTCAAACTGAGAAGATTGAATGAACGTTGATAGCGCAGACAAAGAAACCAGCAACGCGATGGGTCCTTGAACCATTGCGTTAACACCATCAAAGACCCTGAAAGTCACTCCCCTTCCTGCAGCGATGAGCACCATTTCCGTCCGCTGGCCGAACGGCGAAACCACCGTTGAAACCATTGGCGACGATTGGCTCAAAACGGCCAACCAAGCTGGGATTTCGATTCCAACGGGTTGCTTGGGTGGGAGCTGCGGGGCCTGTGAGATCGACGTTAACGGAACCATGGTTCGGGCCTGCATCAGCACAATTCCGCCCTCAAAATCAGGGGAACTTGTGGTGAGCTTTGCGACGGATCCCTATTGGTGAACAGCCTGCTCAAGCTTTCAGGACCTCAAGACAACGCATCACATTGGAAGCACGTAAGCCTTGGACAAAATCATGGAATGACTGGCGTGTTTGCTGATAATCAGATCGTTGATGAAATGGCTTACACATCAACTGGGCGAGCTGTTCTCGCTCAGCCCTGAGGTTCAAATTAGGCAGTTGAGTCATTGCATATTGCTTAAGACACATCAAGCCTCCTCCACGAATCTCGTTTTGGCTTCGCTCGATTGGGGGGTCATCAGCTGACCTCACATCACCCCTTTTGGTGATTGATACGGAGGACACGTCGATCAAGCGAAAGTAAAACACCAGGGTGGACCATCCGGAGATGGAGCGATACCGTTCGCCAATCAGCCCTTTTGAGATGCGGAGTTACACAAAAACTTTACGGAATGCGGCATTAACGGGACTAGCGATGCTGGCAGCCGTCGTGATAACGATCCACATCGTACTGACGTTCTTTTTTATGCACGGAATGGTTCTAACGCTGTGCTTCCTAGCCGCCCTGATTTTTATCATGCCTCGGATTGGTCGCTGGCACAGCAAACGAGCACTGAGATCATCCACAAATTAAATTGAGCTTCGAATTAGAAGAATAATCAGCGATCAATTCAAAATAAATTCTCAAAAGCTTTCATCTCAAATCCAGGCCAAATAGCCTTTAAAAAATCACATCAAGAGCTTTACAGCCAAGCTGGAAGAACTCCGCGCATGCAAAAAACCGGAAACGCCGAGCAATGCCACACTTTTTTCTTGACCTGGAACAACGATTTCTCCGATCAAAACACACCCATTGATGACGCAGATCAAAGCAACCAGCCAACCGCAAAGGGCGCTTTTTCTTGATCAGATCAAAGCAATCATGATTGCCCTTGTGATTGCGACACATACCGTCTTACTCGGCGGGCTCGCATCCAGAGGAATCGGCCAGATCATTCAAGCCGCGCCCTTATTTGAGAGCATCAATCTTTGGTTTACGTGGGTATGCAACACGTTCTACATGAACATTTTATTTTTAATTTCTGGATATCTTTTACCGCCATCAATCAGCAAGAGCGGACTAAGCAGATTCATTTCTAAACGCTTCATTCGGCTGGGAGTTCCTTTGATAATTGCAATATTTTTAATCAACAACATCCTTCCCATTGGGGGCTTACTCGTCCCCGACAGCCCCGCATTTGGCCAGAGGCTTGAGGAACTTCCCCTCAACAGGATTGGACCCCAGTGGTTCCTTCTTGTCTTAATTTCGTTCAATGCCATCTACTGCATATGGATATGGCTTCGCAAAAGCCACTTTTCAATCGATGACAAACAATCAGTTCCAGGCTGGAAATCCTGGCTCATGAGTGCTGCCATTCTCGGATTATTAGAATCTGGGATGAGTCATTATTCAGAATTCTGGCTGGCACTAAAAGATACAAACCTCGACGGACTCGGATATCAGGGCATGCATCTCTGGACCTATGCATTTTTATTCGCCTTTGGCTGCAAGGCAGCATCTCATCATTGGCTAGAACGAATCAACAAACATCTCGCAATTCGATGGTTCCAAGCATCACTGCTGATGAGCTTTGCCATTCTTGCCTTAATGATTACCAGCACCAAAGGAGGAAGTCATGAAGGATTACTTTGGCAAATGTGGCCGATTCTATCGGGCCTGATTCCATTTGTAGGCTGGGGCTATATCGCCATCTTTTTGGTTTGGACACAACAGCATGAATCCATCGGAGGACTGTGGCTAGCCAAAGCCGGGAGAGACAGCTTTGGAGCCTACTTAATGCACATGCCCATCCTCTATGGAGTGATACTCAGCATCTATCTTTTGGGATTAAAAAACATCTGGCTCCTTAGCCTGTCAGCAACATTCTGGGCGATCATTTGTTCGTTCTGGACGAGCCATCTATTGCGCAGTCGTCCCAGCATCCGCCGCATCCTCTAATTGTCTTGGCTACCCATCTGCACCTCCATCAGCGACACTCAGACGGACGCAACGCCCTCAGCCCCCTGTTCACCAAACTCCGCTTCAGCCTGATGGCCTTGCTCGCCGGTGCGGCCAGTGGTGCAGGAGTGGCATTGATCATCAGCGTGATCGATCTCGCCACAGAACAGCTTTGGGGAGGTCCGGTAGAACAGGCCCTCGGGCAAGCCCCGCCCTTGGCTTGGTCGGTAATGGTGTGCGGGGGCTTTGGCTGGATCCTCTCCCTCATCCATCGCGGTGGTTCCTCCACGTTGTTGCCCGAGCTTCCGGAGACGATGGAGGACTTACGCCATCCAGACCGTGCACCCCATCGGGACGAGCGAAGGGCACTGCTTGGGGCAGCCCTCGCCCAGATCGGTGGAGGAAGCATTGGCCCAGAAGCCCTAATGACCCGACTCGCGGCATTGATCAGCCGACAGATCTGGCGAGGGAAAGACCATGCCCTGCAATCGGCCTCTGTGGCAGGCAGCTTGGGGCTTTTCGGTGCACCTCTTCTAGGGGGCATGGTGGTTGGGGAGCGCAGACAAGACGCTCTCCTCCGCTGGGTGCCAGGAATTCTTGGTGGCGTGAGTGGTTTCGCGGTCTTCCACGGCATCAATGAAGCAAGCGGTGGGTCTTTGAAGGCGCTGCCTTACGTCTGGCCCGCCAACGTTGGTGAAAGCTTGAGCACCCTGATCGCAGCATTGCTCGCCGCTGCGATCGGTTGCGGATTAGGCATCGTGTTTCAGCGCTGGCGCCACTGGCTTGAACAACGGCAGCTCATGGCTCAGTGGTGCTGGTGGCCGTTGGTCACCGGGTTGTTACTCGGTGCCCTCATGCATTGGCTTCCCCTCGTGCCCTTTGGCGGGGAAGATCAAATGCGCCCACTGCTGGAACATCAACAAAACCATTATGCGGCACTCCTCTTTATCTCAGCCTTCGGCAAGCTGCTGATGCTGGGCCTCTGCCTGGAAACCGGGTGGCGTGGAGGGATTTTTTTTCCCATTTTTCTCATCGCCTGTGCTGCGGGTACAGGCCTGCATCAACTTCTCCCTGATCTCGGCAGTCTGGGCAGTTGGTGCGGAGGGCTCACCGGTGCCCTGTATCAGATCCTTTTGCCTTCCCCGCTTGTGGTGATTGTGCTGGGCCTTGCACTGCTCCAAGGGCATGGGGCCGGTGGTCTCTTGGTGGGAGTCGCAGTAGCTCACCTGATTAAGCAGGAGACAACCCTGGGTGATGTCCCTCCACCTCACCGGCAAACACCCGACTCGCACGAATGTCCGATGCCTCAATGGTCATCAAATCGTCCTTCGTAAAGGCATCTCCCATCCGCTCAAACAATCGATTGGCCTGACGAAGCCGTGCCCGATCGATGGCATTCCGAATCGATCGGGCATTCGCAAAGAAGGGCAGCTGCCGCCGTCGACCGATGTACTCCTCAAAGGCCTCAATCGCTTCTTGACTGAAGCAATAGTGCTGAGCTTCAAGCAACAAATCCGCAATGGCCATCAACTCTTGGTCGCTGTAATCAGGAAAATCAAGATGATGCGCCACCCGCGATGAAAGGCCGGGGTTGGAGCTATAAAAACTCTCCATCCTGTCTTTGTAGCCAGCAAAAATCACAACAAAATCAGTTCGTTGCCGCTCCATTTCCTGCAGCAGGATTTCGATCGCCTCGGCGCCATAATCCCTTTCGTTCCCTGGCTTATAGAGGTAATAGGCCTCATCGATGAACAGCACGCCACCCTGGGCCCGCTTGATCATCTCTTTTGTTTTTGGGGCTGTATGGCCCACGTATTGACCAACAAGATCGTCGCGGGTCGCCGTCACCACATGGCCTTTACGCAAGTAGCCCAATCGATGCAAAATCTGCGACATACGCTGCGCCACAGTCGTTTTCCCCGTACCTGGACGCCCCGTGAACGACATATGCAGACTCGGAGCCGTGCTGGGGAGATCCATTTGCTGCCGTGCCTGATCCACCAGCAACAGAGCTGCAACCTCACGAATCCGCGTCTTGACCGACCGAAGACCAATCAATTCACGGTCGAGCTGTTCTTGGACTTCAGCGACCCCGGATTCGGCATAGGCCGCCGCTAAATCAACGGAGGAGGGCATCAATCTCTGCCGCGAAGCTACGATCCACGTCCGTTAACGCAGCGTCATCTGCATCCGATTCAGGGCGGAGCGTGATGTTCACATACGTTTTGCCAAAACTAATATCGGGAAAGCGTTGGGTTGTCTCGCTGAACTCCCCCAAGCGATCTAAGAAATCTCTGGTGGCGTTGTAGCTCTCAAATTCATAGCGCCGTTCAAGACAAACCGGACGTTTGCGTTCCTGCCACTGATCCATGCAACGTACCTAGCCGTAGCCCTCCCTAAAACCTAGAGGAGCGCCACCCGCTGGCAGCCCATCAAGCGACCGGACCAGGCCTCGGCATAGGCCCGATTGGCCGCCTGCTGCTCGGGATCATCGCTGTCGAGCGAATGGGGCATCGTGCCAGCAATCGCCCCGTTGGTGACACAGAACATCGACTTCTGAAAACTGACGCAGATCTGCACGTGCACATCCACTTGGCCACGGCCGTGATGGTCGTACCAACGGCTCAGTTCCGCCGGCAAATGGCGGTACATATCTTTCATACAAAGGCTGGGAGGAATCCCCGCCCCCATGCTGGGGATCGGATCGGCGTAAAGGGCGCCGTACTTAAAATCACTAATGTCTGGTGAAATCTGGCGCGCCTGCGCGTTGTACGACACGGTGCCAAGAAAGGGCATTCCTCTGAAAAACACCGCTTCCACGTAGGGGACCGCAACATCCACTAAAAAAGTAAGCCCAGCCTCCGGGGGCAACACCCAAACGTTTTCTCCCCCCACCTCCACCTCATAGGTGATTGGGTTCGCGGCAGCAGCAACTAGCCCATCACGGATGTGATGCACCACATCGTTGACGCAGGTGACTTCCTTGATCGCATAACGACGGGCCAGGTCGACAAAAATGTCACTCATCACCCGCCAGAACAAGCCGAGGCAGTAGATCGTGGTGAGGGAGCGAATCGACTCCGGAGCAAATCCTGGATACAGCTTGTTGGTCAGCGCCAACAAAGGATCACGCCGGGCTTTTAACCGAATAATCCGCTGGCAAACCTCCCGAAAGGGCTCGCTATCGAGGTAGGCATCCAGGCCACCGGTGCCATGCCAAAACATCGCTTTTTGGCAGTATTCGGCGTACTCGAAATTAATTCGATCTCCGAGAAGATGATCCCAAAGCCGCTTTGGCGTTAACCCCTCGTGGAAAAAACGAAAGATCGGGAACGGGTTGAGTAACTGCTTTTCACCCTGATCCACCAAGTTCTTGCTGTAGGCATCAAGAACGAGTCCGTAGGTCTCTAAAACATTCACCACTTGAATCAGATGGTCTTGCGTATCCGCCAACAACGGGGTGTCGGAGAGAAGACGCTGGATCAACTCCGCTTGATCGGGGAGAACAGGGGCGGTTAGTGGTTTCGTTGTTGTTGTCATGACAGGCCTCCGCTGAGTTGACTCAATCCGGTGGTGGCGGCTTCGCTGAGGTTGGAGAGCAATTCAGGAGCCAACCCAAGGGCCAGAACACCAAGGCTCAAGGCAATCGCTGGCACCTGCTCCCGCAGGGCGACGGGATCAAGAATGCGTGGATTAATCACTTCACCAGGAGCGATGGCCAAACGACCAAAGAAGGCGCGGTTCACCAATAACAGGAAATAAACAGCGGTTAAACCGGAACCCACCATCGACAGCAGGGTGGCAACTGGGAACGGCTGCAAACTGCCTCGGAAAATTAAAAATTCAGAGATAAAACCAGCCATTCCAGGAATACCCGCACTCGCCATCACGCCAATGATCATCAGCGAGCCCGTCAGCGGTAGGCCCCGTTCGGGGTTCAGAAGACCCCGCAAAACATTGAGATCCCGCGTTCCGGTGCGCGCATAAACCACACCCACCAGAAGAAACAACACGCCTGAAATCAGCCCGTGACTGATCATCTGGAACAACGCCCCCATCAAGCCCAGGGGAGTCGCCGCTGCTGCTGCCAACAGGACATATCCCATGTGGCCAACGGAGCTGTAGGCCACCATCCGCTTCATATCCGTTTGGGCAATGGCCGCCAACGATCCATACAGCACTGAAATGGCTGCCCAAGCAGCCAACCAAGGGGCTGCTATCTGCCAAGCCTCTGGGAATAAACCCAAGCAAAAACGCAACAGCCCATAGGTTCCCAACTTCAGCAAAACACCAGCCAGAAGCACTGACACGGGTGTGGATGCCTCCGTGTGGGCATCTGGAAGCCAGGTGTGAAACGGGAACAGCGGAATTTTGATGCCAAACCCAATCAGCAGAGCGCCCATCAGCAAAAACTGGGCTTTCAATCCCAATTCACCGCTCAGGATCGGCCTCAGGCTGAAATCCATCGTTCCGGTAACAAAGGCAAGCCCCAAAAACGCCCCGAGAATCAACATTCCCGATACAGCGGTGACGATCAAGAACTTGGTGGCTGCATAGGACCTGTTCGCTCCTCCCCAGACAGCAATTAAGAGCCACAGCGGAATGAGTTCCAATTCATAGAAGAGGAAAAAGAGCAGCAGGTTTTGAGAGAGAAAGGCCCCATTCACCGCAGCACTGATCACCAGAAGCAGGGCGAAATAAATCCTGGGTCGATTCTCAATCGATCGCGAGGCCACGGCCGCCACCAAGCACAGCACGGCATTCATCAAGACCAGAGGAAGCGACAAGCCATCCACGGCCAGGGCGTAATCAAGGCCAATCGAATGAACCCAGCGAGCCTTCTCGACAAGCTGAAGTGCTGCATCCGTGGGGTCGAAGGGAAGCAACAGGGCAAAACTGGCAACGCATTGCACCGCCAAAATCACAATCGCGCCGATCCGAATTCGTTCACTGCTCTGGGCCGTTGGCCAAAGCAGTAAGCCGAGGGCCCCAGAGAATGGGATGAGCAGTAGGAGCGAGAGCAGCATCAGATCAACTAGGTGAAGAACCAACTCACTGCTGTGAGGAAAAGAACAATGGCCACAAGAACCGTGAGCACATAGGACTGGCTTTGACCGCTCACACTGAGTTTGAGCCCTTCGGCACTCTGCAAGGACAAGCGAGCCACGCCGTGGAGGACACCATCGACAACGTTGCGATCAAACCAAGCCGCAAGCCTGGAGAAACCAGCCACAACGTTCACAATCGTGAGTCGATAAAAGCGCTCGGTATAAAAGTCGTAGGCCAATAGATCCTGAAACCAGCGGAGCACTGGGTTCAACGACCGCGACCAAGCTTTGCTCAAGGGGATCAATGCGCCTGCCAGGAGTCCAATCAAGCCGCTGCCCACAACGAGCCCAGCTGCCCACAACGGAAAGGCCAGCAAACCGTCGAGGGATTCAAGCCGAACGAGCAGAACAGGGGTGAGAAGGACCACGACAGACAAGGCCACCATCGGAAGCGCCATCTGCCAGTTCACCTCAGCAGCTCGACGGGATTTGATCAACGCATCGCCCAAAAACACGTGCCGGAAGACGCGAACCAAGCCCAAGGCCGTTAGCGCATTGGTGATCAGAAACACCGCCATAAACGGGATTGAGCGG
This sequence comes from Synechococcus sp. SFB_27S_18OctNov_coas_78, assembly GCA_040260695.1. Lineage (GTDB taxonomy): Bacteria > Cyanobacteriota > Cyanobacteriia > PCC-6307 > Cyanobiaceae > Parasynechococcus. The sequence goes on along the minus strand of JBDQPG010000023.1, from coordinate 3,107 downwards.
ACACTCAACAACTCGATCGACTGGGCAAAAGCGAGAAAACCACCCAGCGGCAGGAACGCCACCAAACCAGCGCCACCAATGATGAACGACGTGGTGGTGGCAGGCATCCGGCTGCCCAGGCCACCCAGTTCGGTGATGTCTTGGCAGTTCGTGGATGCAATCACCCCTCCGATGCTCATCGACAGCAAGGCTTTCGAGACGGCATGGGAGAACAACAACAGCAAGGCCAGCACTGGAATTTGCAGGGCAATCGCAATGAAAACCAAGCCCAAATGAGCCGTTGTGGAATAGGACAGGGTTCGCTTGATATCCACCTGAGCCAAGGCCACCAACGAGCCTCCAATCGCACTGATGCTTCCGATCACCAAAAGCACCGTCAATGCCACTGGTGAGTGCTGAAGGATGGGCATCACCTTTAGTAAAACGATGGCGCCACAGGTGACCACCACCGAATTTCTCAAAATTGAAGCGGGATTCGGCCCCTCCATCGCTTCATCCAACCAAAGGTGCATCGGGAACTGGGCACACTTTCCCGTCGGCCCTGCGATTAAGCCCAAACCCAACAGTGTTGCGGCAAGGGGTGAAAGCGAATCAGTGGCGGCCCAGGCATAGAGGTCGTTGAATCCCATCCCTCCAGCAAAACTGCACAGAGCCACGACGCCCATGAGCAGAAGCACATCACCCACACGTTTGGTGAGGAAGGCATCACGGGCGGCGGTAATCACCAGGGGCTGGGCGTACCAAAAGCCAACCAATAAATAAGTCGAGAGGGTGAGCATTTCCAAGAGGAAATAGCTCTGGAAGAGGGAGTCGCTCAGGACCACACCACTCATCGCTCCCTCAAAGAAGCCAAGCAGGGCAAAGAAACGAGCCAAAGCCCATTCCTTATCCATATATCCAAGCGAATACACCTGAGAGAACAGACTCAAGCCTGTGATGAGCTCAAGGGCAACGAGGTTTGTCAGCGACAAACTAAAGCTGATGTCCAGCTCCAAATCCGCAACCGTGAGCCAGGGATAGGAGAGATCAACAGGCCCGGACTGAAACACCTCTTGCAGAATCACGCTGCCGTGCACAAAGGCCAGCAGGGTGAGCAAAATATTGAGATAGGCCGCTGGCCGATGGGCCACACGACGAAATAAGCCAGCCGCCCAGGGCAGCGAGACCAGCATGCCGATGAACCCGTACAACGGAATCATCCAGGCAGTTAGCAAAGAGAACGAAAGCTCCTGATTCAAAACAGCAAGCGAGATCGCAATCGGGCAGGTGGTGGATTGGGCCGAGAATCTAGGCGTGAAAAGGCCATTTGGGGGCCTTTTGTTGAACCACTTTCATCGGCGATGTGTGGTTTCAACTGCGACGCATGGCTCCAGTGCCAACGAGAGCAGGCTCAACCCCATCATTGGGGCGGGCAATGATGTGGGCCGCCACGAGGCCATCGCCAACGCGCTCGCAAGCATCTGCACCGGCACGCACGGCAGCGTTCACCGCACCGGTCTCACCTCGCACCATCACCGTTACGTATCCACCCCCGACGTACTCACGGCAGACCAAGCTCACTTCCGCTGCCTTGGTCATCGCATCAGCGGCTTCAATCGCGGGAACCATGCCGCGGGTTTCGATCATGCCAAGGGCGACCCCACGGACACGGCCACTCGATCCAGCCGCTGATGGCACGAGACCACCGCCGCTCGGGGGTGAGCCTGCAATCGATTTCGAAGCAGAGCTGGAGGAGGTCTGAGCTGCTGGAGAAGTCTTCGCCTTCTCAGTCGAACTTGTCGAGGTGGCCGCTGCGCTGTCAGCAGTGGTGGCAGCCACGGGCTTCACATCAACAGTTTTATTGGCAGCTGTACTGCGACGACGTGGTGTAGAGGACGGAGTAGCCATAGCTGGTAAAAGTTGGATGCAGAACGGAGGCGGAGGAGCGGAGGGACGATCCCTATCCGTCCGGCGTCCAGTGATCGATGATCCCACCGATTGTGAGATCGGTGAGCACCGTGTTGTCTGGACAGGCATGGCGAGCAGCCGATCCGCTAGCAGTGAACACCCAATTGCCCTTTCGGGCGCCAACTGGATCAACAGCAACAAGCTTCTTGCCCTTGTTGTTCACAAGGATGCGCAAGTGCATGTGATCCAAACCTGCGACGCGGAAGGTACAAACCAACGTGTCCGCCACCTGCATGATCTCCATCAGGCTGCCGAGCCTCCTGATGATTTGGAGGAGGGGGAAGAACTGGGTGAAGGAGACGCTGATTTAGGAGGATCCGGTTCCCAATGATCAATGATCCCCACAATCGTTAAATCGCTTGGATACGACTTGCTTCCAGCAGCTTCTCGAGCAGCGGAACTACTCACACAAATCACCCAATCGCCTGGTTTGGCACCAACAGCATCAACAGCAACTTTCTTTGTGCTGCCATCGAGAACCACCTGCAAATGCTTGTGCTCGAAATCAGGAATGCGATTGGTGGAAACGAGGGGCTTAATGACCTTGACGATGAGCATGATCAGTGAGCCTCCTGAATTTGGGGGTCAAGCGTGGAGCCGATGACTTCAGCGGTTGTGGCTTGATGCCGGTCACGAACGGTCAAGCAGGTATGCAGCAAACCGTCTTGAACCAAATCGGAATAGCGGTCGGCAATGGCTTGGTTCACACGCCAACAATCTGCAATAGCTCGATCACGGGCCCCTGGCACACGCCCCGAATAATCGAAGCGCACCAGCACTGGAATCGGTAAATCTCGAGACACATTGAGTCCACGGAAGATTTTGACGCCCACATCAAGATCCGGGGCACCTTCCTCAACGGTGTCGAGATGGGCGAAATAGGTGAGGTTGCGGAGGTGAACCTCCTTAAAACCGATCCCCACCCCAATAAACCGCTCGGCATGACCGGCATCGGGATAAGGCGCTCCATGCAGATCCTGGACGTAATCGATCTGGGAGCAGTTGTTGGCCACAAGGCGGGAAACAAACGTGAGCATGCCGGGCTCCATCGGTCCTGGAGCCGCGGACTCCAACGCCTCAGCCAATTGGGCCATCGCCTGATCCGGAGACATCCCAATGGTGGCGGCATGGAGTTCCCGGGCACAAACCCACTGATCGAG
>JBDQPG010000093.1:0-3677 GCA_040260695.1 Synechococcus sp. SFB_27S_18OctNov_coas_78 | reverse complement strand
CAGGGCAAGCCCCACCCTCACCATGTCGTAATGCAAGCTCGGTTTCAACAAGGTGCCGGCTGAGTTGGCGAGATGTCGGCATAGCCCAGAGCCCCGTTGGGGGAGCGCTTCAAGCACGGAATCGAACCGTTGCTGCTGCTGTTGCGTCACGCTGATATCACGGTCATCTGCGCATGCCAGATGGCTGTAAATCCCCTTCAGGTCTAAGTTTTTGAGGCATTGGATGGCTTGAGTGGTTTCAGCACCATCGTTCAGTGCGCATCCCAGCCTGCTCATGCCCGTGTCGATTTTGAGCTGAACCTTGAACCGTCGACCGCTGTCTTCGGCAAGGGCATCGCAAAGCTTGGCGTCCCCAAGGCTGCTGAGGGTTGGCATGAGCTTCCACTCCAGGCAGGTCTGCAAGTCTTCGGGGTCGCAGAGATTGCTTAAGAGAAGGATTGGGGCCCTAAGGCCGGCATGCCTGAGCTCTAATCCTTCCTGAAGCGTGGCCACGCCAAGACTGGTGGCTCCGCCATCCAGTGCTGCGTTGGCCACGGTGACGGCCCCATGACCGTAACCATCGGCCTTCACCACGGCCATGAGCTCTGTTCCAGGAGTCAAGTGCTGGCACAACGCGCCTGCATTGGCCTGAATCGCTGTCGGTGATACCTCCACCCAGGCGCGCTGGTGTGGATTTTGATCCGACATGACAACAGTGCTCGGGGCTACCGAGACAAACGTGGTGTGCCCAATAGCATGACGTTTATTCAGGGAGCTGGCATGGGCCAGGTTCTCGTTCTCAATGCGTCCTACGAGCCGCTAAATATCACAACCTGGCGTCGAGCCATGGTGATGATGCTGAAGGGAAAAGCTGAAAGTCTCGAACAGGATGAAAGCCATGAAATTCGTAGGGGTACCCATCTCCCCACGGTGATTCGCTTGCGTCAATACGTGCGTGTTCCTTTCAGGCAGGTTCCGCTCACCCGCCGCAATGTGTTTTATCGGGACAATCACAGTTGTCAGTACTGCGGCTGTTCCGGTGAGCAGCTATCGATCGACCATGTGATTCCCCGCAGTCGTGGGGGTCCCGATGATTGGGACAACATCACAACGGCATGCCTTAGTTGCAACGTCCGGAAGGGGAATCGCACGCCTGCGGAAGCCGAGATGCCCTTGAAGCGCGTCCCCCGACGCCCATTGAGCAGTTTGAGTTTTGAAGCCACACGTCAAATTCATGCCGGATATCACGGTGAGTGGGCGAAATATGTCATTGGCGCCTAGGGCGCTCAGTCTTCTGATTCTTCGCTGAGTGCCTCTAGCTTTTGGCGCTGCTCTTCGGCGATGCAGGCTCCGATCAGATCCTCGAGTTGCCCTTGAAGGACCGGTTCAAGCGAGAAATTACGCCCCAGTCTGTGATCGGTTGTTCGGTTGTCTTTGTAGTTGTAGGTGCGAATTTTTTCAGAGCGATCGCCACTTCCCACCTGGGATCGACGATCACTGCTTTCGCGTTCAGCCGCCGCCGCCAGTTCCCGTTCAAGCAACTTGGCGCGAAGAATTTCCAAAGCACGTTCTCGGTTTTGTAATTGAGAGCGCTGCTGCGTACAGAACACGCGAATGCCTGTGGGTTTATGCAAGAGATCCACCGCCGTTTCCACTTTGTTGACGTTCTGGCCGCCGGCTCCCCCGGATCGGGCCGTACTGATCTCGAGATCCTTTGGATCTAATTGAACTTCAACGGCATCAGCTTCTGGCATCACAGCCACCGTTGCTGTTGAGGTGTGAACCCGTCCTTGGGATTCCGTTGCCGGAACGCGTTGCACACGGTGAACACCGGCTTCGAACTTCAGTTGACTGAAGACACTGGTTCCTTTCACAGAAACGATCAGTTCTCGATAACCACCGAGATCAGCCTCAGTGCAGCTCAGCTGTTGCACTGACCATCCGAGTTTCTGGCCATACCGTTCATACATTCGGGCGAGATCTCCGGCCCAAATGCAGGCTTCATCGCCTCCCGCGCCAGCACGAATTTCCAACATCACACTGCGATCGTCGCGGGGATCGCGGGGAAGCAACGCCAGGGTGAGACGTTGCAGCAATGCGGCGTGTTGTGTATCGAGCTCGCTTAGCTCGTCTTGGGCGAGCTCTTGCATCGCGGCGTCGCTCCGACTCTCCCGCAGGAGCTCCCTGGCATCGGCTTGCTCCTGTTCTAATTTTTGAAGCGCCTCAAAATCGAGCACAAGTGGCTCGAGCCTCGATCGCTCTCGAGCAATCGTTTCCAGTCGCTTGGGATCATTGGCGACATCAGGATCTGCCAGCTGCCGCTCGAGGCTGCGGAAACTGGCTGTGGCCGTTTGTAATCGGCTCGTCAGGGTTGAGGCATCCATCGCCCCGCCTCAGGTTCAGGATGTGGCGTCGTCGTCTTTTTGCTTGGTGCTGCCCATGCCGTACTTCTTCATAAAGCGATCCACACGACCTTCGGTATCAAGGATTTTTTGGGTCCCTGTAAAGAAAGGGTGGTTGCCGCTCCAGACGTCAACATGAATTTCTGGCTGGGTGGCACCCGTGGTCATCACCACTTCGCCGTTGCAGATCACCTTGGCATCGGGATACCAGGTGGGATGGATGTCGGACTTAGGCATGGGAAAGGTAAAAAATCAGCGCTTGGAGAACTGAGGGGCCTTACGGGCTTTCTTCAGACCGTACTTGCGGCGTTCCTTGGCGCGAGGGTCGCGGCTCAAGTGGCCTTCGGTTTTGAGGGGCTTACGGTTGTCTGCCGATAATTCACACAGAGCACGAGCCGCTCCTTGCTTGATGGCACCGGACTGGCCAGTTAACCCACCACCATGAACGTTCACCAGAACGTCGTACTCAGTGCTGAGTCCCAATGTTTCGAGGGGAGCCTTGACAGCAGCGATGTAGGCCGGGTTGTAGTTGAGGTAGTTATCTCCGGGACGACCATTGATGGTGATCGTGCCGTTGCCTGGAACCAGACGAACGCGGGCCACGGAGGTCTTACGACGACCAGTACCCCAGTAGACGACGGAATTGCTGCTCATTTGGCGGTAGCTGATGGGTTGAGCTGAAGGGGCTGAGGCTTCTGGGCTGAGTGGGGATGCTCGGTGCCTTTGTAGACCTTGAGCTTGCGGAACATCTGGCGTCCCAGAGCGTTATGGGGAAGCATGCCCTTGATCGCTTTTTCCACAATCCGTTCTGGGATGCGCTCCTGAAGGGATTCAAAGGTTTCCACCTTCATTCCGCCAGGACGACCTGAATGACGGCGGTAGAGCTTTTGCTGTGGCTTTCTTCCGCTGACTTGAATTTTTTCAGCGTTCACCACCACCACGAAATCACCGGTGTCGAGGTGAGGCGTGAAGCTGGGGTTGTTTTTGCCGCGCAGAATCGAGGCGACCTCGGTTGCGAGGCGGCCAAGGGTTTGATTCTCAGCGTCCACCACGTACCACTGGCGGTCGATTGAATCGATGGGGGGAAGGGAGGTCTTGTTCATCTCGCCGGCATGCCGGTTCGGTGGTGCTCCGTCGAAGCCGGCGAAGCTGTACAGGATGGTTTGGCCCATGACTGGACCAAACCGTGGATCAAAGATCGAGCTTACTCCCCAACGAACCCTCTCCTAGGAGCTGGGTTGTCAGAGTTCTGGTCGCTCGTTTTTGGCAAAGAAGGGGGATCCGTCGGTGGATCCT
>JBDQPG010000002.1:0-73851 GCA_040260695.1 Synechococcus sp. SFB_27S_18OctNov_coas_78 | reverse complement strand
TCGCTCCCTCGGCCTCGTAAGTCGACCTCAGAACATCTAAAAGCTTTCGCCTCTAGCGCTTCGGTCTTGCGCGCTTGCCTCTCGGCTCCCGCGCAAGACAAAACCATAACACCATCACTCCACTTCTCGCAACTGCTTGACCAGGAAAGCATCTGCAGACTTGCTTCCACTGGCGGAATCCTTTGGCATCACTAGGTTTCAAGATGAAGCCTGCACCTGGAGTGCCATGGGGACGCGATTTACCGAAGAAAGTCAGCGATTTCGTCCCAGTTCCAAAGAAGACCAAGTGGTGCAGAAAGCCCAGGAACACTTCGAACGCACCCTCATCTCCATTCAGGGACAACTGGCCGGAAGCGTTGCAGCCCTGGAAAGCAGCTACGGCGATCAGGAACTGAACTACGGAGAAATCTTCGTTCGTGACAACGTCCCAGTGATGATTTATTTGCTGGTGCAGGGTCGCTTCGCGATCGTGAAGCAATTTCTCAAGGTTTGCCTGGATCTGCAAAGCACAAGTGTGCAAACCCGTGGGGTTTTCCCGACGAGTTTCGTCGAGGAAGACGGAAATCTGGTCGCTGATTATGGCCAGCGCTCCATCGGACGGATCACCTCTGTGGATCCGAGCCTTTGGTGGCCGATTCTCTGCTGGATCTACGTCAAACGCAGTGGGGACACAGATTTCGGTCGCAGCCCTGAAGTACAGCGCGGAATTCAACTCCTGCTGGACCTGGTCCTCCACCCCAGCTTTGAGGGAACACCTGTGTTGTTCGTCCCGGACTGCGCCTTCATGATCGATCGTCCGATGGACGTTTGGGGTGCACCGCTTGAAGTGGAGGTGTTGTTGTATGGCGCCCTACGAAGCTGCATTGAACTTATGGAGCTTTGCCAGCGCCACGACACCAGCGCACTCCTGGCAGAGCGGCTCCGTCTCAGTCGTCAATGGACCCATGACCTACGGCAATTTCTGCTGAAGCACTACTGGGTCACCAGCAAAACCATGCAGGTGCTCCGGCGTCGCCCCACGGAGCAGTACGGCGACAACCAGCACCAAAACGAATTCAATGTTCAGCCCCAGGTGATCCCTGATTGGTTACAGGACTGGCTTCAGGATCGCGGTGGATATCTGATCGGCAACATTCGAACTGGTCGGCCGGATTTCCGTTTCTACAGCCTTGGAAATTCGCTCGCCTCCATGTTTGGACTGATCACGGCACCACAACAACGTGCTTTGTTTCGACTCGTGCATCACAACCGTGATCACCTCATGGCGCACATGCCGATGCGGATCTGTCATCCCCCCATGGAAGGCGTGGAATGGGAGAACAAAACGGGGTCAGACCCGAAAAACTGGCCCTGGAGCTATCACAATGGTGGCCATTGGCCCAGCTTGCTTTGGTTTTTTGGATCCTCAATCCTTCTTCACGAACGACTGCATCCCAATGCTGATGTGTTGTTGATGGGTGAGATGACAACACTCCTCGACGAGTGCTACTGGAGCCATCTGAACCAACTCCCGCAGCAACAGTGGGCTGAATACTTTGACGGTCCCACAGGAACATGGGTGGGACAACAATCTCGGACGTTTCAAACGTGGACCATCGTGGGGTTCCTGTTAACCCACCACTTCCTACGCGTGAATCCCGATGACGTTTTAATGCTGAATCTGGATGCTGGACTCGGCCGTTAACACCTAGATCGACACGGCAATAAAAAACCCCAGCTCTGACGAGCCGGGGTTCTGGGTCATTCATTCGACAATGAATTCAGAACAAGCCGAGGGTGAGGGACTTATCGATCGGCATTGCAGCACCAATCCCCAGATAAATGGTGGTGATGGTTCCAAACAGGAACACAGTCATAGCCACTGGCCGGCGGAATGGATTTTGGAACTTGTTGAAGCTCTCAATGAAGGGAACCAACATCAAGCCCAATGGAACCAGTGTTTGCAACGCGATCCCTAGAAGCTTGTTGGGAACAACGCGCAAGATCTGGAACACCGGATAGAGATACCACTCGGGAAGAATCTCAAGAGGGGTCGCAAAAGGATCGGCCTTGTCAGCCAACATTGCAGGGTCGAGGACGGCAAGTCCAACAACACAAGCGATGGTACCCAGAATGACAACTGGGAAAATATAAAGAAGGTCGTTCGGCCAGGCAGGCTCCCCGTAGTAGTTATGACCCATGCCTTTGGCGAGCTTGGCCCGCATTTTGGGATCAGAGAGATCAGGCTTCTTGAGAATGTGCATCAGTTAATCCAGTTGTTGAAAGAACGGAAGGAACAACGATCACAAGGGACCGGAAATACCTTGTTTGCGGATCATCAGGAAGTGCATGAGCATGAACACCGCGAGGAGCCAAGGCATCACAAAGGTGTGGAGACTGTAAAAGCGAGTCAGGGTTGCTTGACCAACGCTTTCTCCACCGCGAAGCAACTCAACCATGAAATCTCCAACCACGGGGATCGCTGCTGGAACGCCAGAGACAATCTTCACAGCCCAGTAGCCAACTTGATCCCAAGGGAGTGAGTAGCCAGTAACACCGAACGAAACAGTGATGACAGCCATGGTGACACCAGTCACCCAGGTGAGCTCACGAGGACGCTTGAAACCACCGGTGAGATAGACCCGGAACACATGCAAAATCAGCATGAGCACCATCATCGAGGCACTCCAGCGATGCACCGAGCGAATCAGCCAGCCGAAGCTGACATCGGTCATCAGGTACTGAACAGAGGTGTAGGCCTCCGCAACCGTTGGCTTGTAATAGAAGGTCATCGCGAACCCTGTCGCGAACTGGATCAGGAAGCAGACCAACGTGATCCCACCCAGGCAATAAAAAATATTGACGTGGGGGGGGACGTATTTTGTGCCGATGTCATCAGCAATGTCCTGGATTTCCAGACGTTCCTGGAACCAGTCGTAAACGGGCGAAGAGTTCGCCATGCACAAGCGGGCTCGGGTTGCGAAAGTCTACGGAGCACGCTTCAACCAACGAGGCGAAAGGACTGTGATGTATCCAACTGTTAACAACTTCTCGCATCGCCTGCGGCGCAACACATCTCCCATGGCCAAAAAGCTCATCGCTTCATTTATTGCGGCCTGCTTCGCGTTTGGACTGGTGTTCGCCCCCATTTCGACGGTGCACGCCCTTAGCGATACCCAACAACTGGTGGTCGATAGCTGGCGATTGGTGAACCAGGGCTACTGGAACCCAGAACGGCTCGATGAGGTGCGATGGCGGCGCCAACGTCAGAAGGCTCTCGAGAAAACAATTCAAAGCAGCGATGACGCCTACAGCGCCATCGAAGCAATGCTCGGCGAACTCGGTGACCCTTACACGCGACTCCTACGGCCAAACGACTACGCAGCCATCAAAAACAGCACCAATGGCAACCTCAGCGGTGTGGGGCTGCAACTCGGTCCAGATGATCGCCCAGACCAAGTGGTCGTGATTTCAGCCTTGGACGGATCCCCAGCTGCGGATGCCGAGATCGCAAGCGGAACTTATCTGCTCGCCGTCGATGGGAAACAAATCGCCGATCTCGGCCTCGAAGGCGCCGCCAATGCACTGCGCGGTGAAATTGGCACCCAGGTGGTTCTGACCTTGCAGGAAGGAAGCAACAAACCCGAAGAGTTGTCCTTAGAGCGGCGCAGCGTCGACCTTCGTCCGGTGCGGACAAGGCGGTTGCGCACCGAATCTCACACGCTGGGGTATTTACGAATTACCCAGTTCACCGAAGGGGTTCCCAAGCAGGTGCTGGAGGCACTCCGTGAACTGCAAGACAGGGGAATTGAAGGATTGGTGTTGGACCTCCGCAATAACTCTGGTGGACTCGTGAGTTCTGGATTGGCTGTGGCGGACGATTTTCTCAGTGGGGGCGCCATCGTGGAAACCCGCAACAGAGAGGGAATTACAGACAGCATTCAGGCAGGGCCTTCAACCCTGTTCGATGGACCAATGTTGACCCTTGTGAATGGCGGTACGGCAAGCGCTAGCGAAATCCTCGCGGGTGCCTTGCAGGACAGTGGCCGCTCAACCTTGCTGGGCAATCGAACCTTTGGGAAAGGGCTCATTCAAACCCTCACCAACCTCAGTGATGGCAGTGGTCTTGCTATCACCGTGGCGGGCTACGTCACCCCCAGTGGTCGTGATATTCAAGATGCAGGGATTGAACCCGACCGACTTCTGTCCGAGCCCGAACCTCTCAACCCAGGCGGAGACGGGGACCGCTGGCTGAATGAAGCGGAGCAGTGGATGGCGTCGTTGCTGGAACTCGACAGCAACAACTCGATCCCGTGACGCAACGCACATATAACGACCCACTGCATCGAGAGATCAGCCTGGAGCGGAACGCTCCTTGCGAGGGCATGGTGATGGACCTGGTGGACACCACGCCATTTCAACGCCTGCGTCGCGTGCGCCAGCTCGGTCCGGCCTTCCTGACCTTTCATGGCGCCGAATCAAGCCGATTCACCCACTCATTAGGGGTCTTTCATCTGGCGCGTCGCGCGTTTAAGCGCATGGTTGAGCAAGCCCCTGAATTAGAGGTCCACAGGCCTGTCTTGTATGCCGCAGCTCTGCTCCATGACTTAGGCCACGGCCCCCTGAGTCATACGGGGGAGGAGATGTTTGGATTGCGACATGAGACCTGGTCTGCGCGAATCATCCGCGAACATCACGCCATTCGTGAATGTCTTGAACAAGAGCAGGCAGGCACTGCCGATTCCGTCGCCGCTTTGTTGGAGCACGGGATTAGCCCCCATCCAGTCATTCAACGGTTGGTCAGTAGTCAATTGGATTGCGACCGACTCGATTATTTAATTCGCGATAGTTACAGCACGGGCACGCGCTATGGCCAACTCGACATAGACCGGGTTTTAGGGGCCTTAACACTTGCGCCAGACGGCGACATCGCCATTCATCCCAAGGGGTTAATGGCCGTGGAGCATTACCTCGTCGTTCGTAATTTGATGTACCGCAGCGTGTACAACCACCGTCTGAATGTGGTGTGCAACTGGCTGCTGGAACGCCTAGTCCAATTGGTACGAGATCTCGGTTCGAAGAAAGTCTGGGCTGATGACGTGATGGGCCAGTGGTTGTGGAAAACCGACCGAATCAACCTGGATTGTTTCCTGTCCAATGACGACATGCGTACCGGATATCACCTCCAGCGCTGGAAAGAGGAAGGACCTTCACCGGTGGCAGAACTGAGTGCCCGTTTTCTCGACCGCCGGTTGTTGAAAGCGACAGCCGTGGATCATTTGAGCCGTGAAAACCAACTCAAGTCATTGGCGATCGCTACGCGTCTGACCGAAGACTTGGGCCATGATCCCCAAAATTGTTGTGGTCTTCGCCATCAGCAAATCCGCGGATACCACCCATATAGGGGAGGGTTACGACTTTGGGATGGAAAAAATCTTCAAGCGCTTGAGCAAGTTTCCCCCCTTGTGAGGAGCCTGAGCCAACCTGCGGCCACATCTTGGCTGATCCATCCGGCGGAGATCAGCGCTGAGCTTCGCCAAACCATGGATCATGCATGGACGACACGTTCGAACTTGACAGCAGAGACATGAAATTAAAACTCCCAAACCATCGTGATCAGCACTGGAAGGACGCGATCAAGGAATTGCTTCACAGCGCAAACGCGGACGGTATTGATCTTGACTGTGGGGACTGGCAGCTGAATTGCACAGACCTCCAAGACCTCATGGCTCAAGTGAATCAAAGCGAGCAACGGCTTGATTCCCTGATCAGCAACATTCCTGACACCATCGTCAGCGCCTCAGCCCTTGGTTTAGAGGCCAAGTTGCAACGGCCTTTGGCCCTCTGCCCAAAAAACCTTTTAGGGAATGAGGTCCCGAGCGCGAGATCACAACCACAGCCCACTGGCGTGATGTTTCATCAGGGCACATTGCGATCCGGTGACTACTTACAAACGGAACGGAGCATTTTGATTTATGGAGATGTCAATCCTGGAGCGACGGTGACTGCATCTGGGGACATTTTCGTATGGGGACGGCTAAGGGGTGTAGCCCATGCAGGATCAGATGGATCCGCCCAGGCTCGGATCGTCGCTCTGCAACTCCGTCCTCTTCAGCTCCGCATCGCCGATGCTGTCGCACGCGGACCGGACGACCTTCCCCAGCCAGGATTAGCTGAACAAGCCTCCCTGCGTAACGGTGTGATCAAAATCGATCCAGCCGAGGTGCTGAGCTTCCGACACGGTTGATCGGAGTTGTCACGACGGATCTGGAGCTTATCCTGATCCAAACAAAGCGGAATCCCGGTGTCGACGACCCGAACGATCCTGATCTGCTCCGGCAAGGGCGGCGTCGGCAAAACCACCACAACAGCCAACCTCGGCATCGCCCTCGCCAGGCTTGGGGCGAGGACCGTCGTGCTTGATGCCGATTTCGGCCTTCGCAATCTCGACCTTCTCTTAGGCCTCGAAAACAGAATTGTTTTCACGGCCCAAGAGGTGCTTGCCGAGACGTGCCGATTGGAGCAAGCCCTGGTGAAACACAAGCAGGAGCCCAACCTGGCCCTATTGCCCGCTGGCAATCCTCGAATGCTCGAATGGCTGACGCCAAAAGACATGAAAGCAATCGTGTCATTGCTCGAGGAGCAATTTGACTACGTCCTGATCGACTGCCCTGCCGGTATCGAAGACGGCTTCAAAAATGCGGCCGCTGCAGCTCGTGAAGCTGTTGTTGTGACCACTCCTGAAGTCGCCGCAGTGCGTGATGCAGATCGCGTTATTGGTCTGCTCAACACCCAAGGGGTCACCCCTGTGCAACTCGTCTTAAACCGAGTGCGGCCCAAGATGATGTCCAATCAAGAGATGCTGACTGTCGACGATGTCACCGACATCTTGGCTCTCCCACTCCTGGGTTTGGTCTTTGAAGATGAGCAGGTGATTGTGAGTACCAATCGTGGGGAACCACTGACGCTGGGGGAGAGCGGCTCTCCTGCAGCCAGGGCTTACAACAACATCGCCAGGAGGCTTCAGGGCGAAGACATTCCCCTAATGGATCCTTCTGAAGCACGCAAAGGGTTCCGAGCCCGAGTGCGCCAATTAATGCAAACCAGACTTTTTTGAATCGATGACCGTCAAAGATTTCATCGACAAGCTTTTAGGCCGTCAAACCTCCAGCGCAAGTACAGCCAAACAACGGTTGCAACTCGTTCTGGCCCACGACCGCAGCGACCTCAATCCCGAGCTTCTGGCCCAAATGCGCCGAGAAATCCTCGAGGTTGTTGCTCGATACGTGGAGATCGATATCGAGGAAGGAGACGTCAGTCTTGAAACCGAAGACCGCATGACGGCTCTCGTCGCCAATCTGCCCATTCGTCGATCAATCCCACAGGCACCTAGCGGGGGAACCCTTTAAGCAGTCGCCACGTTTGGCTTTGACATCCATCACACCGCTCACTCCATCGGAAGCCCGGGTTAGTGCTCTATTGCTCCAAGGTTTAACGAATCGCGCCATCGCCCATCGACTCGTTTTAAGCCTCAGAACCGTGGAATGTCATATCAGCCGTGCCTTGTGCAAAACAGGTTGTCGCAATCGACTCGAACTAGCCCTTTGGCTGATGAAACGACCGTTGAGCGGCCATGATCCGCTGTCCACTGATCGGTAAGATGGAGTAATAAGCCGGCTTAGCTCAGTGGTAGAGCAGCGCTTTTGTAAAGCGAAGGTCATCGGTTCAAATCCGTTAGCCGGCTTGAAACAATCAATCGTTGCTGTCTGTGTTGACACGACCTGCAAACAACCAAACGCCCACCAGTAACAAACACCAGGGGATCAGGTTGAACTGAAGAGCGGGAGTCAAGACGAATTCCAGGGGTTCCAGAACCCAGTGAAGAAAAGTCATCACGGCCAAGCAAAGGCCCACAAGAATGATCATTCCGATGCTGTGATTCCCTCCGGCATCACAGCACCACGACGGGCGAGGCGCCAACACCCAGGACTGTTCCAGACCAGAACAGTGCTCGCCTGTCCTGAGTGCATCGGCCATGGCTGGGGTCCGAGCTGCGCCAAAGCCGGAAACAACCGAGCAGCCTCAAGGGCGGTCGTGGCCGCGGGCAAACCAGAGGGATTGGCACTACTGGTGGCGAGCGGACCACTCATCAAAAGAAGCTCCCGCGTGATTGCACAGGCAGGAATCCGACAGCCAAGATTGGACCCACCGGGATTGAGATAATCGACAAAAGGCCCTCGAGCGGGCAGAACCAACGTGATCGCGCCAGGCCAATACTTCGCTGCCAGCTCTTGAGCATCGTGATGACAACAGGGCTCGACACCCTCTAAAAGAGCATCAATCGTGGCCCCCATCAAGATCAGCGGCTTATCAGCTGGCCGATGTTTCAACGTCACAATTTTCTGGGCGGTCTCGGGCAAAACAGCCAGGCCCGGCAACGTATCCGTCGGAATCACAACGGCGTCCAAAGCCCGCAAACGACGCACCACCGACGGAATGGAACACACCCCTGGGCTGATGGGAGCAGTCATCTGGCTAGTGCGATATCTCGCTGACCCTGGGCAAAACGGGCCACCCCCTCAAGATCGTTCGCGGCACGAACATTCACCAAGCCAGCTTCCAGCATTAATTCCTGGACGCTCTCACTTTGGTCATGGTGGTGCTCTAACAACAACACGCCACCTGGAGCAAGAGCCTGCGGCGCATCCATCAACAAGGAGCGAATGGCCTCAAGTCCGTCCTCCCCTCCAACCAACGCAAGATGGGGTTCATGGTCCCGCACGACAGGGTCCAACTCCCCGATTAATCGCCGAGGGATGTATGGGGGGTTACTCACCACAATTTCAAGCTGCCCCCAAAAGGGCCGCAAGGGAAGCCACCAAGAGCCATGGTGCAAGTGACAGGTTTGTTGTGGCGCGAGGACCTTGAGATTTTTCTCAGCGAGCGACAACGCATCAACGCTCAAGTCCACCGCGTGCCCCTCTGCATCAGGCCATGCACGGCACAAGCTGACGGCTACAGCACCTGATCCCGTCCCTAAGTCGGCCCAACGGCTTGGGGATCCTCCCTCCACAAAAGCCAAAGCCAAATCCACCAAAAGCTCCGTTTCCTGTCGGGGAATTAAGGCAGCGGAGGACACCTCCAACAGGAGATCTCGCCACGGACAGACACCAACCAAGTGCTGAAGCGGCTCACACTGCTCCAAATGGCGCAACCAAAGCTGTTCAAGCTCGTCCAATGGCCGATCAATCGAGACCATGGCTTCTGCATCAAGCAAAAGCCGCTGCAATGCTGACCAGGGCACACCTGCACCAAGATCGAGCAACCAATCGAGATCAACGGAGCGTCCACCGCGACGCAGTTGACAACGGCGCCAGGCCAGCAGGTCATCGCCAGCAAGGAGCTGCTGTCCCGTCAAGATCTGCGATGCCGCCAGAGATGGCCAGCCTCACACACCAACTGTCCTTGACACTCGAGGGCCAACAGCTGAGACGGAAGATGGCCCCCACGATCCCCCAAGCGCCGCTGGAGATCCTCGAGGGAAGCACCATCCCCGATTGCTTCGAATAAGGCGTCTTGAGCGACCCGTTGGGTGGAAGACACCAACGGGCCTAGCCCGAGATGATCGACCAGGTCACCAGGAGCGAGTAGCGGTGCGGCTTGGTTCTGAAGAAGGGCATTGCTACCGCGCGAGGACCAGCGACGTGCATCACCAGGAACCGCCCAAACAGGGCATTGGAGTTGAGCTGCGAACTTGGCAGAAATCAATGCACCGCTGCTCTCAGGACACTCCACGACTACCAGGGCTTTTGCCAACGCAACAATTAACCGGTTCCGTTCTGCGAATGAACCTCGACGACTAGGGGTCCCTGGCGATAACTCGCTCAGCAGAAGCCCTTGCCGACTCACTTCTGCTTGTAGTTCTTGGTGGTGACGAGGGTAAACACGGTCCAATGAGGTCCCCAAGACCGCCACCGGACGACCTCCTGCCCCTAAACAGCCGCGATGGGTCGCAGCATCGATACCTTCCGCCAAACCACTAACCACTGGCCAGCCCATCGACGACAGCGTGCGACCGAGATCCTCAGCGAATGCGATGCCATGGTCTGATGCGGCCCTGGTCCCCACAACAGCGACGGCGTGCCGCTGGTGCAGCTCGGAGAGAAGCGAAGAATCACCGCTGTAATGCAACAGAACAGGGGGGCGATCAAGATGGTCAACTCCCTGCGGCCATAGCTGATCCTCCGGCAGGAGCAGATTGGCGGGGACGGTGATCTTGGGGGCTTCGCCATGCTTTCGGCGGAAGCGTTCCACACTGGCCCAGCAGGATTCGGGCCAAAACAGCACCGATTGGAGCCGATGCAGGGGCCAGGTCCAAAGGTCGCATGGGCCCACCGAAGACTGACTGGCGACGGAACGAAGAGCCCGAAGCCGCGCCGAACCAAGGCCAGGGCAGCAACTCCAGAGCCACCACCAACTCCGCTCCATTGCAAAACTAGTACATATGAACCAATTTAATCATCCTTGCGGGATGGGCCTCGATGGAGGCGTGCCATGTGTTGCTCCAGCTGGGCAGGAGCGCGTCGCAACACGCGACCAGCGGACACCATGACCAGGTCGATCGATGCATCAGCCATCACCTTTCCGTTGAGAAGCATCTGGCAATGCCATGGCCAACGAACTCCGACAGGGCAGCCACTGATGCTCTCCAACACAACCAAGTCGCCATGACGAAGGGCATGTCGGTAGTTGATCCGCAAGGACACAACTGGCATCTCCAAACCCAGTGCCGTCATCTCGGCATAGCTCATGCCTGCAGCAACCAACGCTTCCACCCTGGCTTCTTCCAACCAAGCCACATAGGCCCCATGCCACATCACACCGGCGTGATCGGTGTGTTGCGGCAGAACACGCTTGTGCAACCTCCAGGGCTTCGGCGTAACGCTGTCCGTCAGCTTCTTTGTCAAGGCCTGTCCTGCCCATAGGCTTTCACAAAGGCTGCCGCATCAATCATGTTTAGGAACCTGCTGATTGCCGATTCCGGCAAAGGCCATGTGGAAGAAATGATCCGCATGCTGCAGGACATACCCAGCTTCAAAACAGCGCGAGTCAATCTGCTGCACGTGGTCCCAGAACAGAGCAAAGCTGGCTCCGAGGGACATCGCGACAATGCGAAATCCATGCTCGATGGAGCAGTCAGTCGCATGGGACTAGACCCCAACTCCGTTCAGCTCATCGTTCGGGACGGGGATACCAAGCAGACCGTTCTCAAAGTGGCCGAGGAATTAAACACTGACTTAATCGTGATGGGATCACGAGGCCTTGGGCGACTTCAATCCATCCTTGCTAACAGCACAAGTCAATACGTGTTTCAACTGTCAACGCGGCCCATGCTGTTGGTGAGAGACGACCTCTACGTTCGTCACGTCAATCGAGTCATGGTGACGATTGACGGGACTGGGGTTGGCGATGACGCCCTGAGAACCGCCTGCGAATTGGTGAGAGACATCCCGGGAGGAACATTGACCGGTCTCCACGTGGTTCGGCAGGAATCAGCCCCATCCCGTGGTGGACGAACCAAAGCCGACGACGTCCTGGATGCAGCTGTACAAAGGGCACGCAGTTTCGGCGTTGACCTCAAAACCATTCACACCGAAGGGAAAGATATCGGTCGAAGCGTTTGCGCCGTAGCGGAAGAAATCAATGCAGACATGCTCGTGATCGCATCACAAGATCGGCGACCGCTTGTCGCCCGTGGACTCGTCGATCTCGACAAGCTGCTTGGTGGATCAGTGAGCGATTACATCCGTGTGCATGCTCCAGCCCCAGTCCTGCTTGTTCGGGAACCGGAGCGTCGGTAAATCTCAGGCTTCGCTGCGGTTCGTGCCGATATAAAGCACGATCAAGAAGATTGCCGGAACCAAAATGAACATGAGGCTGGCAACAAATCCGAGATCGTTGGTTTCCATGGCCGCTGGAGGGATCCACGCGAAGGTATCACCGACAAGCGGCCATCGTCGCAGCGAACTCAGCCCTCTTCATCGGCAGTAGCAGCCGAACCCTTCTCAAGCGTGGGATCTCCATCTGGCTCGTCCTCGCCTTCCAGTTCATCGTCGGGAGCAGCAGGCCAAGCCGTCGGCCCCATCGGCAGGGGAGCCTGACGGGCCGCAGCAAGTCTTGTCTCGGCCTCTGGTAAGCGCATTTGGGGCCGGGTCAAAACCATCACCGATTTTTCAACCAGGGCCTGACAAGCCAAACGCCACTCCTGGGGGCGGCGACGCAACTTGCTGTCCTCCACAGGAGTTCGCTCCGTCAAAGCATTGGCATTGGTCTCGTCGACAACTGAAACAAAGCACGTACTGCACTGGCCACACCCGCCACAGTTACCGAGCTGTCCTTTAAGGCCGTAGAGCTCGAGACGTTCACGCAGAGCGACTTCACGCAGATTTTCTCCGGGGTAGCACTCCACGTCACGACCTTCACGCACGAAACGGATCACTGGCATGGGTGTAAAGGGCACACAGGCCCCCATCATGCGGCGAAGGTTTGCGTTTTGTGAACGGTTTAAGGGATAAACCGTGTCACTGGAACGTTGCAGCCCTGTCGTGATTCGACCAACGACCTGGCAGAAGCCCTTACCATCGCCCTTGTCTGGTTGCGTGTGCGCAGCCTTGTCCCCCGAACCTGTCCCATGGGATTGCCCTGGTATCGGGTGCACACCGTCGTCATCAATGACCCGGGTCGCCTTTTGGCTGTGCACCTCATGCATACAGCCCTCGTTGCCGGCTGGGCCGGCTCCATGGCTCTGTACGAATTAGCCATTTTCGATCCGTCCGACGCTGTCCTGAACCCCATGTGGCGTCAGGGCATGTTTGTGATGCCCTTCATGTCACGCCTGGGAGTTACCGGGAGTTGGGGTGGTTGGAGCATTACCGGCGAAACCGGGGTTGACCCCGGTTTTTGGAGCTTCGAAGGTGTTGCTGCCGCCCACATCATTTTTTCTGGCCTGTTGATGCTGGCCGCCATCTGGCACTGGACCTACTGGGATCTTGAGATCTGGCAGGACCCCAGAACCGGAGAGCCAGCACTTGATTTACCCAAGATTTTTGGCATCCACCTGCTTCTAGCTGGCCTCGGCTGCTTCGGATTTGGAGCCTTCCATCTCACAGGAGTTTTTGGTCCAGGCATGTGGATCTCCGATCCCTATGGGATCACCGGCCACCTTGAAGCAGTTCAACCGTCTTGGGGCCCAGAAGGCTTCAACCCCTTTAATCCCGGTGGCATCGTTGCGCACCACATTGCAGCGGGAATTGTTGGCATCATCGCCGGTATTTTCCACATCACGACTCGTCCGCCTGAGCGTCTCTACAAAGCGCTCCGGATGGGAAATATTGAAACAGTTTTAGCGAGTGCTATCGCAGCCGTTTTCTTTGCTGCTTTCATCGTTGCAGGAACGATGTGGTATGGCTCTGCTGCAACCCCAGTTGAGCTGTTTGGCCCCACTCGCTATCAGTGGGACCAGAGCTACTTCAAGACGGAAATTAACCGTCGTGTCCAAACAGCGATGGACGATGGCGCTAGTCGGGAAGAAGCTTTTGCTTCCATTCCTGAAAAGCTGGCCTTCTACGACTATGTGGGCAACAGTCCCGCAAAGGGTGGCCTGTTCCGAGTTGGCCCAATGGTGAATGGCGATGGCCTTGCTACCTCTTGGCTTGGTCACGTTGTGTTCACAGACAGCAACGGTCGCGAACTCCAAGTTCGTCGTCTACCAAACTTCTTCGAGAACTTCCCCGTGATCCTGGAAGACGAACAAGGCATTGTTCGTGCTGACATTCCATTCCGTCGGGCGGAAGCGAAGTACTCCTTCGAACAACAGGGTGTAACCGCTCAGGTGTTCGGTGGTGCTTTGAATGGTCAGAAATTCACTGATCCAGCTGACGTCAAACGTTTGGCCCGTAAGTCCCAGTTGGGTGAATCGTTCGATTTCGATCGCGAGACCTACAACTCTGATGGTGTCTTCCGCAGCTCACCGCGCGGTTGGTTCACATTCGGCCATGCCACCTTCGCGCTGCTCTTCTTCTTCGGTCACATCTGGCATGGGGCTCGCACCCTGTACCGCGATGTGTTCGCTGGTATCGATCCAGACCTCGGAGACCAGGTGGAATTCGGCCTGTTCGCCAAGCTGGGCGACAAGACAACACGTCGTCTGCCAGAGGGCTACGTGCCCCCAGCAGGAACGCCACTCAACTGATCGCCTCCTAGGTAACCCCAGATGGAAAGCTTCGCTTACGTCCTCATCCTCACCTTTGCGATTGC
This sequence comes from Synechococcus sp. SFB_27S_18OctNov_coas_78, assembly GCA_040260695.1. Taxonomy (GTDB): domain Bacteria; phylum Cyanobacteriota; class Cyanobacteriia; order PCC-6307; family Cyanobiaceae; genus Parasynechococcus. Next base: position 59,556 of record JBDQPG010000002.1, on the reverse strand, counting down.
CACTTTGTTCTTTGCTATCGCCTTCCGCGATCCACCAAAGATCGGAAAGTAATCCAGCCAACCAAACCCCGCTTCGGCGGGGTTTTTTCATGCTTTTTCGAACAGCCCAAACAGGCAACGTTGCCATCAGGGAGTGATTACAACTCGAACAAATCAGTTCCATTCTTCGGACGAGTCGTGGCGAAAAAAATAGATATCACTCCATCACCCTTTCCAAGTGACTAATCAATGCTTAAAGTTGTTGCATATTTGATCTTGATCGGGCGTGCAGTGCCCTTCCTGCCAAAACACCGATAGCCGAGTTCTGGAATCCAGAGCTGCCGATGGTGGGCGCAGCGTGCGTCGTCGTCGAGAGTGTCTCAATTGTGATTTTCGGTTCACCACCTATGAACGGGTCGAAACCGTTCCGATCACAGTGATCAAACGTGATGGATGCAGAGAACTCTTTAGTCGAAGCAAAGTTCTTCACGGCTTGAGCCGTGCTTGCGACAAAACCGGACTCGATGCCGCACGTCTTGAAAAGATGGTCGAAAATCTGGAACTTCATTTGCAGCAACGCACAGCCAAAGAAGTTGCCAGCTCGGAAATCGGAGAACTCGTTTTAAAAGAACTCAAACAAATTAGTGAAGTCGCCTACATCCGTTTCGCCTCGGTTTACCGACAATTTCGAGGGATTGACGATTTTGTATCCACGCTCGAATCGATGAACACAGAGCAAGGTCATCTCGCCGCTGTCCGGTAAAGCAGGAGCAATGCTCGTTCATCTGTAGAGTCACACATTCTCCGTACAACGTCGGCGGGCGTTGGACGTGAATCCTTCGTACTACCCACCTGAGGTAGACCGCCACCCCCCCATGGCCGCGACGCCCACAGAAGAGCAAACTCCAGACATCAGCACCGCAGCACCAGCGGAAGAAGCACCTGCCATCGCAGAAGCTGCTGCCCTTACAGCTGAACAAGCCTTTGAAGCGGAGGATCTGGGCATTCCCGAAGACGTTCCGACCGCTGACGACCCCAGCAGCAGAGCAAACCGGAACAACCTCGAGGATGCCGGATTCACCATTGATGAATTCGCGGCCCTTCTTAGCAAGTACGACTACAACTTCAAGCCCGGAGACATCGTCAACGGGACTGTGTTTGCGCTGGAATCCAAGGGCGCAATGATTGATATTGGCGCCAAAACCGCCGCATTCATGCCCCTCCAAGAGGTGTCGATCAACCGGGTTGAGGGTCTAAGCGATGTGCTCCTACCTGGTGAGATCCGTGAGTTCTTCATCATGAGTGAAGAGAATGAAGACGGTCAGCTCGCGCTTTCGATCCGACGGATCGAATATCAGCGGGCCTGGGAACGGGTCCGTCAGCTTCAGAAAGAAGACGCCACGATCTACTCCGAGGTTTTTGCCACCAACCGTGGTGGTGCACTCGTAAGAGTTGAAGGATTGCGCGGATTCATCCCTGGCTCCCACATCAGCACGCGCAAACCAAAAGAGGAGTTGGTTGCCGACTTCCTCCCACTCAAATTTCTTGAGGTGGATGAAGAGCGCAACCGCCTGGTCTTGAGCCATCGCCGTGCTCTGGTTGAGCGCAAGATGAATCGCTTGGAAGTTGGCGAAGTGGTGGTCGGCACCGTCCGCGGGATCAAGCCCTATGGAGCCTTTATCGATATCGGCGGTGTCAGTGGATTGCTGCACATCTCTGAAATCAGCCATGAGCACATTGAGACGCCCCACTCAGTGCTCAATGTGAACGATCAGATGAAGGTCATGATCATTGACTTGGACGCTGAACGAGGCCGTATTTCCCTCTCCACCAAAGCGCTGGAGCCGGAACCCGGTGACATGCTCACCGATCCTCAGAAAGTGTTTGAAAAAGCTGAGGAAATGGCTGCTCGCTACAAGCAAATGCTTCAAGAGCAGGCTGAGGAAGGAGAAGAGCCCATCGCATCAATGATGATTTGAGCCATCCATGGCCACATTGCTGCTGAGGGGACAACCCATCGGCTCCATTCACGGGGTGCTGTTCGACAAGGACGGCACCCTTTCCCATAGCGAGCCACACCTCCTCGAACTATTCGAGCGAAGGATGACTGTGATTAGCGATCTCTGGCGAGACGCCAAAGGTGCTGAGCATCTCGGTGAACTCGACATCACACTCCGGCAAGCCTTTGGGATTCGTGACAAAGCACTCCATCCAGGCGGAACCCTGGCGGTTGCTGCACGCCAAGACAACCTCACCTCAACAGCCACGGTGTTCTGCATTTTTGGTTGCAGCTGGCCCGAAGCCCTCGCCCTGGCCGAAACGTGTTTCGAACGAATCGATCAACAAGTCAGCGACGACGCAACATCCCGTCCACTCCTCGACGGTGCCAAGACGTTCCTGGAAGAACTGACGGCAGCATCGATTCCCAGCGCTGTGATCAGCAACGACACAACAAAAGGAATTCATGCATTTCTAGACCACCAAAACATCAGCTCTCTAGTGGTCGATTGTTGGAGTGCTGACGATCAACCCAGGAAGCCAAACCCGGAGGCGGTGCATCAGTTGTGCAAGCGCATGCAACTTGCACCGCAACAATGTGCGTTGATCGGAGATGCGGAAACCGACCTTCAAATGGCGCAGGATGCGGGTGTCGGCTGCGTGCTCGGTTATCTGGGCGGATGGCAAATACGCCCAGACTTATCGACCACCGAGCATCAATTTGAACATTGGAATGAGCTTCAACTGGAAGCCGACCCGTAAAGTCCCCCCAAGACATCTATCTGCATGAGTCGTTACGTCTTCACCTCGGAATCCGTTACCGAAGGGCATCCAGACAAAATCTGCGATCAAGTAAGTGACGCAGTTCTCGATGCCTTACTGGCACAGGATCCAGCGAGCCGTGTGGCCTGCGAGACCGTTGTCAATACTGGGCTTTGCATGATCACCGGTGAGGTGACCTCCAAGGCGAAGGTGGACTTCATTCACCTCGTTCGTGACGTGATCAAAGAGATTGGCTACAGTGGTGCTCGGGCGGGTGGATTTGATTCCAACAGCTGCGCTGTTTTAGTCGCCCTCGATCAGCAGTCACCTGATATTGCCCAGGGTGTCAATGAGGCTGATGACCATGCTGGCGACCCGCTGGACTTGGTCGGCGCGGGAGACCAGGGCATCATGTTTGGCTACGCCTGCAACGAAACCCCGGAGCTGATGCCGCTCCCGATCAGCCTGGCGCACCGTTTGGCCCGTCAACTTGCTGAAGTTCGTCACAACGGAACGCTCGACTATCTCTTGCCCGACGGCAAGACCCAAGTGAGCGTGGTTTACGAAAACGACCAACCCGTTGCGATCGACACGATTCTGATCTCAACCCAACACACCGCAGAAGTGGGTGGAATGAGTGATGAGCAGGGCATCCGAGAGCGCATCACAGAAGATCTCTGGACCCACGTCGTCGAGCCCGCCACTGCAGATCTCAGTCTGAAACCCAGCCGGGAGGCCACCAAGTACTTGGTGAACCCGACCGGCAAATTCGTTGTCGGTGGACCTCAGGGAGATGCGGGTTTAACCGGACGCAAGATCATCGTTGACACCTATGGCGGCTATGCACGCCACGGCGGTGGTGCCTTCTCGGGCAAAGATCCCACCAAGGTGGATCGTTCCGCTGCCTATGCCGCCCGCTTTGTCGCGAAAGCTCTTGTGGCATCAGGTTTAGCCGGCCGTGCCGAAGTGCAACTGAGTTATGCCATCGGTGTGGCCAAGCCCGTTTCGATTTTGGTGGAATCGTTCGGCACAGGAACGGTGTCGAACGAAGACCTCACGGCTCTGGTTCAACAGCATTTCGACCTGCGCCCTGGCGCGATCATCGAGAACTTCGGACTCCGCAATCTGCCTCAGGAGCGGGGTGGTCGCTTCTACCAAAACACTGCGGCCTACGGTCATTTCGGCCGAAACGACCTCAATCTCCCTTGGGAAGATGTGGCGGCCAAGGCCGATGAACTGCGAAAGGCCTGATTGAGTGATGACATCCCTGGTGCTCGGAATCGATCTGGGCACCAGTGGCGTACGCATCGCTGTAATGGATCCCGGGCACGTCATCCGGTTCTCGAATTCGACCCCATACAACGTTGGACTTCATAGGCCCGATGACTGGACGCGGGCCTGCACCACGTTGATTGCGGGAATCCCTGCAGAACAGCGGGCCAACATTCGAGCATTGGCTGTTGATGGCACATCAGGCACCTTGCTCGCCTGTGATTTAAAGGGACGCGCTCAAGGCGAGGCGCTCCTGTATTCAGAGGCTTGCCACGGCTTTGAGAAGCAGCTGCAGCAGCTTGTTCCCCAAGGTGGACCAGCTTCCAGTAACAGTGGAAGCCTCGCGCGGGCGCTGCAACTCACGGAGTTATATGGACCAACGACCCTCCTTCGTCATCAGGCGGACTGGATCCATGGATGGTTTTTGGGGGATTGGACTTGGGGCGAAGAAGGGAACAATCTGCGGCTTGGGTGGAACTTGGAACGCGAATGCTGGCCAGCGCTACTCACCCAGGCACCGTGGAGCCAGCGCCTACCCGTCATTCGCGCCAGTGGAGAGCAACTTGGCCAGATCTCCGAACGCCGTGCGAAGGAACTCGGCTTACCCAGCGATCTTCAAATAGTGGCTGGTACAACGGATTCCAATGCTGCGGTTCTTGCCACCGATCCTGGGAACGATGACGGGATCACAGTGCTAGGAACCACCTTGGTGTTGAAGCGCTATACACGACGACCGATCCAGGGGCCTGGCGTGACTTGCCACCGGGTAGGCGGACGTTGGCTTTCGGGTGGTGCATCGAATGCGGGTGCAGGGGTCTTGCAACAATTTTTCAGCAATGATCAGCTCAGTGAGCTGAGCCGTCAAATCAATCCAGACACGACAAGTGGATTGCGGTTGCGACCGCTTCCGCGAAGCGGAGATCGGTTTCCAGTCGACGATCCAACGTTGCAGCCTGTTCTCGAGCCCCGTCCCGTGAGCGATGCGCTGTACCTCCATGGGCTACTGGAGGGGCTATCGGAGATCGAAGCGCAGGGCTGGCAAACCTTGGTGGACTTGGGGGCTGACCCTCCAAAACGAGTCATCAGCATTGGAGGTGGTGCACGAAACCCCCAGTGGCGTCGACTTCGGGAACGTCGCTTGGGCTGCCCAGTGATCAGTTGCCATCAGCCACCTGCTGCAGGTGTCGCTCGTTTAGCCCTAGGGGCCTTAGAGGGGAGAGAATTGAAAGGTGATTCAAAGGATTAATGCCCACAAACCTGCGCGAGATTTTGGCTGTGGGCCTTTTCGTTGTTCTGGCTGGATACGTTGGATTTAGTGCGATCAGGCTTGGACTTCTTCTTTGGGAACGGTTCGCATGAACCAAGCGCTGTCAGAGTTATGAGGCGTAGCAGTGTTTCGAATGGCCGCTGATCCCCTTACGACCGAAGTGAGTACAAGAATTTGTAAGCACATGAACGACGATCATGCTGAGGCTGTTTTGGATTACGCCCGCCATTACGGCGGCATTGACGCCCCTGGATCAGCTCGGATGGTTGCGGTGATGCCGAATTCCATGGAATTAGAAGTCGATGGGAGCAGTCTGCGCATCCCCTTTGATCACACCCTCACCGACAGTGAAGATGCCCACAAAACCTTAGTTGCCATGTTGCGGGCCATGCCAAAAGCCTGACTCGGGGAACACTTGTGGTCACCGTCTGACCAACTGTGTTGCATGCACTCCTGAAGGCTGCCCACACACTTCTGATCCAACCGTCCTGCCCGATCTGTCGATCATGCATCGACGACCGAGTGCCGCCTATCACCACCCCCGGTGGCGTTGTTCATCCCTGTGACGACTGCATCGAGGGTTACGGCCTAGGGCCGTTCAACCCCGTGGGGGATACGCCTCTCCCATGGAAAGCTCTCGGCAACTACGAAGGACGGTTTCGAAAACTCGTTCTGAAGGTGAAACACCAGCCTCAAGGCCGTTGTTGTAGTGCCTTAATTCAACTCCTTGCGCAACAACACGTCCTCCCCCATGACGCTTTGTTGGTGCCCATTCCAAGCTGGAAAAGAAAACGAGCCAACCCTCTTCCCAAGCTGATTGCAGAGGGTCTTGGACGACCCAACACCATGCTTCTGCGCCGAACCCGGGCTGGCCTCGGTCAGCACCATCTCAATCGGACCATGCGCATGCGGAATCTTCAGGGTGCCTTTCAAGCAGCCACACTCCCGCCGACATCGCTTGAATCGCAAAGGGAGCTTTGGCTCATTGACGACATACTGACGACAGGTGCAACAGCCCTAGCGGCTCGTCATGCCCTGCACCAAGCCGGACATCGGGTCGGAGGAGTCATTTGTTTGGCACGAACTCCAACAAATCGCCACGGTCGGTGATTTAAGATTCCAAAGTCGCGAAAGCGACAAGCCGGGATAGCTCAGTTGGTAGAGCAGGCGACTGAAAATCGCCGTGTCCCCAGTTCAAATCTGGGTCCTGGCATCACTTTGATGCCAAAACTGCCGTGTCATTCATCTCTCCAGATGCAGGCACAGACCGCGTTTTCGACAACGCGGACAGCTTCGCCATGGTGTTCGACCGCACCTGGAAACAACTTCGAAGCAGCAACAAAGCTGAGCTCAGCCAGGAGGAGCATCTCGAAGCTGTACTCGAAGCGATGGCCGATCACCCCTTTCTGATCAGTTCCCCCGAGATGGCACGGCAGGTGGCGGCGTTCCGGATTCGACTGCTGGAGCTGGCCTGATCAGGCGGAGAGCAGATCGATCTGGGGATCATCCACATATTCCGTGTCATCGCTGATGGCCTCCTCACTGAGGGCCTCGTCTTCGACTCGGTCGTCGTCCATCTCCATTTCAGGGGTTTCTGAGACCTCGTGATCGTCCACTGCTGGAGCATCCTCGGCGTGGGCATCAGCATGGAGAGCCACTACCTCGCCTGGCGTCAGACGATCCCGAAGCATCCGCACCTTCTCTTCGCTGGCCAGGAGTAGTTCCCCGGCGTCATCACTGACCGCGGCGATCTCCGCATCCACCAACTGCTGCCCCTCAACGCCGGCCAACCGCGTCTCCAGCTCCATCAAGCGGTCCGCCAGCGTTTCCACCACTTCACTGAGGCTGAGCAAATGGGTGCACAGCTGTTGCTCGAACGCGGTGCGCGGGGAGGTGCTGGTCACCGGGCTGCCCTCGTGTTGAGAAATTTCGCTGATGGTATCGATGCTGAGCTTCATGTCCACGGCCCTGGGAAAAGCCACGACTGGCCTACATTCCCCAGGGCTTCCGAGCGATTGAAGAGATGTCCAGGCTCAAGACAGGGCTGAAGGTCAGCGCCTGGGTCGCCATCTTCATTGTTGCCGTCGTTTATTTGCAGAAATACGGCATCGCACCGCTGCAGAGCGCTGTGAATGACATGGGCATCTGGGCCCCACTCGGCCTGTTCCTGCTGCGGGGGGTGAGCATCATCCTGCCGGCGCTGCCGAGTTCGGTGTATTCCCTACTGGCCGGCTCGCTGCTGGGCTTCAAGGCGGGCTATCTCACGATCATCCTGTCGGACCTGGTGTTCTGCAGTGCGGCCTTCTTCATCGCCCGCCGCTGGGGACGCGGCCCGGTGAGCCGTCTGGTGGGGGCCAGCGCGATGAAACGCATCGATGGCTTCAGCAAGAACCAGCTGGAAGGCAACTTCTTTTTGATGACAGGCCTGCTGATGACCGGGCTTTTTGATTTCCTCAGCTATGCGATCGGGATCAGCCGCACCCACTGGCGCCTCTTCGCTCCGGCCCTGCTGATCAGCGTGCTGATCAGCGACTCAATCCTCGTGGCCGTCGGCGCGGGCGCTGCCCAGGGTGCCAGCCTCACCCTGGGATTGGCGCTGCTGGCGATGTTTGCTCTGGCCACATTGACGGGATTGCTCAAGCGGAAATCCACAAGCGCCTCAGAAACACCAGCACCATGAGCAGTCCAACAGCGTCTCGAAACGCACTGCTGAAGATGCTGAGCGGCAGCTTCAGCAACCAGCAGCAGGCTTTCGACAACCCCCCCCTTTACGCCCACATCCTGGTGCGGTTCCGGCCGGCACCTCAGCTGGCGCCAGGTTCCCTGCTACTGGAGCAGGCCTATGCCATCGCTCCGAACGAGCCTTATCGCATCCGCATTCTGCGGCCCTGGATCTGTCCTGAACGGGGCTTGGTGATCCTCAACTTCAACATCAAAGATGGCCAGCGCTTTGGCGGTGCCGTGGAGGATCCCGAGCGCATCCTCGAGATCAAAGAGGACGATCTCTCTCTGCTTGAAGGCTGCACCTACCTCGTTTCAGCCGCCGACAACGGTTTCGAAGGCACTGTTGAACCTGGCTGCCGCTGCCTGGTAAAGCGCAAGGACCGCACCACTTATCTGGTGAGCAGCTTTGTGCTCCACCCCGAGGGGATGGAGACCATCGACCGGGGCTACGACCCGGACACCCATGAGCATCTATGGGGCTCGATCGCGGGAGCATTTCGATTCACACGCACCGGTGACTGGAGCGAGGAAATTCCGGAACACTGGTTACATTGAGTTTTGAAGATGGTTCTCGATGAGCGCGCTGGCTGATCCGAGAATTTCTGCCCTGCAGCAGCAAGCCGGCCCAGCCGGTGAGCTTGATCTGCCGGTTGGCGATGGTTGCTTTCGCATCAACCTGCTCGACGACAACATCGCCCTTTGGCAAGAGACGTTTGAGCAGCAGACCGCTCCTGCCAATTTGCTCTTGGCCTGTTCAGGCAGCAGCGGCGAACTCAAAGACACGCAACTCACCTGGGTGGTGGGTTCCGCCATTCGCAGTGCAGTGGCCAAAGATGCATCCCACGCGGTGGAGCTGTTGCAGCAGCTTGAGATCCCCGAAAATCTGGCCAAAGCCGCCTTTGACCGCTGCCCTGGACTGGGGGACGACCTTGTCTGGGCCTTTTACCTGGAACGCCACGGCTGGCTGATCGCCACACCGGTGGCCAGCGTCAAACCTTGAACCTGCAAAACACCGACTTCAAGACCTTGGTGCAAACCGCACAGGTTCAAGGACTGAGCATCAACCAAGATTTGCCGCAGGCCACGCGCATCATTGTTGAGCGTGCTGATCAAGCCCAACGCCAGCTCACGAGCGATGAGCTGGCCACGATCTGCAAAGCCTCCGGCATTGACGAATCGCTCCCCGGCAGCCTGATCCAACAATCGGATCAACTGGTGAACCAGGCGCGGGGACATCTGCTTGAAACCCAGCCGCATCTGGTGCAACCGGGCGGGGCCCTTCACCCGCAGGACAGGGCAGAGGCCTGCTGGCGCGACTGCTGGAACTTTCTACGCGTGATCACCTACGCGGTGGCCTGCAACCAGAGCTGCTTTACAAACCCGAGCGGCATGGACGCCCTAGGGGAGCTGTACAGACGAATGAACGTGCCCGTCGAGGGGATGAACATCGCCCTCGACCAGCTCAAAGTGCTTGTGCTGGAAGGGGTCTCACGATCAAACGACCGTCAGCTGATCAGCGACTGCTTCCAACACCTGAGAGAACAACTCAACAAAACTGCAGTTAAGAGCTGATAAAAGACCGCGTTGGACGGAAGCAAATCAAGGGAAGATCTCCGGCAAGTATTTCCACTCACGGCGCACTCCATGGCCATCCCGCTCCTTGGGTACCCGCTCAGCACGCAGAACGGTCGCGTCACCAACCTGGCCGGCAACACCAGCACCGTTCAAGCTCAGATCTATCCATCTGCCTCCGGCGACGCCACCGCCGTGAGTGGAATCGATGCCGTGATCGAGCGGGCCTACCGGCAGGTGTTTTTCCATGCCATGCGCAGCGACCGGGAACCCTTCCTGGAATCGCAACTCCGCAACGGCAACATCACGGTGCGTGATTTCATCCGCGGCCTGTTGCTCTCCGAACGATTCCAGCAGGGCTACTACCAGTGCAGCTCGAACTACCGGATGGTGGATCAGGTGGTGGGCCGTGTGCTCGGCCGTCCGACCCATGGCGACGCCGAACGCCGCGCCTGGTCGATCGTGATCGGCGAGAAGGGCTTCACCGCCTTTGTCGATGCCTTGCTCGACAGTACGGAATACATGGAGAGCTTCGGCTACGACCTCGTGCCCCAGCAGCGGTCGCGCGTGTTGCCGGGTCGTTCCATGGGTGAAACGCCCATTTACCAGCAATTCCCCCGCTACGGAGCCGACTGGCGCGACTCACTTCAGAACCGTGCCCCGAGCGCTCAAGCCGGCCAGATGCAGCAGCTGGAGACATCGGCCGCCTGGGTCAACGGCCAGTCACCGGCCTTCGCTCTGAAGCTCTGGCTTGGTCTCGCCCTGGTGGGCGGCTTCGAACTGGGCCGCGTGGTCCTTACCATCGCCTTCTCGATGCTGCGCAGCTGATCCGTTGACGGCGACCCCCCTTGATCTCACCACCTGGCATCCGCCGGAACTGACAAGCGCAACCGATGCGCTCACTGCTCCTGTGGATGCCCGTGGAGCTGACTGGCGCGACGTGACCTTGAGCAACGTCGACCTGCGCGACGCGAATCTCTGCCGAACCGACCTACGCGGCGCCGATCTTTCCAGTTGCGATCTGAGTGGTGCGGATCTGCGGCTCGCCCGTTACGACCACAAAACCCTGGTGCCCGACGGGTTTGACCTGCGCAGCAGCGGCGCGGTTGGCCCAGGCGCTCGTCTCAGCGGCGTGTTTCTGAACAACACCGACCTGCGCGGCATGGATCTGCGTGGTGCTGTGCTGATGGGGGCCTATCTCAGCGGCACCGATCTCAGTGGAGCCCTCCTGGATGGCGTTCGCTTTGTTGGCTCGGATCTGCGCCATGCCCTGCTGAGAGGAGCCCTCTGCCGAGGCAGCCGCTTTGGCAGCTGCCAACTGGATTTCGCCGATTTCCGGGGCGCTGATCTGAGCGAAGCGGGCTTGGACGGCGCCGAATCCATGGCCGGCACCGACTTTTCACAAACCATCGGCCTCGAATCGCAACGGGCTGCCCTACTCGCGCGCCCCTATGCGGAGCTCGACACCTGGAACCCGCGCACACGACAAACAACCCGCACCTCGCTGGAGGTCTGAAACCCGCCGGGAGCGGCCGAAAGCGTCATGTCACGCAACATTCGGACATATTTGATTGAGCTTTATAAAGATGCAACCCACACAGACAAGTTTTCATCGGACCATACCGACGCGACGACGCGTCTCCTCCTATGCCCTTCGGTCCTGCCTCACTCCTCGGGGTTGAGCGTTTCTCTCAGGAAAGCGAAGCTCCGCTCGAGCTGATTCCTGGGGATGACGACGCCAAGAAAGAACAGATCATCAATGCGGTGTACAAGCAGGTGCTTGGCAACGCCTACGTGATGGAGAGCGAGCGTCAGCTCGTGGCTGAATCCCAGTTCAAGCTCGGTGAAATCAGCGTGCGTGAGTTCGTGCGCATGATTGCCAAGAGCGAGCTGTACCGCGGCCGTTTCTTCGACACCTGCGCCCGCTACCGCTACATCGAGCTGGCCTTCCGCCACCTGCTGGGACGCGCGCCCGTGGACTTCAACGAAATGCGTGCCCACGCCGAGCGCCTGGACAGCAAGGGCTACGACGCCGACATCGACAGCTTCCTCGATTCCGACGACTACCAGAACACCTTTGGTGAGTGGACGGTGCCTTACCAGCGCGGCTGGAAGACCGAAAGCTGCACCACCATGCAGGAGTTCACCTGGAGCTTCCAGCTGCTGCGGGGCAACAGCAGCAGCAGCCTGAAAGGCGATCTCTCCGGCATCACCAGCAAGCTGGGCGGCAACGCTTACCAGAACCGCCCCATGGCGGTGATCCCCCCGTCCTCCAACGAAACTCAGGGCTGGAGCTTCCGCCCCTCCAAGAACCTGCAGGACGCCGCCACCCGCCTGGGCAGCGGCGCCAGCGATCAGGGCAAGACCTACCGGGTGGAAGTCACCGGATACAGCGCCAACAACGTGCGGCGCATCTCCCGCTACACCCGCTCCAACCGGGTGTACTACGTGCCCTTCGACAAGCTCTCCGAGCAGTTCAAGCGCATCCATGCCGAGGGCGGCACGATCGCCAGCATCACCCCCGCGACCTGAGGCACACCCTCAGTCCTGCTCCCATAGCAGAACCTTCCGGCTGATGAGACCAGCCAGAAGGTTCAGGGAGTAACGCCTGCTTTCCCAAACAAGGTTCTCCGACACCAATTCTTCCATGTCTTCCAACAGCTCTAACGCGCTTGGTTTCGGCGCCACCCAACTGATCCCCGGCCCCGTCTCCTACTCACGCACCCGCACCCCCTCCGGCAGTGCAGCCGTGAGCAACGGCGACTTCCGCAATCAGGGCACCAAGGGTTCCGTCGATTTCTTTGCAGCAGACGACGAAACCGCTTTTGCCGCCACCGTGCGGGCTGCTTACCGCCAAGTGTTTGGCAACGTGCAACCCATGGAGAGCGAGCGTGCCACCAGCGCCGAATCCATGCTCCGCAACGGCGACATCAGTGTGCGCGAGTTCATCCGCACCATCGCCAAATCTGAGTTTTACCGGTCCCGTTATTTCGAGGCGGTTGGCCCCCACCGTGCTGTTGAGCTGAGCTTCAAGCACTTGCTGGGCCGTGGCCCCGTCAACGAAGCAGAAATCACCGCCCAAGTGACGCTGATGGCCGACGGTGGTTTCGACGCCGCCATCGACGGGATCCTGGATTCCGACGAGTACATCCAATCTTTCGGGGAAGACACCGTTCCCTACCCGAGCAGCTTCAACAGCCAGGCCGGCCAGCCCCAGGCCAGCTTCAACCGCATCGCCGCCCTCGAGCAGAATTTTGCCGGCAGCGATACGGCCATCGGCAGCCGCAGTCAGCTGCTGAGCAACCTGGCCCAGGGTTACAGCATTCGCATCAATCCCCCTGCGCAGGTGTATCGCAGCGGTTCGTCCGTGGCTGGTGGTTTCAGCGGCAGCGGCAGCGCACGCGGTGTCTTTGCACCGGTGAAGCGCAGCACCGCTGATGGTGGCGACAGCGCTCCGATGCGGGGAGACCTCTACGTCGGCTTTGGCCTTGGCCAGCGGGTTCAAGAAACCTTCGAACGTTGCGAGGGCGATTCCGCCGATCAGATCAACGCCCTGATCCGCTCCACCTACCGCCAGGTGATGGGCAACCCCCATCTGATGGAAAGCGAGCGCAGCCTCACCGCTGAAAGCAAATTCGCCGAGGGCACCCTCAGCACCCGCGAATTTGTCCGCGCCATCGCCCTTTCTGCTGAATACAGCCGTCGCTTCTTCGAGAGCAACGCCCCCTACCGCTTCGTTGAGCTCAACTTCAAACACCTGCTCGGACGCGCACCCGTGTCTCAAGCCGAGGTGAGCGAGCACATTCAGCGCCTGGCCAACGAAGGCTACGAAGCTGAGATCAACAGCTACCTCGACGGCAGCGAGTATCAGGAAGCCTTTGGGGAATACACGATCCCCTTCCAGCGCGTGAGCACCGAGAACGGTCGTTCCCAGGTGGCCTTCAACCGCAACCTGGCGCTGTCCCAGGGTTACGCCTCCAGCGACACCGTTCAAACGAGCTCCACCCTTGTGACCTCGGTTGCGACGAACAGCTCCCCCAACAACTGGAACAGCACCACCCAGCGCATCAACCGCATCGGCGCTGCGTCCGGCACAACCGAGCCCACCGGTAAGCGCTACCGGATCGTGGTTCAAGCCCAGCCGGCTGGTGGCCGTCAGCGCACACCCAATGCCAGCTACCTCGTGTCGGGCAAGGACATGACCTCCCAGTTGGGCTACATCCACCGCCGCGGTGGCCGGATCGTATCGATCACCGAAGTGATCTGATCACTGTTCATCAACCCTCCCCTGCCCTCCGTACCCACGTCGATTGATGACTGAAGCCACTGTGAATTCCGCGAATGACGACCTGCGCCAGGCTGATGCGCAGGCCGTGATCCGTGCGGCTTACCGCCAGGTGTTCGGCAACGCCCACCTGATGGATGAAGATCGCTGCAGCTCTGCGGAAAGCCTCTACGTGAATGGCGACCTCACCGTTCAGGGCCTGGTCACCGCCTTCGCCCAGTCGGACACCTACCGCCGTCTGTTCCTGGACAAGAACGGCCCCTACCGCTTCGTTGAGCTCAACTTCAAGCACCTCCTGGGTCGTGCCCCCCATAGCCAGGCCGAGCTGAGTGAGCACGTTCAGCGCCTCGCCAACGAGGGATACGAAGCTGAAATCAACAGCTACACCTATAGCCACGAGTACCTCGATGCCTTCGGTGTCGACGATGTGCCCGCCATGCGCGGCAACAGCAGCCAACTGGGTCAGAGCAACGTGAGCTACACCCGCTCCGTGGCGATGGACTCCGGCTTCGCAGGCTTTGACGGCAGCACGTCCTCGATCCTGATTTCCAGCATCGGCACCAATGCGGCCCCTGCTGCCGGGCCCAAGACCCCTGGCCCCGGCAACCGGGACAGCAAGCGTTACACCATTACCTGGACCACGGCATCCCCTGTGGGTGTGCATCGCCGCTCGGTGCAACGCACCTCGGCTCCCTACAGCTCCCTCACCACGAGCATCCAAGCCATTCAGAAGCGTGGTGGTCGCATTCTTTCTATTGCGAACACTTAATCCTTGAGGGCTTCAGCCCCAACAGGCCTGCAATTCATTGCATGATTAAGCCCGGAAGCCAAACTTCCGGGCTTTTTTTAGTTCTGTCCGGGTCACGACGACCCACCTTCGATTGGTCCTATGCCCCTGCTTCGTCAAAGCAACCAAAACGAACGGCCGGGCCAGACCAACTGGCCATCCACGGCCAGCGTGCCGATGGCGATGTCGATGATGGTGGAATCCATGGTCCACATGGTGCAAACAGCACGCACCGATTCCAGTGCGAACACGGAAATCAAGGGCTGATTGTCCTCAATGAATCTTGCGACGTTCGTCGAACGCAGCGAGGGTCAATGGCGCTCCATGCGAAGCGGCCATTCCCTCGCTTTTCAGCAATTTGAAGAGGTGCTCAGCCAGATCAGCATCCAGCGGCTCAAGCTCGACGACGAACGCGTTCAGGCGTTGATTCGGGAGCAGACGGCTGACCTTTCAGGAGAACCGGAGGCGCCCTTCCTGATGGAATGGAACGCCGAAAGCGACTGGGAACCCGATGATCCGTCCGAGGTCTCGGCGGGATCCTGCATCCTCGTTCCGGTGCCTGAAAACGACACGGAAGGGCAACTGCTTCGCAGTGTGGGCTACGCCGAAGCAGAACAAGCGATCTCCCGCTATCGCTTCCTTTCGGATGGCACCTTCGTGCTCAACACCCGCTACGGGCAGTCGATCGCTGAAGAGCGCATCTGGTTTGTCTCCGAACATGTGCGCTGCCGCTCTTCCGTGCTGCGCACCTCCGAAGGATCCGGGGTGCTGCAAACCTCCTTCGCCTCCGAGGTGAGGCGGTTGTCTGTCTGAGCCTGCCTGGTACCGATGCATCCTTCCCTGCTCTTCGCACGCACGCTCTGCGGCCACTACAGCAACCGGGAACAAGCCCAGAACGACCCGAGTAAATTCGCGCACATCAACATCTTTTTCATGCCGCTGCCCTGGGATGTGCTGAAGGGTCCCGGGTTCTATTCAGAGCAGAGTTATGACCATGATCCCTGGCGCCCCTATCGCCAGGGCGTGCACCGGCTGCGCGCAGGCGACAACGGCGTTCACGTGGTGGAGAACTTCGGCATGGCACAACCGGAACGGGTCGCAGGTGCGCCCCAACACCCCGCCCTGCTGGCGGCCATCCAGCCCGACACGCTTCAAGCGCGCTGCGGCTGCGCAATGCACTTCCACAGTTGTGGAGACAATGCTTATGAAGGCCGCGTTGAGCCCGGCAAAGGATGCCTGGTCCCTCGGGATGGACGATTGACCTATCTGGTGAGTGAAGTGCAAGTGGATGCGCACTCCTGGAGCAGCCGTGACCGAGGCTTCGATCCAGACAGCGATGACCTGGTCTGGGGGTCAGAACACGGCATGCTGCAGTTTCAACGCGTCGCTTCCTTGGCCGACGATCTGAATGACGACTGGCTCAAGGGGCTCAATGACTGAGCCAGGCAACTTTTTAAACCATGCCTGCAAGCCCTGCCGAAAAACAGCTGAGAACCTGGATCCGATCCCAGCATCTGATCTGTCAGGGCACCGACTTCATCTTCGAAACCGTTGATCAGGCCCAACTCGAACGCTTCGAGAGCTGCCTTGGATCGATGGGAGGCCGTGTTCGTGAAGTGAAGGCTGTGGGCAACTGGCCCATGGGTCCCAACCGTTCCTTCAAGATTCTGCGCGCCATCGCCAGTGTTCCCCGCCCCGGCGGGGAACAACTTGTTCAGTACTGGGCCAGCCGTGGGGCCAACACAACCCGCTATTCAGAGATCAGTTCTTGACACGGGCCAAGCGGGCCGACACATACGGATGAGGATCGGCATCTGACTCAGGCGCAATGCCAAGCTGATCCATCGCCATCACGGCGGCGTAGCGGCACTCCCAGAATGATGTGGCTTCAGGGTCGAGCCAACGGCTGAGGTGCTGTCGGCACACATCTGGAGCCAGGGCTGCCAAGCCGAGCAGTGCCGCAGGCTTGGATTTCATGAATTGCGGCCGGCGTGTGTCCACCGCCTCCAGCAACCACGTTGTGATGGTCTCCAGGGCATCATCCGGCCAGTCGCGCACGGCGGCGAACAAGCGGATGAAGAAATAGTGGGCCCCGTAATCGTTGTGGGCCTCGTCGACCCAGCGCTGCTTCAGCAACGGCCAGAGCAACAGCGCTGGTCGGGAACGAACCGTCTTAAGCCCGAGGTAAGCACGGCTGAAATCCGTGCCGAAAAATTCCTGAATCAGGAAATCATCCGCCGGCGTGGCGTCGTAGCGATGCACCAACACCAGATCTTCCGGATGATCCAACAACAGTCGATCAACAGCCTCAACGAGGTCGAGCCCCTCGCACGTGAGGGCAGCCTCAGGCCAGAGCGCGGTGAGCGCGCGCATGCGAAACACCGGCGAAACCGGGGCCTGGAGGATGCTGGGCAGCCACTGAACGGCCTGACAATCCATCAGATCCTGAATGGCGGAATGCCGATCCATTTGGTTGGGCAGCGTGAGGTGGTCTTCCAGGGCTGCCACCTGATCCACCCGCCCCGTCAACCGCGCCAACGCCGAGCGTGCGGCACCACGCACCCCAGGAACGTCGTCATCGATCAGCGCCTCAATCGCGGGCAACGCCGCCGTGACCTTCAACCCGGCCAAGCTCTGAATCAGCACACGCCTGTTCTGTTCAGGGTCCTGCAACAAGGCAGCCATGCGCTGATGCAGGGCCACTGATGCCGTCCCGAGTTGTTCCAACGCCCAGGCGCTGTTCTCCACCAGGTAGGGGTCATCACTGTCCAAGCAGCTGCCAATGGCAGGACCTGCCTCGTCCACCTTCAGCCGGCCCAACACTTCAACGGCTTTGCGGCGCGCCAGTTTTTTGGCTTGCTGGTCATCCGGATCGTTCAGCAGCTCAATCAGGGCACGTTGGGTGGGCTCGCCAGGGAAATTGATCAGGTGCGAAACCGCCATGTAGTAGTCACTGGCGGAATCCAGTTGATCCATCGGCAACGTGAGAATGCGCAGAGCTTCCTCGTGGGACAAGCCCTGATGGATGTTGTCGAAGCGGCTCACGAAAACAATCCCGGCGGAATCGCCCGCCCAAGCTGAAACAGACCACGACTCTGCAGCGCCAATGGCCGCAGCGGCGCTTGCATTAAGAAGTGTCCATGCGCTGGAAACAATTGCCCAGGCCCGGCAATCTGAGCCCAGTCATTCCGAGCACAAGAATGGGGCCTTCCTTGGCGAACTCCTTGCACGTGGCCACGGGCATCGGCGTTGATACCCCCCTGCGCAGCGCGCGGCAACAACGTGTGCCCTTCTACCTGCTCAGCCGCAACTTTCAGCTGATGCATCAACGCGGCATCCAGATTTTGTCTGTGCGGGCACAGGCTGCAGACACGGCAACGGCAGAGGTCCAGCCAACCCCCTCGGCAGAGGCCGCAAGCCCGGCCAAAGAAACGTCCAAACGGAGACGCCGCACCAAAAAGTGACGCCCTAGGCGCGTCGTTCAAACACGCCATCAGCTGGGCGTCCCTGTTTCAAACCCTCCCAGTTGATGGCCTGAAGGAAAGCAGAGCCATCGATGGTTTCCACCACATCCACGCCCCAACTGCCCTCTTGAAGCGGTGAACCCGGGGCGCCAGCAGTGTCTTTCCGGCCCCCAAGGGCCAGCAGGTTGTGATCCTCAGAGTGTCCGCATGCCTTGCGGAAAGACCGCCAAGTGAGAACCAACGCATCGGCCAGCTCATCAGCACTGCCCTCTGCCTCCAGCTTCACCAACCAATGGGGGTGAGCCAGCGGTTCAACCGTGCTGATCCAGTCGCCATGGGCCTGCAAACCAGCAGCCAATTCAGCGGCAGACAAGGCCGGTAAATCCTCAGACTGCACCTGCAAATTGTGGGAAAGGACGAAGCAGGTCATGGCTCTAGCTCTGTGACGAAGACCCTAGAGCGAGAGGAAGAAGTTCGATAATTCATGGCTCCGGTGCGCAACGGTCATGAGTGACCTTCAGTCTCTGTCCGTTAATGGGCAAAACCAACAGCTGAACGAAGACGAAGCCAGTGAACTGGCCAAAGAACTGAAGCAGCAGTTGCGCAATGGACAGGTGCCTGCTGCCGACGGCGAAAGCATCGAGCGGATGGTGGCCGGGCTGGGTGATCCCCGTGGCCTGATGCGTCTCACCTTTGCCGAGAGCCTTGGCGTGGTGGGCAAGGCTGCCGTGCCGTCGTTGTGTCGCGCCCTGGCTGAGCATGAAAGCGTCACGGTGCGGCGCGCAGCAGCCAAAACACTCACTTTGATCGAAGACCCCCGGGCACTCCCCGTGCTGCAGAGGGCCCTGCTGCAGGACCCAGATCCGGTGGTGCAGGGATCCGCCGTGGGGGCCATGGCCGCCGTGGGGGAAGAAGCCATTGATGGAATGCTCGAGATTCTGATCAACCCCACCAGCACCGCGATGCAGCTGGGTCTGGCCAGTTGGGGCCTGGCCTTCGTGGGGGCCCGTGCACCGGAGGCGCTGCGCAAGGCCGCCACATCGGAGCATGCGGAAATTCGTTGTGCAGCAATTGCAGCCCTAGGCGATCAGATCCAAGCCCTGGGGGACGATGCCGCCCGAGAGCTGGTGGAAAATGCGCTCACCGATGCCGAAACCGACGTTCGCGCTGAAGCAGCAACCCTGCTGGGCAAATTGCACAGCCCCGATTGGGCCGTCCCCCGACTGGAACCCCTACTCAGCGATCCACAAGGGCAGGTCCGCAAAAATGCGGCCCTCTCCCTGATGAAATTGCAAGCAGCGGGCAGCATTGCAAGCCTTTCCCAGCAACTGGAACGGGAACAACAAGCCGACGTCAAAGCGGTGCTTCAACTCGCCATCAACCAGCTGGATCAGGAAGGCTGACGCGCCTTGAGATCGCGCACACGCAGCAAAGCGGAGGTGAGTGTTTCACGCACATAGCCATCGATGCTTGGGTCGGCGAGCAGCTCTTCAAACCCTTGTTCAACAGCAGGGTCGTTGATCTCAGCCAAGGCATTCACCGCCGCAACACCCTGGGCCGGATTGTCACCGCGACTGATCTCCAGCAGCAACGAAACGGCCTGCTGCCCCACCTGACCGAGAGCCATCACCGAAGCAACGGCAACCACCGGTGAGCTGTCCTGAAGTCCATCGCGAAGCACCTGCATCGCCTCCTCGCTGAAGGGAAGCCCGGGGTAGTTGGAGGCCAACTGGGCATACGCCTTCACACAACTGGCCCGCACGGTGCCATCAGCACTGGAGCGAAAGCAATCGGCGATGGGTTGCATGGCACGTTCGCCGAATGCACCCAGCCCCCGTACGGAAGCCCGCCGCAGCGACACATCGGGCTGATCCAACAGAGCAATCAAACGCGGCATGGCTTCGGCTTGCCAATGCTGCGCCATCGCCGTGAAGGCCTCGGTCTGGATGTAGGGATTGGGGTGAGCCAGATCGGCGAACAACCGATCGAGGTCGGGCACGGCGTCGTGTTCAGCACCCATGTCCGCGATTCAAGCGATGAGAATGCGACCCTAAAACGCAGATCAGGGCTCGGACTTGCCAAGCCCATGATCTCAACAAGACAAAAAAAAGGAGGCCCGAAGGCCTCCTTTCAACGTTCGACTGAATCAGAAACTGATCAGGACAGAGCGTTGATGGCGTAGTCGAGGTAAGCCTTGAACTCGTTCAGAGCCTGGGGGCTCATGTCGCGAGGAGCGCAAGCGCGGTCGCGGGTGTAGGTCAGAGCTTCCACGTAGGGAGCGGTGGGCAGACGCAGGGTGCGGTACACCTCACGAGCGCCGGCGATGCCCCACTCGTCCAGAGGGCCGGTGCCGCCAACCACGAGGCAGTAGTTGATCAGGCGCAGGTAGTGGGCCAGATCGCGGTAGCACTTGTCCACCTTGGTCTGGTTCTCACCAGCCTCACCGGGCTGCTTGAGGTAGGGGTACTTGTTAAAGCAGGCGTCGCCAGCTTCCTTGGTGACGTTGTCCAGACCGGCAGCCAGCTTCTCAGCGGCTTCCAGACGGGCAGCGGCACGTTGGATGTTGCCCTGAACGGCTTCGAGGTCGTTCTGGGAAGGGAAGCGACCAGCTGCGTCAGCGGCGGTCACAACAGTTGTTGCAACGGATTTCATGATGAGACCCTTAGTTGAAGTGTGCTTTGAAAAAGAGAGTTATCTCTCGCTGATTCAGCTGAGGGCGCTGATCACGCGATCGAAGTAGGAAGCAGCTTCTGCAACCAGCGCAGAGCAGTCACCCTGGACGGTTTCCATCTTGCGGAAACGGGTCTCCACAGGGTTGGTGCCGGTGGTGTTGGTCTCGTTGATGTGAGCCGTGGAGGAAGCCTTCATGATGGCCACAGCGCGAGCTGCGGACTGAAGGGGCACACCCAGAGCCACATAGGTCTCCTTGAGGCCGTTCAGGCAGCGGTCATCCAGCACGGATGCGTCGCCAGCCAGCAGGGCGTAGGAGATGTAGCGAAGAACGATCTCACCGTCACGCAGGCAAGCAGCCATGCGACGGTTGGGATAGCAGTTGCCGCCAGCCTGGATCAGGCCGGTGTTCTCGCAAATCATGCCGGTCACAGCATCGGAAACGATGCAGGAGGCATTGGAGGTGATGGCGTTCACAGCGTCGAGGCGCTTGTTGCCTTCGGCAACGAAGCCCTTGAGGGAAGCCAGTTCACCGCCACCGATGGGAGCAGTTTTAGCGTCGGCGCTAACGACGGCGCGGGAGAATGCGTCGAGCATTGGAAAGCAGGACATTTAGGGGCTGGTAGCCGCCAATCCAGCAGTCAGGACCCGTTCAGGAGCTCTGGCCATTGGCTTCAACCCGAGGGCCGAAGGTTTGGTGGCTTAGTGCTGGACCTCGAAAGGTCCGGCGTTCAGCAAAAGTAAGCCGCTTCTCCCGCCAAGTACCCCATGCAGGGCAGATCACGCAAACCTTCGTCATGGAGGAAGCAAAAACACCGCTAACTCCAGTGCTCCACTTAAAAAGCGGTGAAAGCCTCTTCCCTCCAATCGCGCAACTCGAGAACAAAACAACGGGATCTTCCAATTCACTTCATCTTTGACCCATCTATTTAATTGGCTCTTCTGCAGCCCGTAGGCTCCACAAATTCCTGCCCAAACCATGACCGACGCGTCCGCCCAGGAACTCAAGGAATCCATTGAGGAGCTCACCGCCTACCGCGATCGCCTGAAGCAAGACGTGATCGGCATGGGGCAAAAATTGAAGCTGCCCCAGAAGAAAATCGACGCCACCCTCGCCGACCATCCCGAACTGCAGCGCATCGAAGGCATCCTTCAGCAACTGCAGGATCAGATCGCGCAGCAGGGGAGCTGATGCCTCACTTGACCCCACCGATGTGCATGGCGGATTTCTTCGCCGCCAGTCGCGGCACCTGGATGACCCGCCGAGCCGTGCACCATCTGGATCACCAGGACGACGAATTCGCTGACTCCAACCTCGTCATCGAACCGTTCGGCAGCAGCGATCCTGTGCTGACGCAGATTTGCTCCAACCTCGGGGTCGCCACGTCAGACGCTGCAGGCGGTGCGCGGTTCTGGTGGGAAAGCAATCTCAAAGAAGGAGCCCGCAGCGACGACCACGCCGCCGTGCTGATTGACGCGCCACACAAAGAGGATCCCCGCCGGGGATTCCTGCTGCGCGACAAGGGTTACGTCGAGAAGCAATCGGTGGTGAGCACGTACACCTTCGCCGATGACGGAGTCCTCACGATCACAACCCGCTACGACACCAATGTGGGCATCGAACGCTGCTGGTTCGTGACCGATGACCTGCGCATGCGGGTGAGCTCCGTGCAGTGCCTGGATGGCGTCTCGATGACGACGTATTGCACGGAATTCCGCTGCCCCTCAGCCGGCGACCTCACAGCACTGCGCCAGCAAGCTGAAGCCCTGCAGGCAGACATCGATGCAACGGAGCCTGGCTGATGTTTGACCCCTTCCTGCAGGAACTTGAGAACGGCATCCGCAGCCGAGGTGGTGAGCCCATTGCCGTTCCTGAAGGACTTGCCCATCAGCAATCCACAAAAACTGGGAGCCATATCAATAGTTGGCTCTGGCAAGTGCCCGGTTTCCGGCGTTGGAGAGTCACGCGACTTGATGCTGGAGACAGCCTCCAGGTGCTGAATTCCGTTGCCTACCCATCACCGGATCACGATCACCCGCTGCTGGGCATCGACCTGCTTTGGTTCGGAGCGCGCCAGAAATTGGTGGCCGTCCTCGACTTCCAGCCGTTGTCTCAGGAGCCCGCCTATTTCGATCGTCATTACAGCGGCCTCAAAGCACTGCACGATCAGTTCCCTGATCTGAGCGGAGAAGAGACGATGCGGTCGTTTGACCCCAATCAATATTTCTCTCCCTGGCTGCTGTTCTGCCGTGGCGGCGCTGAGCAGGCCGAAGCCTCACTGCCCAAGGCATTCACGCCGTTTTTAGCGGCGTACTGGTCGCTGCATGATCAAGCCAAAGCGAGCAGCAGTGCTCTTGATCCAGACAGCGTGCTGAAGCTTCAGCAGGCCTACGACGTGTACAGCGCTGAACGGGATCCAGCCCACGGCTTGTTTACCAGCCATTTCGGCAAAGACTGGTCGGACCGCTTCCTCCACGATTTCCTCTTCCCTGCCAGCCAGCCCGCATGACCGCCTCCACCCGCAGCGACAGCCTTGCCCCCCTACAGATCGAGGGTTGGCGCTGGCAACCCTTCCTCGATCAGGCCATCGCAGCGCTGGAACCGCTGACTCCCAAGGCCTATCCGGTGCCAACTGATTTTCTCGAGAAGCACGGAACGACCGGATCCAAAGCCAAACCAGTCCCGGTGACCACGGCCACCTGGGCCTGCTCCACACAAAAGCTTCGGCAGGTGCGAGCGGCCTGCGTTGAAGCCGGAGCGTCCGCATCCGTGCTCAATTTTGTGATCAATCCCAGCTGCCGCTACGACCTCCCCTTTTTCGGGGCCGATCTGGTGACACTCCCCAATGGCCATCTGCTGGCGCTCGATCTGCAACCAGCCCTGAAAGAAGACGACGCCCACACGCAAGGGGTTTGGCATCAGCTGATGCCGATCTTTGATCGATGGAAGGCTGAGCTGCCGGATGGAGGCCCCATCCCCGATGAAGCCAAGCCCTACTTCTCTCCAGCCTTTCTCTGGACCAGGATCCCGCTTGACGAAGAAGGCGATGCCCTAATCCAAGCGGTGATTCGCCCGGCTTTCGAGGAATATCTCAACCTCTATCTATCGCTCGTGGCCGAAGCAAAGCCTGTGGACGATGTCCGCGCGGACCTGCTCCTGGGCGGCCAGAAGCGCTACACGGCCTATCGCGCCGAAAAGGATCCGGCCCGCGGCATGCTCAGCCGGTTCTATGGGAGCGAGTGGACCGAGGCGTACATCCACGACGTGCTCTTCGATCTCTAAGCAGAAGGAACGCTCAACTCCCTTGTTGTCGCAGCGGAGTTAAGCATTATGAACAGCTGTCGCAGGCGTCTCGAGCCGTTGGTCAGAATCTCTCTCGACGGGATGCGACCTGCCTCCCGGCACCCATCCCTGTCTGAAGACATTCTCCAGACGTAGTCCACAGGAGCACCAACATGTTCGACGCCTTCACCAAGGTTGTCGCCCAGGCCGATGCCCGGGGCCAATTCCTCAACGCCAGCGAAATCGACGCCCTGGCCGCGATGGTTTCCGAAAGCAATAAGCGCCTGGATACCGTCAACCGCATCACCAGCAACGCATCCAGCATCGTTGCCGACGCAGCTCGCCAGCTGTTCGCTCAGCAGCCTGCCCTGATCGCCCCCGGCGGCAACGCTTACACCTCCCGTCGCATGGCTGCTTGCCTGCGCGACATGGAGATCATCCTTCGCTACGTCACCTACTCGATCTTCACCGGCGACGCTTCCGTGATGGAAGACCGCTGCCTGAACGGTCTGCGTGAGACCTACCTGGCTCTGGGCACCCCCGGTGCTTCCGTGGCTGCCGGCGTGAACATGATGAAGGACGCCGCCATCTCCATCGCCAATGACAAGGCCGGCATCACCAACGGTGACTGCACCGCGCTGATGAGCGAGATCGGCACCTACTTCGACCGCGCTGCTGCCGCCGTCGCCTGATCGCGACCCGGTTTCAGACGTTCACACCACCTTTTTCAGACTCATGAAAACCCCCCTCACCGAAGCGGTTGCCGCCGCCGACTCCCAGGGTCGCTTCCTCAGCAACACCGAAATCCAGGGTGCTTTCGGTCGCTTCAACCGCGCCAAGGCTGCTCTCGAGGCTGCTAAAGCCCTCACCACCAAGGCTGACACCCTGGTGAACGGTGCTGCACAGGCCGTGTACAGCAAGTTCCCCTACACCACCCAGATGCAGGGACCGACTTACGCCTCCACCCCTGAAGGCAAGGCCAAGTGCTCCCGTGACATCGGCTACTACCTGCGCATGGTGACCTACTGCCTGGTCGCTGGTGGCACCGGTCCCATGGACGACTACCTGATCGCTGGTCTCGATGAGATCAACCGCACCTTCGAGCTCTCCCCCTCCTGGTATGTGGAAGCGCTGAAGTACATCAAAGCCAACCACGGCCTGAGTGGTGAGGCTGCCACCGAAGCCAACAACTACTTCGACTACGCCATCAACGCCCTGGTCTGATCGAACGATCAGCAAGCAGCTTTGAATGCCAGCGAAGTTAAGGCCTCCCGCAAGGGGGGCCTTTCTTTTGCCATGCCAATGGCAACATCAACATTGAAGACCAGCTCCGCCATGGCGATGCAACCGGGAGCCGATGCCACGCAAAGTGGCGCGGGCGATCCGATCGATGAACCTGAGGCCCTCAGGCGTCTGCAATTGGATGACGATCCCTCAGCGCAGTACTACGCCGCCTGGTGGCTGGGTCGACAACGCAGCCAGCATCCCCAAGCGGTAATCCTGTTGAGGAAAGCGCTTCAGCAGCGTCGACCACGGCAACTGGGAGACGATGTGGAGGAGAACGCGGTGGCTCGCAACGCTGCGCGAGCCCTCGGGAAGCTTGGCTCGATCGCCGCACCAGCGATTCCCGACCTGCTGGAGACCCTCAACGACGACGACCATGGATTGCGGGAAGCCGCAGCTCGCTCGCTCGGACAGCTGAACGCCAAAGCTGCCGTACCACTTCTCGTGGCACGGCTGGCCAGTGGGCCGGCCGTGGCTGGTGACCGAGAGGAGGGCACGCCAAGACTGAAGGAACCCTGCGACGCCATGCTTGAAGCCTTGGGCGACATTGGTGTGGGTGAAGATCAGGTGCTCCAGGTGCTGCATCTGTTCCTCGAGCACGAGCGTCCGGTGGTGCGCAGTTCCGCCTGCAGGGCTCTGCTCCAACTCACGGGTGAATCCCAATGGGGAGAGCGGATGGTTGCGTTGCTGCACCACGACCAGCTGCAGGTCCGCCGAGCGGCCCTGATGGATCTTGGTGCCACCGGCTGGTACCCAGCCCTGGACGCGATCAGCAACACACTGGCGGAGAACAGCCTGAAATTGATTGCGCTGCGAGGTCTCGCCGAACAAACGGACAAGCCAGCTCCCGATGAAGCCGTACTGGATGCCATGGACGCCCTGCTCTGACGATGACCACTCCCCCTGAAATTCAGACCCTGATCGATGCAGTGGTCAGGGCAGACACCTCCGACGGACTGCTGGAGGCCACCGAAGCTCTTGCCGCCACAGGTCATCCGGACAGTGCACCCTGCCTGTTGGAAATCCTTGGCTTCAACAATCCCGGTGCAGCAGTTGCCGCCGTTGATGGGCTGATCGCGATCGGCGAACCGGTTGTCGACACCATCCTCGACAACCTGGATGGCTACAACTACGGAGCCCGGGCTTGGTCGGTGCGGGCCCTCGCGGGCATCGGTGATCGCCGAGGCCTATCTGTGCTCGAGCGGGCTCTCGCCGCAGACATCGGGCCCAGCGTGCGTCGAGCAGCCGCCTGCGGTCTCGGGAACCTGCAGCTCAGTGATGCTGAGCAAGCTGATGAAGAACGACAGCGCTGCCTGTCGGGGCTGATCCAAGCCACAGGTGATGGCGAATGGATTGTGCGTTACGCCGTGACGGTTGGCCTGGAACGCCGGCTAAACGATGCCCATTGCCCGGATGCGCTGCGCAACGCTGGCATTGAAGCTCTTGAACAGCTGAATTCAGACGCCAAGGAAGATGTCAAGGTGGTGCGCCTTCGGGCCGCACTGGCCCTCCAACGCCTCAACGCCGGATGACCCAGAAACTGTTGTTCGTCTGCCTCGGCAACATCTGCCGCTCACCAGCGGCCGAAGGCGTCTTCCTGCATCTGCTCGAAGAACGCGGTCTCAGTGATCAGTTCGTTGTCGATTCCGCCGGAACGGGCGGATGGCACGTGGGCAATCCGGCAGACCGACGCATGCAGGCTGCAGCCAACCGTCGCGGCATTCAGCTGCCCAGCCGCGCACGGCAGATCAGCCTCGACGATTTCTCGAGTTTCGATCTGGTGCTGACCATGGACGACGACAATCTCGCGGCCGTCAAGGGACTGGCTCGCGAAGCCGGGCCAAGAGCAACGGCCAGCATCAAGCCCATGCTCAGCTACGCCCGGGGATTCTCTGAAACGGAGGTGCCGGATCCCTATTACGGGGGCGAGGCGGGCTTCGAGCATGTGCTCGATCTGCTCGAAGACGCTTGCTCCAACCTGCTGGATGAGCTCAGCCCGCCGGCGTAGGCCAGGCTTCTTCAGCCACCCGAGACCGGAACTGCCCCACCAGGGCGTCGATCACAGCCTCGATGCTCATGCCATCGGTCACGAGCTCCACAGCATCCTCCGCTTTCACCAACGGGGCTTCCTCGCGCGTGCTGTCGAGATGATCCCGTTCAGCAATCTGTGCTTCGAGCTCAGATCGCTCCGGCACCGGGAAGCCCCGCTGCTCCAGATCCAGAGCACGGCGCCGGGCGCGTTCGCCCACCGTGGCCGTGAGGAACACCTTCAGATCAGCATCCGGGAAAACAGCGGTCCCAATATCCCGTCCCTCCGCCACCAGCCCGCCTTTGGAACCCATTGCTTTCTGCTGCACGGTCAAGGCTTGACGCACGCAACGATGAGCTGCAACGGCAGACACCGATGCAGTGACGTTTGGAGAGCGAATTGCGGAGCTCACATCCTCTCCATTCACCAAGACTTTCTGGACTCCACCGGGTAGGGACTGCAGCTGCACATCCAGATCCTTGAGCAGAGGTTCGATCGCCACCCCATCAGAGGGGTGAACACCTCGCTGCTGAACAAACCAAGTGACTGAGCGATACATCGCCCCTGTATCGAGGTAAACGAGCCCCAAGCGCTCAGCGAATGCTCGCGTGACCGTACTTTTTCCAGCTCCAGCCGGACCATCAATCGCAACAAGAGGCTGGCGAGTCATCAAAAAAGCATGATCAATCAACCGCGTTGACCCACAACGAACAGCTGCTGCAAGCAATGAGATTGCTGTCTCCTGCCCACAGGGTTGAAGCGTACGAGGGTCAACGCGTTGAACGTATTCCACATCAAATCCTGCATCAGAGAGGGAGCGCTGTAGTGCTGGGAGTGGATCGCGATCAGCGTCCCTAGCTGTCTGAAATGCCTTTGGCAACGCCGCGGCCAACTCCCTTTGATCTCCCGTCAGGTATTGATTCCTCGAACTCAAGGCCAAACCATCAGCCTCGCGAACGGTGGCGACACCTCGAACAAACACCGGTAGTGCCAAATGGGCCACCAACCAGCGCAGAATCACAAGTTGTTGCCAGTCCTTTTCACCAAGCCAAAGCTGGCGAGGGCGAACCAGATCCAACAATCGGGCCACAACCGCTACCACCCCATCGAAGTGTCCCGGTCGCATCGCGCCACAGAGGTGCTGCTGCAGGGCAGGTGGAATTTGCATCGTTGGCGAACGACTCTCACCCCCCTGGGGGTAGATCTGTTCCACCGAAGGGGCCCAAACAGCTGCAGCACCCCAGCGTTCTGCCAGCGCAAGATCTGAGTCAAGGCTGCGGGGATAGCGCAAGAAATCCTCCTCTGGGCCGAACTGCAGTGGATTCACGAAAATGCTCACCAGAGTCGGACCGATCTCTGAGGCTGATCGGATCACAGTTCCATGGCCGGCATGGAGTCCACCCATCGTGGGAACAAACTGAAGATCACCCTCTTGAGCAGTGATCCAGTCTTTTAAATCATCCGTGGTCCGGAGAAGGGGACAGCTCAGCGCAAAACCTCAAGTCGAACTTGTGCAATGCCGGAAGCCGTTAATCCAAGGCTGTTGGCGGCTCCATGCCCCAAGTCAATAACCCGATGGTGCACAAATGGGCCGCGATCGTTAATCCGAATGACCTCTGAACGACCATTCCAAAGGTTCGTCACACGCACTTTTGTGCCAAACGGCAGAGTTCGATGCGCCGCGGTCATGGTGCCTGGCTTATAAACCTCACCACTCGCGGTGCGATTACCAAAAAATCCGGGTCCGTACCAACTGGCCTCACCCGTAATCACCCTGACAACTTCCGGCACGACCTTGATTTTGGGGGGCGGGACGACAGCCGTCGGCGGAAGCACGTTCTGAACGTCTTCAACGTCCGAGGGACTCAAAGTTGCCTTGACAGGTTCCGAGGCAGGAGGAGTGGACGGTGCAATTAAATCAATGGGGTCGATGGGATCAGCAATCCCTTGATCAAAAAAATCAGCTGCACCCACTGGTAAGAGGGTTGCACTACCTGAAATTGCTCCAGTAACAACGAGCAGTGTGAGAGAAACTCGCATGCCAAGCAAACCAACTGAACTCAAACCGAAAGGTTTCGGAATCAGTAACAGAGGGCTTTTAAGTTCAAAGTCAGCTGAACTTAATCAGAATCATTGCGTTCATGGAACGGACCAATCCCAGCCATGGCACACCCTCCACTGGGTAGCAGGCGCTCCACTTACCGGATGCACTGAGCAAACGCCAGCCGAGCCCGATGGCCGCCAATAAGCAGCAGACGTTGCTCTTATAAGGAGGCATGATCAGTCCGAGGACAGCTGTCCAGCCGACACGCCGTTTTGGCGCCAGGGCAGGATCACCAGATTGGATTCATTGCATGGACTACAAGAGCGCAGGGGTTGATGTCGAGGCTGGACGCGCCTTCGTTCAGCGCATCAAGGCGTCAGTCGAAGCCACGCACCGCCCTGAAGTCGTGGGAGGACTCGGCGGCTTTGGCGGCTTGATGCGCCTTCCAGCAGGCCTGCGGAAACCACTCCTTGTTTCAGGCACCGACGGAGTCGGTACCAAGCTTGAGCTCGCTCAAGATCATCAATGCCATCACGGTGTGGGCATCGATCTTGTGGCGATGTGCGTCAACGATGTGATCACCTCTGGAGCTTCTCCATTATTTTTTCTCGACTACATGGCCACGGGTGCCCTTAGTCCAGGTGCCATGGCTGAAGTGGTTGAAGGAATCGCGGATGGATGTCGCCAGAGCGGTTGCGCCCTCCTCGGAGGGGAAACGGCAGAGATGCCAGGCTTTTACCCCCAAGGTCGGTACGACCTAGCCGGTTTCTGCGTTGCCGTCGTCGAAGAAGATCACCTCATCGATGGACGATCGATTTCCTCGGGGGATCAGATCATCGGCGTCGCCAGTAGCGGCGTGCACAGCAACGGATTCAGCCTTGTCCGAAAGGTTTTAGAGACAACCGGTGTTGATGAAACCACCCGCTATGGCTCGGAGAAACGACCCCTCATCAACGACCTCCTCGCTCCCACAACGCTCTATGGCTCTCTTGTTCAAGAGCTGTTGAACAACGACATCAAGATCCATGGAATGGCTCACATCACCGGAGGAGGACTACCCGAAAATTTGCCTCGCTCTCTTCCCGATGGCATCACAGCCAGGATCGAGCCTGAGGCATGGCCACGATCTCCACTCTTCCAGTGGCTTCAGGAAGCTGGAACGATTCCAGAACGTGATCTTTGGCACACGTTCAACATGGGGATTGGGTACTGCCTCATCGTTCCAAGGGAAGCGAAACAATCCACACTGGATGTATGCCAGAGGAACAACCACCAGGCATGGGTCATCGGTGAGGTCACCAACGCACAATCCAAGAACAGTTCAGGCCTACAGGGATTGCCCAGGTAAATGCGTCAGTTTCCAACGTGGTTGGATTTCGTCTCTCGATGCATCAAGAAGGCCAATAATATCGAGTGAGCAAATCGGACATTTCCGATAGCAACGCCGATACATCGTCTGGTCCCTATGCCTTTTGATAAGCCACAGCGCCTTACACGGCGGCGTTCATCGGCAGGGCCAGTACCGCCAAGACGTCCACTTGAGTCTGGTCAAGGCCATCGGCAGACTCCTCGCCCCACGTTTTTAACCCTTCGGGATCACGGAAAAGTCTTCGTGGCTGATATGCCACACCTGTCTGATGGCCAGTTGTCCCATATCAGTAAGGAAGCTGATGAGGTACTTACCAGTCTTGAACGGCGAATTCAAGAGCTTGAACAGGAACTTAGCCACAGCCCTCAAGACCGCGACACGCTGATTAAGGCGTCAACAAAACGCGATGTGACACGACGCTTTTTGCGTGCCATTGAAGAGGAGCAAGAGCAGCGGAAAAATAATCCCGCCATACGAGATGCAGCGGGTGAATCCCTTCCCCGAACATTCCTTGAAGTCGCTCGTCATCGCTTGCCCGGAGCCACCTTCGATTCACTCCTTCAAGAAGCGCTCACAGCCTGTGAAGAACAGCAAGCGGCAGCAGCAGCAGCGGAAGCCGCAACAGCTGCCACCGAAAAGGTGATTCCAATTCGAAGCGACAGTGACAGCCTTCCAGTCGTCGTCAGTCCAGCGCCGGAGTCAGTCTCTGAAGCCTGACTCAAATATCAAGGACTTTGAAAGGGATTCGAAGGCATGGTCTTAATGCAGCGTTCCCTCTCTTGATTAAGTGCAAAGCACTCCGCTTCTCCCAGATTCCATGTCAACGCGCCCGCCACATCCACCGCTTGCTGTGGTGTTCGTAGGCCAGGAATTGGAGTTGTTCCTGTCGCCCGACACCAATTCAGCGCCACTTGAACCATGGAGACCCCTCTTTCTTTGGCTATGGCAAGAAGCAGCTGCCTAATTTGACAACTGGCAGGCAGCAAACGGCGGAACAATCGTTGTCGGATCCAAGTTGACGGCCGAGGCTCCTCACCCGGAACACAGCCCAACACCCCAAAGGCCAAAGGGCTGTAGGCCAAGACTTCAACATCCAAGGCCCGACAGAGATCCAACAACTCTTGGGCCTGAGCCGACCCAGGGGATAGCAACGACCATTGAATCTGCACACTGCGCAGCTTGACCCCTCGCGTAATGAGCCGGTCGTACATCCAACGCAAACGACGAGGTCCCACATTCGAAACCCCCAACTCTTCCACGCGGTGATCCAGAACGAGATCCGTCAAACCATCCAACAATGCTGCTTCCTGCCAGGGCGCATAGCGCGCTGTACTCCAGTGCAACTGGACCCGCTTTAGATGACCACCTAACCGCCTTTGACTTGCATCAAAGGCTGGATGCAGACCCTTTCTCCCCTGACGCCACGGGAAAGGTGCCAACTTCGTCGCCACCACTAATTGGGAGCGACGCGATGCCGGTAGAGCATCAATAAAGCTTCCGAGCAGACTTTCGCTGCGGCCATTGAAACGACCCGTGCCGTAGGAATCGGCAGTGTCGATGAGGTTTAACCCTGAGCTGAGAGCCTGGTGAAACGTGGCAGCAAGTCGCCCGTCGTCGGTCGTCGGGTCGTATCCCCAAACAAATTCATTCCCCCAGGCCCAAGTCCCAAAACCGATGCTGTTCAACCGGCTTAAGCCTCTGCCAGCCATGATCACCTTCTTAGATCAGATTCTCCATGCCTGAACCCAACATGACGACATCATCCCCGAGCATGTCAACGCCAAGGTCTCATGACAACGACCCCATTGAAGAGGAACAAATTCTTTGCAACCATTGCCGCCGAACAGCAACAAACGGAATTCGCTGCCTTGGCATGTGCGTCGCCGACAACGACTATTAATGAGCTTCAGCGTTCTCAGCTTTTGTCTGATTCCAGTCATTGCTGCGGCCAACGCATTATCAGCATTTGGGCGTTTTGATCAGGGTCTGAGCAACTGCCAACTGGAACACAACCAAACCAAACAAGCGTGCGGTCGCGTCCAAATCAGTGCAATCGGAGCTGATGGACTCCGCATCCGCTTTTTTGGTGTCGATACAACATCAAAAACGAGTTACCAACTCACTTTCGTGGCGAGCAATCCCACCGGCACCTCCCCTCTTGCGTGCCATTACGGCCATTGCAAACTCAATGCAACGCCCTGGAACGGGACGGTGACCAGCACATCCTGGACCACTTTTGATCATCGGGGATTACCGAAAACTGCACCACATGCCCTAAAAACCTCCGGAAGCTGCACATTCGACGCTTCAACGATTCACTGTGCAAGTCGATCGCGGCGAGGAGATACCGCCTATGCCAAGGGCAAACGTTGAACGCCCAAAACCCTCATCGTTCCCAGTGACATTTGGGAGACTAAAGCGAATGAGGTGGTGCTTCACCGTTAAACCGCTTGTGTCGTCGCACGTAAAATCACGAAAGGATCAAACCTTTCGACTCCTTCGGTCAATGTTGAAGAAGGCGGCACCCAGATTCGAACTGGGGATAAAGGATTTGCAATCCTCTGCCTTACCACTTGGCCATGCCGCCGCTCAGGACCCTTCGGTCCCTCAAAGCGATCGTATCAGCCACGCTTCACCAACACTTCTGGTGATTTGCAATGGCCATGGCGAAGATCTCATTGCCCTTCGCATCCTTGAAGCACTACATCACCAAAGCCCACAACTTCCGCTGGAGGTGATGCCTTTAGTGGGCCAAGGGAGAGCCTTTGAAACAGGGGTGAAAGCTGGGTGGTTACAACACATTGGACCGAAGGCAAGCTTGCCAAGTGGAGGGTTTAGCAACCAAAGCCTGCGGGGCATGGCCCGCGATGTTTGGGCTGGACTGCCACTGCTGAGCTGGGGGCAATGGCGCCTCGTTCAACGACGAGCACACCAGGGACGCTTTCTCATCGCGATTGGGGATCTTTTCCCTCTTCTGATGGCCTGGAGCAGTGGCGCTCGCTTCGGATTCATTGGGACTCCAAAAAGTGACTACACGTGGCGCAGTGGTCCAGGCCGAGACCTAAGCGATCGCTATCACCGAATGAAAGGCAGTGAATGGGATCCATGGGAATGGATATTGATGCGTTCCAAGCGTTGCCAACTGGTGGCGATGCGTGATCCACTCACCGCCCGCGGCCTGCGCCGCCATCGGGTACCCGCACAAGCACCGGGCAATCCGATGATGGATGGCATCCGACTACGGACGGTTCCCAAAGCACTCGAGCGCTGCCGAAGAGTGCTTGTCCTGTGTGGAAGCCGAATGCCTGAAGCCCAGGCCAACTTCGATCGATTGCTGGAGGCAATCAACCTGGTGCGCTCTTCCGTACCGATGGCTTTTCTCGTCGCAGCGGGGGCCGAACCTTCAGCAACTGGATTTCAAACCAGTTTGGAAAAGCGTGGGTTTAGGCGGAGTTTGCCTCCATCGGATCAACTCGGCGCAGAAACCTGTTGGGTCAAAGGCCCCTGCATGCTGCTCATTGGACGTTCCTGTTTTGAAATCTGGAGCGGCTGGGCTGAAGTGGGCCTTGCCACAGCTGGAACAGCAACTGAACAACTCGTGGGGCTGGGAATCCCAGCCCTGTCGCTGCCGGGTCCTGGCCCTCAATTCAAGGCCAGTTTTGCGCGCAGACAAAGTCGCTTGCTTGGCGGCTCAGTGCAGCCTTGTTCAACCCCGATTGCGCTCGTGAGTGCCCTCGAGAGGCTTTTAGCGGATGCAGTTTTGCGGCGAAAGCTGGGTCAGATCGGTCAACAGCGCATGGGACCATCAGGGGGTAGCGATCGGCTCGCCAAGCTGATCCTGGACCACCTGCACTGATACTGAGGAGCTCGAGACGAGAGCGATGGCTTCGATTCAAGATCCCTTGTACGTGAAACTCTGCGCCCAACTGGCCAGCAGATTGAGCATCAGCTTGGCCAGTGCTCGGCGACAAGTGGATCAAGCTGCTGCGAAGGAGGGCAAGCGGGATGTTGAAACGCGACGGCTGCTCGTCCAATCGATGTTGGATGCCCTGGATCAGGGAGACAGCAACCATGCCGCGACCCTGGATGACCTGCTGAAAGACAGCGAGGGGGACAGCAATTTCATCCTTGAGGACTGATCACCCAACCGCGGCCAGGGTTCACGCGGTCAGTGTTCACGCGGTCAATGTTCAAAGGTTTGGTGAAAACGCAGCCTGTCCAATTCAGCCATCACGGGAATACAGGCAAAACAACGTTGTGCCAAATCCCAACGTCCCTCCCGACGCAGCATCGTTTCCAGCTGGTTCCTTGCTGGGAGTAGGTAACGCACGTCATTGGCGGCATAGGCGAGCTGCACATCCGTGAGCTCATCCACCCTCCCCCAGTCACTGCTCTGAGCTCCCTTATCGAGCTCGACGCCCACCAGCTCCATCACCAAGTCCTTCAGGCCATGGCGCGGGGTGTACGTCCGTCCCAAACGGCTGCCCACCTTGGTGCAAAACAATGGCTGAACAGCGATACCAAGCCCAGCCGCCAGGGCAGCCACATCAAACCGGGCGAAGTGAAACACCTTCTCAACGGTTGAGGCCTCAAAGAGACGTTGAAGGTTAGGGGCGCTGGATTGCCCCAGACCAATGCGCACACAGGCAACACGATCTTGTGCATCAGCGATCTGAACCAAGCAGAGGCGGTCGCGGCCATGGATCAGGCCCATGGCTTCGGTATCCACCGCAAGACAAGACATCTGGAGATACCGCTCCGTCCAAGACGCATCCAAGTCCCCATCAAATACGCCGAACTCGGCAGGAATGGAAGGAGAACTGGCCATAGCCCCAGCAGATGAATCAGACCAGTCTCGCCGGCCGAGACCTGAACAACCAAGACAATCCCTCTTGAAACTCAAAATGAGATCGACTTTGATGGGGGCAGTGTGTTCCTCGTCGTGTTCTCCCGTCGCAAGCCCTCACGCACCTGCCTCGCAGACATCGAACAGTACTTTCATCAGCCACCACCACAGTTTCTCGATCTGGAACTTGCGGTGTGCTGGATTTTGGAATGCCTGCTCAAGGACGACAGTTACCCCTCTTGCCTCCTGAAGCAGCTGATCCAAGCCGAACCCCAATTACGCCTTTCTGAGACGGTGCTTCAACAAGCTTTGGACTTCCTTGAGCAACAAGGATCGATCAGCAGTTACACCGAACGCTGTCCATCCAGGGGACGCCCACGCCGGATGTTGCACCTGCAAGCCGAGGCACGCAGCCAAGCAGAACGGCTGATGGGTCCATGGAGAACGTGGCTGAATTCCCATGGATTCGCATTGAACTAACTCAAAACACGCCCCTTTAAAACGCGCCCTCTTAGAAAGGACGCATCGATTTGGGGGGATCCATGCCGCCGGGCTTCCAGTCCATCCTGTTGCTCACGATCCTCCTTGCCATTGGCCTGGTGTTTTTCTTGCGTGCAGCCAGCAAGGACAGAACAACTGTGGTGGATATCACTTCCCCGCAATCTCCCCTGGCCGTGCTCGAAGGACTGAGCAGCTGGCTGGAACAACGCGGCTGGAACCGTGATGGCGGAGATGCAGAACGACAGGTTCTGCGCTTTCAAGGACAGGTCGCCTCAAGCCAACCCCTCGCCATCTTGCTGTCCATTCTCGGCACCATCGGTTCCGCCTGCTTCGGATTGGTTCTGCAGCACTTAGCACCACAACTCGCCTGGTGGTCCCTGCTGCCACTCATCGGCCTGGGACCCCTCGCCGGAGTGATTTACAGCCGCCGGGCCGCTCGTACAGAAACGCTTGAACTGCGTCTATTGGATGCACCAGCCCAAGGGGGAAGCGCCTTGAGACTGCGAGCCCACCGAGATGAATTAATTGCGATCGAACTTGAACTGGCCGAGTCTCTGCAACTGGCCAGTGATGGCTCCCTGCTGACATCACCCATCTGAACCATGCCTATCCCCAGCTGGATGCGTCGCGCACCGATCACCGTTCCGCTGTCCATCAGCGTTTTGACCGCTGTGGGAATGGTCTGTACTCAGGCTTTGGGCGAACAAAATTGGCTTCCCATGGCGAAACCCGCAGCAGCAGAAAGCCGTGGAACCGATCTAAAACGCTGCCCACCTGCCGCCAACCCTGATCCTCTGCTGGGCCGCCGCACCAAAGAGCCCGGACGATGGGTCGGCCGAGGAATAGTGCCATCAACCATCCCGATCGTGGTGATGGCTGGCCATGCCGACTCACAAAATCTGGGTAGCGCTGGAACGCCCGGCTATGCAGTCGACGTGCGCAAACTGCCGCCCATGAACGGCGCCATGCGTGACGAGCTCTACTGGAATCTTCAAGTGCAGAGCGCCGTCGTGCGACTCGGGCAGGAGCGAGGTCTGAACATCACGTCGTATGTCCCACCCCAGCTCACCATTCGAGATGACAACGACCCCAGAACCAATTGGTCCCAAGCTCGCGTTCGCTCCAGCAAGGGCGACTACATCCTTGAAATTCACTTCGATGCTTACAGCCCCTATGGCTTTGGCTCAGGACTCATCCCCGCCATTAATCGCCCTCTGAATCAGCTGGATGAGTCCATCGCGCAGTCGTTTGGACGCTTCCCAAGATTGTTTCGAGGCGGCCTCGGAGGTCCCCGTCGCGGGATTGGCATTCTGGAAATCGGAATACTCGAAGATCCTTTGGAACAAAAACTTCGCAATCAAGCGACACGGGCCCAGACGATTGAATGCCTGGGTTTACGGGTCGTCAACGCTCTTGTGAAAGGCGTTAGTTGATCGCCTGGTGAGGCCGGCAACGGTCCTCCAGCGATGGATCGCCCAACCAATCCTGGGGCGTGGTGAAGAGGTCTGTTAAGAGGGCTTCGCGAGAGCCAGCATCGGCGGTGTAGCCGTACTCCCAACGCACCAATGGTGGGAGCGACATCAGGATTGATTCCGTACGGCCGTTGGTTTGAAGACCAAAAATGGTGCCGCGATCCCAAACCAGGTTGAACTCCACATATCGACCGCGGCGGTAAAGCTGAAAATCCCGTTCGCGATCGCCATAGTCGGTCGAATGGCGCTTTTCAACGATCGGTGCATAGGAGGGTAAAAAAGCCCTGCCATTCGCCTGGCCAAGGCTGAACAGTTGTTCCCAACTCAACGGAGTAGCACCAAGTTCTAATGAAACCTTGGCTGCTGCTCCAGTTGGATCCTGCCCCTTGTAGAGCGTCCCTCTCGAATCCTGGTAGTCATAAAAAATTCCACCAACGCCGCGGGTTTCAGCACGGTGCTTTAGATAAAAGTATTCATCGCACCAGGGCTTAAACACCTTGTGCAGGTTGGGATGCACAGAATTACAGGCCTGTTGATGGGTGCGATGGAAATGACGCGCATCGTCGAGGAAGGGGTAATACGGCGTTAGGTCTGCTCCACCTCCAAACCACCAAACGGGACCAGCCTCGAAATATCGGTAATTGAGGTGCACCGTCGGGATGTAGGGATTTCGGGGATGCAGCACCATCGACGTACCGGTCGCAAACCAAGGATGTCCCTTGGCTTCTGGCCGTTGCTTAAGGATTGAAGGCGGCAATTCGTTTCCCTGAACCTCAGAGAAATTCACGCCGCCCTGCTCAAACACCCGCCCTTCGCGCATCACGCGCGAACGGCCACCTCCTCCCTCAGGACGAACCCAGCTTTCTTCTTTGAAGCGCCCTTCCCCATCCAGTGCCTCCAGACCCGAACAGATTTCGTCCTGCAGGCCCATCACCATGGAACGGGCCCGATCCCGCGAATCTTTTGGTGGAAGTTCCAACTGGAGCAGGGATTGATCGGACTCCTGGCGTCCGAAAACGCGGCGAATCAGGGAGCGGACCATTCCTTCAAAGTAAAACCGGTGAAAAAACTTAAACAGGTCAGACCAGACCCCGACAAGACTCCGTGAGGGTCTGTCATGGGAGATCCTCCTAGAATTTCAGCTGGATCTGAGCAGCAGATGACATCGGCCGAGCAGGCGACCAGAGCGCTCGAACAGATCAAAGACGCCGGAAGCGGCAAAACGACCCTGGAACTCGGCTGGATTGATCAGGTCCGGGTTTCTCCTCCCCGGGCCGTTTTCCGACTCAATCTTCCTGGTTTTGCCCAGAGCCAGCGTGAACGCATTGCAGCGGAAGCTCGCGAGCTGTTGATGGGTCTAGACGGGATCAACGACGTCCAAATTGAAGTAGGTCAAGCACCCAACCCCAGCCAAGGCGGTATTGGCCAAGCCGGCCATGGGCAGCCTGCTGAACGCCAATCCATTCCTGGTGTTCGGCAGGTCATCGCCGTCAGCAGCGGCAAAGGGGGTGTTGGCAAAAGCACGGTGGCCGTCAATCTTGCCTGCGCGTTGGCCCAACAGGGTTTGCGTGTTGGGCTTTTGGATGCAGACATCTACGGCCCCAATGCCCCCACGATGCTGGGGATTGCCAACCAAACGCCAGAAGTGACCGGCAGCGGAGACACACAGAGGATTAAGCCGATTGAGAGTTGCGGCATCGCCATGGTGTCCATGGGCCTCCTCATCGATGAGCATCAGCCCGTGATCTGGCGTGGTCCGATGCTGAATGGCATCATTCGCCAGTTTTTGTACCAGGCCGAATGGGGTGAAAGGGACGTTCTCGTTGTGGATTTACCACCAGGCACCGGTGACGCTCAACTGTCCCTTGCTCAAGCGGTCCCCATGGCGGGGGTGATCATTGTCACAACCCCTCAGCTCGTGTCATTACAAGATGCTCGCCGTGGCCTAGCGATGTTCCGCCAACTGGGGATCCCGGTTCTGGGTGTTGTTGAAAACATGAGCGAATTCATCCCCCCCGACATGCCCGATCGCCGATATGCCCTATTCGGCAGTGGCGGCGGTCGGCGCCTAGCCGATGACTACGACGTGCCGTTGTTGGCCCAAGTCCCGATGGAGATGCCAGTCCAAGAAGGCGGTGACAGTGGAAGTCCGATTGTGATCAGCCGCAGCAGCTCTGCGAGTGCCAAGGAATTCTCAGCGCTTGCCAAACGGGTTCAGCAACAGGTCGCCACACCGGCCTAAAAATGTTCGCCAGGAATCACCGCCATCGACCTCAACGGGAGTGGATTCTCTGGGGGTTACCGATCGCCATGGTCGCTATTGCTGGTCTTTTGATTGCAAGCACCCAGCGCCAAGCGAACTACGCGGACTGGTACCACCACTGGATTACGGCGGCCGTCGGCGTTGGCATGGCCTTCATCTTGGAACGGCTACCCCTCCAACGCCTCAAACCCTTTCTCCTTCCAATTTTCGGGCTCACCGTGGCCAGTCTTGTTGCCGTTCGGCTCATTGGCACGACCGCCCTTGGCGCCCAACGCTGGATCAGCATCGGAGGCATCCATGTTCAACCCTCGGAGTTCGCCAAAATTGCGGCGATTCTTCTGCTGGCGGCTGTGCTCTCGAAGCATCCAGTGGAACGCCCAGTGGATGTCTTACGCCCCCTCGCGGTGATCTCAATTCCGTGGCTGCTGGTCTTCATCCAGCCCGATCTCGGCACCTCCCTCGTGTTTGGGGCCCTGATGCTGACGATGCTCTATTGGTCTGGGATGCCCATTGAGTGGGTGATTTTGCTCTTATCCCCGCTCGTAACAGCCCTTTTAGCCGGTATTTTCCCCTGGGCGATGGTCCTATGGATTCCATTGATGGCGCTGCTGGCATACCGGTCATTGCCCTGGAAACGCATCGCTGCCACCATCACGATGGCGCTTCATGGAGCCATGGCCATCGTGACTCCATGGCTTTGGATGCATGGTTTAAAGGATTATCAACGCGACAGGCTCGTGCTGTTCCTGGATCCCAGCCAAGATCCTTTAGGTGGTGGATATCACCTTCTGCAAAGCACCGTAGGGATTGGTTCTGGAGGTTTATTCGGGGCAGGACTCTTGCAAGGCCAACTCACAAAACTGAGATTTATTCCCGAACAACACACAGACTTCATCTTCAGTGCGCTTGGAGAAGAGACGGGCTTTATCGGATGTCTGCTCGTTGTTCTTAGCTTTGCTCTACTGATGGCACGTCTGCTTCAAGTGGCCAGACATGCACGCAGTGATTTCGAATCGCTTGTCGTGGTTGGCATTGGAACGATGTTGATGTTCCAAGTGGTCGTCAACATCTTTATGACCATCGGTCTAGGTCCTGTGACAGGGATTCCCCT
Source organism: Synechococcus sp. SFB_27S_18OctNov_coas_78 (assembly GCA_040260695.1). Lineage (GTDB taxonomy): Bacteria > Cyanobacteriota > Cyanobacteriia > PCC-6307 > Cyanobiaceae > Parasynechococcus. Next base: position 18,574 of record JBDQPG010000002.1, on the reverse strand, counting down.
GCCATTCCTGAGCTATGGGCGTTCAGCGATGGTCGTGAATTTCATTTCCTTAGGACTGTGCCTCTCGGTGGTCCGCCAAAGCCGCCGCTCCTTCGCTGGCCTCCGTTGAGCTCACCCAACTTCACCGACCTTCGCGAACGACTTGCCCAAGGTGTTCAGCCTGGACATTGCGACGAAATCGGAGTTCGTCGTTTGTGGTGGGCTGCTTTGGACACGCTCCAACAGGAACTGATTCGCCTCAATGTCACCGCAGGAATCTGGCTCGCTTCCCCCCTTCCAGCACTGCATGAACCCCAACTCCTTCAGCATCTTCAGGGATGGGTTTGGGCTCCAGAGCGTCTCGATCAACTCGGACAGGGGATCACCGCGCTGCCGGAGCGCCTTGGACTCCATAACAGGGGAACCATGGAGACCCAAAGCGATTGTCTCTTCAACTACCAACGCCTGGCCTTGCGCCCTGAAGATGGCCAAGACCCTGTGCTGTTGGTGATTACACCCAGCCTGCAGGTGGCCTTGGCTCTCTATGGAGATCCGCAGCAACGTCAATTGCTAATGCGCTGCGACCCAACAAGTTTGGGAGATGTCCTGTCCCTGCTCGGACGACGCTTAAAGGACCAATCTCCACACCAAGCAGAGCAACTTCATTCCGCCCTGGAAGCCCTTGGGCCTCTCCACAGCGACGAGCAACTCAAGGAGCGGTTCTGGCCCAGCCTCGCCGAACGACTCACGGTGTCTGCACCTGCGCTGATGCTCCAACCCGTTGTGTCCCCCGAAACAAAACCTCAGAACGCATCAGATGATTTGAACTTGCTAGAAGCGCTGACCCATGAAGTACGAACGCCACTGGCCACGATCCGAACCTTGATCCGCTCCTTGCTGCGTCGAAAGGATCTCCCAGAACTGGTGATGAAACGCCTCCGACAAATCGATGTGGAATGCAGCGAACAAATCGATCGATTTGGGTTGATTTTCCATGCTGCGGAACTCCAACGACAGCCCACCGAAGCCAACCTGGCCCACACCGATCTGGAGTCGATTCTTCGCAGTTTGGCGCCGGGATGGAGCGAGCAACTCAAGCGACGCGAGATCAGGCTGAGCCTGGATCTTGATCGCGGCTTACCCACAGTGATGAGTGACTCCCGCCGCTTGGAAGCGATGTTGGGCGGCTTAATTGACCGGAGCAGCCGCGGCCTCCCGGGAGGAAGCGAATTACAACTCGGTCTTCAAGCCGCTGGAGCTCGCGTCAAGCTTCAACTCCATGTGGTTCTGCCGGGCAGCGCCGGAAGCGCACCCCATGCCTCTCCGGCCAGAGAGGAGCTGGGCACCGTATTGAGCTGGGATCCAGCCACGGGCAGCCTTCAACTCAGCCAAGACGCCACCCGTCAAATGATGGCCAGCCTGGGAGGTCGGTATCAACCCCGTCGAGACCGAGATCTCACCGTCTTTTTTCCTGTCCAAAGCGACGCCGATTGATCCCAAACCATCGCGTTTGTTCAGGGGTGTGAAGCTTGCTGTCAGCCCGCCAAATACGGTCTGATCACGGTGCTACTTTTCAGGTCTATCAGCCCGTCTGGATTTTCACACCATGACAGCATCGGCGTTGAATGGTCAGCTCCCACAGCACATCGCCAGCACCGGCGGTCTGCTGAACTCCGCGGAAACAGAGGAGAAGTACGCGATCACCTGGAGCAGCAATTCAGCTCAGGCTTTCGAACTACCCACGGGTGGTGCAGCGATGATGAATTCAGGCGAAAACCTGATGTATTTCGCGCGTAAAGAGCAGTGCTTGGCGTTAGGCACCCAATTGCGCACCAAGTTCAAGCCTCGGATCGAGGACTTCAAGATCTATCGCATCTATCCCGGCGGCGACACGGAATTCCTTCATCCCAAAGATGGTGTGTTCTCTGAGAAGGTGAATGAAGGTCGCCCGATGGTGGGCCACAACCCCCGTCGAATTGGACAGAACACCAATCCATCCACAATCAAATTCAGCGGTCGCAATACCTACGACGCTTAAGCGGTACAGCACTTCCCAGGGTCTCTGAGTCCTGGGAAAGGGCTGTAATGATGCACGCATGTTCAGTCCTGATCGCGACGCCTTTCATAAGGCTGCAGCCAACGGCGCCAACCTGATTCCATTGGCCCAAAGTTGGCCAGCCGATCTGGAAACCCCTCTCACCACCTGGATCAAGGTCGGGGCGAACCATCCACCCGGTGTCTTGCTGGAATCCGTTGAAGGGGGTGAAACCCTGGGTCGATGGAGTGTCATCGCCTGTGATCCCCTGTGGACAGCGTCGGCAAGGGGCAATCAACTCACCCGACGGTGGAGAGATGGGCGCGAAGACAACCTTGCAGGAAACCCACTCCAGTCCCTACGGACTTGGCTTGAGTCCTATCGGTGCGTCAACTTGCCAGGGTTGCCGCCCCTGGGACAGATCTATGGCATGTGGGGCTATGAGCTCATCCAATGGATTGAACCCACCGTCCCCGTTCATCCAAGGCTGAGCACCGATCCGCCCGATGGGATCTGGATGATGATGGATGCGATTCTGATCTTCGATCAGGTCAAGCGCCAAATCACAGCTGTGGCCTTCGGTGATCTCACGAGTGGGTCAACAGAGGATGAGGCGTGGCTAAGCGCTTTGGCCCGGATCGAACGATTGCGGGAGCGCATGAACGCACCACTCCCTGCGGTGGATCCTCTGCGCTGGGATGCCAATGCACGTGATTTGCCTGATGTATCCAGCAATCGCAGCCAAACCGAATTTGAAACAGCCGTACGAACGGCCAAAAGCCATATCGCAGCTGGAGATGTGTTTCAGCTGGTAATCAGCCAACGACTCGAAGCACAAGTGTCCCAGAGCCCTTTGGAGCTCTACCGCAGCCTGCGGATGGTGAATCCCTCGCCCTATATGGCGTTCTTCGATTTCGGTGATTGGCAGCTCATTGGCTCCAGCCCAGAGGTCATGGTGCAAGCGGAACCAGCCGCCCATGGAATTCAAGCCAGCTTGCGCCCCATCGCCGGGACGCGCCCCCGAGGTCAAACTCCGCTGGAAGATCGAGAACTCGAGGTGGATCTGCTGGCCGACCCTAAAGAACGGGCCGAGCACGTCATGCTGGTCGACCTCGGACGGAATGATCTTGGACGCGTCTGCCTGCCCGGGAGTGTTTCCGTTAAGGACTTGATGGTGATTGAGCGGTACTCCCATGTAATGCACATTGTGAGTGAAGTGGAGGGATGCCTTGCTCCACACCATGACGTTTGGGATCTCCTGATGGCCTCTTTCCCTGCAGGGACGGTGAGCGGCGCCCCCAAGATTCGGGCGATGCAACTGATCCATGCCCTGGAACCCGATGCCCGAGGACCCTATTCAGGGGTGTATGGCTCCGTTGACTTGGCCGGTGCACTGAATACCGCCATCACGATTCGCACGATGGTTGTGCAACCGAACGGCACTGGAGGCTGTCGTGTGAAAGTTCAAGCTGGTGCTGGCGTTGTGGCCGATTCCAAGCCAACGGCCGAATACGAAGAAACCCTCAACAAAGCGCGCGCCATGCTCACCGCCTTGGCTTGCCTCAATCCCTCGGACCCATGACTTCACCTCTCTTACTCAAAGGCTTTGAAGTCGAGTTATTCACAGGATTACCCTCCGGCCAAAACGTTGGTGTCGCTAGTGACGTAGCCGCTGCTCTCGATGATTTCGTCACCGAACCCGACTGTCGCAATGTGGAGTACATCACGGCTCCAATTGCTGATTACCACCAACTGAGCGAAGCTCTCCTTCAACCACGTCGTCGGCTGAGAGCCTGGCTCGCCTCCCGCCACCTCACCCTGCTACCCGGCAGCACCCTCAGCCTCGGCGACAGCAGCCGCTTTGAGCGTTCTGATCCAACGAATTCGTACCACGACTTAATTGAGTCGACCTATGGCACCCGGGTCGTTACCGCAAGCATTCATATCAACCTCGGCATTTCTGATCCCGACTGGTTGTTTGCAGCAGTGCGACTCGTCCGCTGCGAAGCAGCGCTTCTGCTAGCGCTCAGCGCCAGCTCACCATTTTTGGATGGACGCGCCACTGGGCATCATTCCCAGCGTTGGCAACAATTTCCGCTCACACCAGCGCAAGTTCCCCTATTTCTTGATCATCGTCATTACATCGATTGGGTCGAAGCGCAATTGGCCTCCGGGAGCATGCGCAATGAACGGCACCTATGGACGTCCGTCCGTCCGAATGGGCCAGACCGTCCCCATGATCTAAATCGCGTCGAGCTCAGGATTTGCGATCTCGTCACGAACCCCGCTGAACTCCTTGCGATGACAGCATTCCTTGAACTCAGACTGTTGTCGTTGCGCGATCACAGGGACCGCTTTGACCCTCTGAGCGCAAGTTCCCTCTCCGCGGACGAGCTGGCAACACTCAGCGATGCCAATGACGCTGCCGTGGCTCGCGCCAGCCTCGACGCTGAACTCCACCACTGGAAAAATGGTGAGCGCATTCGCTGCAGGGATTGGATTCAGACGCTGATCGATGACATCACGCCGATGGCGGCACAACTGAATCTGGAATCAGTCCTCACACCACTTCATGCGATTCTCCAGCGCGGGAACCAAGCGATGCGCTGGACCGCAGCCCATTCAAAGGGTGAGGCCATCCCACAAATACTGCAAGCCGCCATCGAAGAGATGAAGGAGCAAGAGATCTAACGCCCCACAGCGCTCCTCTCTTTGGGATGATCATGGAGTCCCGAGCAACGTGGAGTCTTCATGCCCGAGTCCACCGCCCATGCACTCCAAGGCGAACAGCCCAAGGAGAGCGGTGTGACTGCGGGAGCTGGCCGCTTGCTGCAGAACCGCTTGGTGCTGGTGGAGGACCTCTGGCAGACGGTTCTCCGCAGCGAGTGTCCTCCAGAACAAAGTGCTCGCTTACTGCGACTTAAACAGCTGAGTGATCCCGTGTCCCTCGAGGGACGCGACGGTGACAGCACAAGTGAAGCGATTATTGAATTGATCCGTGCCATGGATCTCTCAGAAGCCATCGCAGCCGCACGAGCTTTTTCACTTTATTTCCAGCTCATCAATATCCTCGAGCAACGCATCGAGGAAGACAGCTACCTCGACAGCCTGAGTCCCAGAAAATCTGCCGAAGACGACAGCCGGGACGCCTTTGACCCCTTTGCTCCTCCTTTGGCGAGTCAGACCGATCCAGCCACCTTCGGTGAAGTCTTTGAACGGCTCCGGCGGATGAATGTGCCGCCAGCTCAAGTGGAGGCCCTACTGCAAGAACTGGATATCCGGTTGGTCTTCACGGCCCACCCCACGGAGATTGTGCGCCACACCGTCCGTCATAAGCAACGACGGGTCGCCAACCTTCTCCAACAACTGCAGTCCGATGCGCCGATGGCGCATCAAGTCAAGGACGACTTGCGTCAACAACTGGAAGAGGAGATTCGGCTCTGGTGGCGGACCGATGAGCTGCATCAGTTCAAGCCAACGGTTCTCGATGAAGTGGATTCCACCCTTCATTACTTCCAACAAGTGCTATTCGAAGCCATGCCCCAACTGCGGCGGCGGCTTACATCAGCACTCCACCGCCACTATCCAGACGTCCAAGTTCCGCAGGCATCGTTCTGCACCTTTGGCTCTTGGGTTGGTTCCGACCGAGATGGCAATCCCTCGGTCACAACGGACATCACCTGGCGGACCGCCTGCTACCAGCGTCAGCTCATGCTCGAGCTGTACATCAGCTCGGTCCAGGCGCTTCGCAATCAGCTGAGCATTTCCATGCAGTGGAGCCAGGTGGCTCCTGCGTTGCTGGAGTCGTTGGAAATGGATCGGCTGCGCTTTCCAGAGATTTACGAGCGACGCGCAGCCCGTTATCGACTGGAGCCTTACCGACTGAAGCTGAGCTACATCCTCGAACGTCTGGAGCGCACTCTTAAGCGCAACGATCAGCTCTCAGATGCGGGTTGGAAGAGTCCGAAAGACGCCATTCCAACCGATGGACCACCTGGATCAGAGGCTCTGCATTACACCTCCGTCGATCAATTCCGCAACGACCTGGAGCTGATTCGCAACAGCTTGATCGGCACTGAACTGACCTGTGAGCAGCTCGATACCCTGCTCCATCAAGTCCATATTTTTGGCTTCTCACTCGCCAGTCTCGATATTCGTCAGGAGAGCACCCGCCACAGCGATGCCATTGATGAACTATCGCGTTTTCTCGAGTTGCCACAGCCCTATGGCGAGATGGAGGAATCCACTCGAGTGGCCTGGTTGCTGGAAGAGCTTCGTACCCGGCGTCCGTTAATCCCAACGGCGGTTCGCTGGTCGGACACCACCGCTGAGACCATGGCCGTGTTTCGCATGTTGCATCGACTCCAAGAAGAGTTCGGCCAGCGGATCTGCCACTCCTATGTGATTTCGATGAGCCATACGGCCTCCGATCTTTTGGAGGTTTTGCTGCTAGCCAAGGAAGCTGGATTAGTGGATCCATCCGCCCGCAAAGCGTCGCTACTGGTGGTGCCACTGTTTGAAACGGTGGAGGATCTACAACGCGCTCCGGCCGTCATGGACGAGCTATTCAATACACCCCTGTATCGCGACCTTCTACCGATGGTGGGAGTCCAAGGCCAGCCCCTTCAGGAGCTGATGCTTGGCTACTCCGACAGCAATAAAGACTCAGGTTTCCTTTCGAGCAACTGGGAGATTCACCAAGCCCAACTTGCCCTTCAAGAACTTTCGAGCCGACAAGGCGTAGCCCTCCGCCTGTTTCATGGTCGTGGTGGTTCTGTAAGCCGTGGCGGTGGTCCGGCCTATCAAGCCATCCTTGCCCAACCCAGTGGCACCCTTCAGGGCCGAATCAAAATCACCGAACAAGGGGAGGTGTTGGCCTCGAAGTACAGCCTGCCGGAGCTGGCTCTTTACAACCTCGAAACGGTGACCACTGCCGTGGTGCAAAACAGCCTGGTAACGAATCAGCTCGATGCGACACCGAGCTGGAACCAACTGATGAGTCGTCTCTCTGCACGCTCCCGTGAGCACTACCGAGCCTTGGTGCATGACAACCCTGACTTAGTGGCTTTTTTCCAGCAGGTGACACCAATCGAAGAGATCAGCAAGCTGCAGATTTCCAGTCGTCCCGCCCGCCGCAAAACCGGAGCCAAAGATCTTTCGAGCTTGCGGGCAATTCCTTGGGTCTTTGGCTGGACGCAAAGCCGCTTTTTGCTCCCCAGTTGGTTTGGCTTTGGCACGGCTTTAGCCGAAGAGGTGAAAGCAGACCCCGATCAACTCGATCTGCTGAGGCGGCTTCACCAACGCTGGCCTTTTTTCCGAACCTTGATTTCCAAGGTGGAGATGACCCTCTCAAAAGTCGATCTCGATTTAGCGCATCACTACATGAACAGCCTGGGGAAACCCGAGCAACGTGAGGCCTTTGAGGCGATTTTTGCGGTGATTTCTACGGAATACGCCCTAACCCGGAAACTGGTCTTGGAAATCACCGGACAACCGCGATTACTCGGGGCTGATCAAGGACTTCAGCTCTCTGTGGACCTGCGGAATCGCACCATCGTGCCTCTGGGATTTCTCCAGGTTGCACTGCTCAAGCGCCTGCGGGATCAAAACCGTCAGCCCCCGATGAGCGAAAGTCCAGGAGCACCGGAAGATACCCGCACTTACAGCCGCAGTGAGCTGCTCCGCGGTGCACTACTCACCCTCAATGGCATTGCGGCTGGCATGCGCAACACCGGTTGAATCTTGCTTCCTTTCCTTCAACAGCCCGCGATCCCCAAACTGCCAAGCGGATACAGGCTCGACACCACCACAATCCCTAGCCCAGCCGCCATCAACCGACTGTTGGGATCTTGCCAAGAGACCACCCACGATGAGCAACGGTGGCCACTTGCCCTGAAGCGCAGCCTTTGGCAGATCAGCATTCTTGAAGACGCTGGAGAGGAACTGGTCGGATTCGTTCGAGCTACGAGCGACTTAGCCCTGAACGCCAATCTCTGGAACCTCGCAGCACGCCCTGGCCCTGATCAATCCGACCTCTACGCCGTCCTTGTTCATCGGGCTCTGCACATCCTGCGCCGCGATCTACCGGGATGCAGCCTTTCCGTGTCTGCACCGGCATCGGCCCTCGAGGCATTACGCGCCAATGGGTTTGTGATTGATCCGAATGGAATCCGAGCGATGGGACTCAGATTGGACTAAGTCGCAAGGAACAAAACACGAGCATGGAGGGACTCGAACCCCCGACCCTCAGAACCGGAATCTGATGCTCTATCCAACTGAGCTACATGCCCACTGATCGGCTAGAGGCCGCAGCAGTAGATCGGCCTATAGACCGGTCCATAACAGGTACCTTACCCAAGCACCGCACAATCACCCATCCGGCTTCACAAGCTCCAATTGCAGTGTTTCCGGAACCACTCAGTTCTGCAGTTGGAACTGACCGAGTCACGGTTGCTCGTGATTGGGCCCAACGGGATTGGTAAATCGAATCTGTTGGAAGCGGTGGAGCTCCTGGGCAGCCTGCGCTCCCATCGCTGCAGCCAAGATCGCGATCTCATCCAATGGGAGGCCCCAACGGCTCTCCTTAGGGCTGAAGTGGGCGATGGCGACCGTTTGGAACTTGAACTGCGCAGGCGTGGGGGACGCCAAGCTCGGCGCAACGGCAAAGTGCTGGATCGTCAGCTGGATCTGATTGGCCCCCTGCGCTGTATCGGCTTCAGCGCCCTCGATCTAGACCTCGTGCGTGGCGAGCCAGCCCTACGCCGCCAATGGCTCGACCGGGTGGTGCTGCAACTGGAACCGGTCTACGCCGATCTCATCAGCCGGTACAACCGCTTACTACGGCAAAGAAGTCAGTTGTGGCGTAGCCACCGTCAAAACACAGCTGAGCGCAGCGGGCTCCTCGATGCCTTCGACGTTCAAATGGCCCTGATCAGCACGCGCATCCATCGACGCCGACGCAGGGCCTTGAACCGGCTTGAACCGATTGCCCAGCGGTGGCAATCACATTTGAGTAGCGGGAAAGAGCTTTTACAACTCCGCTATCAACCTGGAAGTCGGTTGGACGGGGAGGAAGCCGAAGAACCCTGGCGGTTGGCGATTGAGGAACAACTCCGCAACCAACGGGAGGACGAAGAACGCCTCGGAAACTGCCGAATCGGACCGCATCGCGATGAGATCAACATGGTGCTTGGGGAGAGCCCTGCTCGTCGCTTCGGGTCAGCAGGTCAGCAACGTTCACTCGTCCTGGGCCTCAAGCTCGCCGAACTCGAATTGGTCAAGGAACTTTGTGGAGAACCACCGCTCCTGCTCCTCGATGACGTGCTCGCTGAACTCGATCCGATCCGTCAACAACTTCTTTTGGAAGCCGTCGGGAATGATCACCAATGCCTGATTAGTGCCACCCATCTCGATGGTTTTCACGGGGGCTGGCGTCAGGAGGCTCAGATTCTTGGAGAAAACGAACTCATAGAAGGAATGAAGGTCGGATAGTCTCATCACCTGTTTTTCAATTTTCGCCTGATGGAGCAGAGCTTGTCTGCCCTGCATCCCCACCCGGGATGGGGGGACACCTCCCTTCAAGCCACCGACATGGTGGGCAAACACTGCATTCTCGAGCTGTATGAATGCGATCCCAGCCGGCTCGACGACGAAGCTTTTTTGCGGAACACCATCACAACGGCTGCAAAACGTGCTGGTGCCACGCTGCTCAATTTGATCACCCATCGCTTCGAGCCCCAAGGCGTGACTGGATTGGCCCTACTGGCCGAATCGCATATCTCCATTCACACCTGGCCTGAATCCGGGTATGCGGCTGTTGACGTGTTCACCTGTGGTGACCACACCATGCCCGAACAGGCGTGTGCCGTGCTGAGTGAGGCCCTGCTGGCCAAGCGCCATGCCCTGAAGAGCTTTCTCAGGGAAACTCCTGCAGAAATCGCGACAGGAGTACGCGAACCCTCGCCGGTGACCATCACCCTTTGAAGCTGGGTTCAGCCATCGCCGATAACAACCTGACCTGAGGGACGGGGTTGTTATCGGCGATGGTTCAATCAACAGAGCAGCAACGAACAGAGCAGCACAGTCACAGGTTGGTCAACGTCGATTGAGCTTTCCACTCACGAGCCCCTCGAGGTCCAAGCTCACTGACGTAAAACCCAGGGATTGGAAAAATGCCACAAGCCCGTCGGTCGAGGACATCGCCAGCACGGCACTGATCTGCTCCTCAGGGACTTCAATTCGTGCAGCAAGACCGTGGCTGCGAACGCGCACACGGTTAAACCCCCGAGCCAATAACCAAGCTTCGGCTTGCCCCACCTGGTTGAGACGTTCCGCGGTGATCCCTTCGCCATAGGGAAAGCGAGACGACAAACAGGGTTGAGCAGGCTTATCCCACCAGGGGAAGCCCAGAGCACGGGAAAGCTGGCGAATCGTGGCCTTATCAATCTTCAATTCAGCAAGCGGCGAGCGCACGCCGGCCTGACGCGCGGCATCAATGCCTGGCCTGTGATCTCCGAGATCATCCAAATTCACACCATCGATCACCAAAGCATCGCCAGCGGCCATTGCAATCGGCTTGAGGTGTCGATGCAATTCCCGTTTGCAGGCAAAGCAGCGATCCACAGGGTTGTTGCTGTAATCGGGATCTTCGAGTTCAGCCGTGGGCAACTCCTGATGACGGATCCCAATCCAACCAGCCTGATGACGCGCTTCTTGCAAAAGGTGTGGCGCTAACGCCGGAGAAACGCCCGTAACCGCGAACGCAGATTCGCCTTTGCACTCGTAAGCAATCGCCGCAACGAGTGTGCTGTCGACCCCGCCTGAATAGGCGATACAAAGCGACGACGACCTATCCATCCAGTGGCGGAGGTCTGCAAGCTGCTGCTCCTGCTTTTTCGGCAATAACTCCTGCAACTGGAACATCAGCAGATGAAATGGAGTGATGTCGTTAGGCTCCAACGGTAAGAGCCGGCACCATGCCCCGAAGGATCGGCATTGTTACTGCCGCAGATAGCCGCGAACGCAGCCACGGTCAGCTGCACATCTATGACGGTGAAGGCAAGGGCAAAAGCCAAGCGGCACTCGGTGTTGTACTGAGAACCATCGGCCTTGGGATCTGCGAGCAACGTCGAACCCGTGTGCTGCTGCTGCGGTTTCTGAAAGGGCCCGGACGCGCCTACGACGAAGATGCCGCCATCGAAGCGCTGCAACAGGGGTTCCCTCACTTAATTGACCATCTACGGACGGGCAGAGCCGACCACTTCACAGCAGATGAAGCCACCCGTTTCGATCGGGATGAAGCCCAACGGGGCTGGGTGATTGCCAAGGGAGCGATTGCCAGCGCTCTCTATTCAGTGGTGGTGCTCGATGAACTCAATCCGGTACTGGAACTCGGCTTACTGGATATCGATGATGTCGTGCGCACCCTGAACAATCGACCGGAGGGGATGGAAATCATCGTGACCGGGCGGGCCGCCCCTGCCGCTCTCGTACAAGGCGCCGATCTTCACTCCGAAATGCGTGCCCACCGCCGTCCCGGCATGGAGGGCGACAGGGTGATTCCCCTCAGCGTGAACAGTGGGATCGAGATCTACACCGGAGAAGGAAAAGGGAAGTCGACCAGTGCCTTAGGCAAAGCACTTCAGGCCATCGGCCGAGGCATCAGCCAAGACAAAAGCCATCGCGTTTTGATCCTGCAGTGGCTGAAGGGAGGCACGGGTTACACCGAGGATGCAGCCATTGCGGCGCTGCGGGAGAGCTACCCCCACTTGGTCGACCATCTGCGATCGGGCCGTGATGCCATCGTCTGGCGCGGGCAACAGGAACCGATCGACTACGTGGAAGCCGAACGGGCCTGGGAAATTGCCCGTGCAGCCATTTCCAGCGGCCTCTACAAGACCGTGATTTTGGATGAACTCAACCCCACCGTTGATCTAGAGCTCTTACCGGTAGAACCGATTATGCAAACGCTGCTGCGAAAGCCGGCAGAAACCGAGGTGATCATCACAGGCCGCTGCAAGAACCAGCCCGCCTACTTTGATCTAGCCAGCATCCACTCTGAGATGGTGTGTCACAAACACTACGCCGAACAAGGCGTGGATCTCAAACGGGGTGTCGATTATTAATCAAACAATCCCAAGAATTTAGAGAGAACAAAAAAAACTTATAGCTGTATTTGGAGCAATCGGCTTCTAATCAAATCAAGCTGCTGTTGATGAACGCTTTTAGAAGGGATGGAAGTACCTGAAAGCTTCCCAAGCAAATCGAACGAGGCCCTGCGTCGGACGATGCGAGCAGCCAACCTTAGATAGCCAAAACATATAAAATAGTTTAAGTTAGGAAAATCACCAGGAACCCGCCGAAGATCCTGGCATCCAACAAAAGAACAAACACTATAGTACCAACCAAGATCAAAATCACGGTAAGCGTATCCAGAATACTCCCAATCAATCAGGCCGACACGGGAAGACTTTACCCCTAAAAGAATATTTTGTGGCGAGAGATCTCCGTGCACGAGGCATAGAGAAAGGCAAGGAGGAAGACGACAAAACTTTTCCAAATAAGAGTCGAAGAACTCAAGACCAGAAAGCGAATCAAAAATCATACCCAAGAAAAATTCAAAGATATTGCGGAGATTAAACATTGAAACCGGACAGACGGAAAGCGAGGAACAAACACGATGAATCCTAGGCAAAATGATATTAAACTGAGACTTCATTAAATGATTTCCACCAAGCCAAGATACAACTAACACTCGAGGGAAAAGAGCAGGATCATGAAAAAGGAGTCGTGGAAAAATAGAATCAGAAGATGAAAAAGAACCAACGCAAACCAAAGCGCAAGCAATAGACGCGCACTGAGATTCACAGTCAAACTGACAAACAAGAGCTAAGTCAGAGCCGAGAAGGATTTGATCAGAGGAAGAAGAAATTGAACGAACAAATATACATTTACAACCACTCACATGGGAGAGGCTTTCTAGAAAGAATGCATCAATCGCCATAACAGTTAATTCTCAGAGAAAAGCGAAAACAAAACCAGACCAATCAGAAGAAATCCAAAATATTTTACCAAAAAACAATCGAAACGAAGGAAAAAACATATGGCTGGCAGCAACATGGAACAGGTCTGGTAAAACCAAATAGCAAAAAGCCAGGAGACTTGACCTAAACGATGAAACGAATTTTGACGATAAGAGAAAGAACAACATAAAAACACAAACCCATGTGTATGACTCAAATAAGCAAATAACAGGCGGAAATGATTAAGCGAATAATCAAATCAATGACCTGCCAAATCATGCACTAAAAGATGAATTGATTTAAATTTCAAAATGAGCCTCGACTCTTCTAACAAGTTTCTTTCTGGCTCAATGGCAAGAAAAGCAGAGATTGACATTACAAAAGTAACAAATATACCGACCATATCGCAGCGATGAAGTAACTGGTTAGATCGGTTACGATTTCACAGAAAAGGAATTACTTCAAGCCATAAACGAAACTAACCTTCATGGCATAAAATCTCCATGGCTGGCGCAGACGCCCTAGCCGGAGGCAGTACCGCTGGTTGGTTTGACACTAGGCGCATCAGCAGCAGCGGCAGCATGCGCTTAGCCTGACAAGAGAAAATTTGAAGACGGTCAAATCATGAACGTTTTTTGTATAGAAGAATACAGGAAATTCAAAAAACAGTAATATTAATATTTACAAAATGCTAACCCTATGGACTCACGTAGCAATATATAATGAGAAGGCATCTAATTTTTCAAAGATGAGCCTCGACTCTGCAAACAAGTTTCTGTCTGACTCAAAGGCAGGAAAAATTGGAATTGACATTTCGAAGGTAACAAATGTCTCTGACCATGCCGCAGCGATGAAGTATATCCATTCATTTGGATATGATTTTACTGAGCAAGAGATACTTCAAGCCATAAACGACACTAACTTTCATGGTAAAAAAATCTCTATGGCTGGCGCAGAAGCCGTAGCTGGAGGCAGTGCACAGGGTTGGACTGCCGCTGGAGGCGCAGCAGCCACAGCTGGCGCAGCATGCGCTTGACTTGACGAAAGGAAATTTATTAAAAGCGGTCAATTAGTGGCCGCTTTTTTTAAATCAAGAACCAGGACATAAAATTATAGAATTGCTCAGATAATAAATAAGCACATTAGCAAAAAAGGCTTATTGTTCTAAAATAAATGCAAATATTAAACCTAATTTTACAAAAATAATCTAATCTGTAATAGAGTATTTCAAGAGAAATCAGACAGCTGCATCAACACTAGTAAACAAATTTCCCGTTGAATGATCTGAATTCACAAAAATCTTTGCACCGTTGACACTTAAATCAAACTTGAGAAAGTAACACCATGACCAATGCGGAAGTTGCTAACTAGAATCATTAAACACCTAGTTTATTTCTTCCAAAGTATACGATTGAATTAATGAGAGAGGTTTCATCAAGACTGGAGAAAAGATTGCTTTTTTGTAAAATTCAAAACCGACCGACACAAAGAACAAGGAACCTGAAGCCCAAAAAAGAAATTATCATTAAAAAAGAACAAAGCCTCGGAAAACAAACTAAAATTAATTTATGAAAAAAACAAAAGTCCTAGGACTAGTAACAGGTATTAGTTTCTTTTTGCTAGTGCAAATTTCAGGAAGCGAACCAGAATCTCAGAGCAGACTGCTTCGGATACTACTTATAGCTGCCGGAACATCTCAAGTGACTCTTGCCTTAATGGCTCATGAATTGGAAAATACTATAACAAAAAAGTAAACAGCAAGATGAAGAAACTACTCACAACAAACTCAATAATATCAATATTATCATTGCAAGAGAATGTATTCAAGTAACGAAAAAGTTCCAGAGCAAAGAGAGACGAAAACAAGCCATACGACCGCTATAATTAAGATTAAGAAAAAATCTTACGACAATTACACTAATAACCCACAAAATATTATGAATATTACAAGCAATTCAAGACAGGGATCTGTTGCTTTTCAAGCGGCCCTAGAATCTCTCAAGTATTCCAAAACATCTTTGATGCTTATACAGAATTTAGGAACCAAGCAAATAAGAAGAATGACTACAGAGTGAAATGTGGAAAGAACAGAGCCACAAATACAGAATCCTAACTGTTAATCATCAATGAAAAATCTACACAACACAACACAGACAGTCGAAGAAACACTATATGAGGCAACCTCCTTGTGTGAAGAACATGGGTTGACACGCCTAGCCGATATTACAGATTTTTCATTGATCAAATTACCTGTGTGGATAGGAGTGAGACCTAATGCAAAGTGCTTAAGTCAATCGGCCGGCAAAGGACTGTCATCAAATGCGGCAAAACTTTCTGCACTAATGGAAGGGATAGAAGTATCATTTGCAGAAGATGTAAGCTTTGACAAAATTAAAGAAGCTTCTATAAACTCGCAATCAATAAATAATAGACAATGCATTAATTTAGACAACATTTGCATCCATAGAAACACCTGCAAACATGAAATCGTGGAGTGGGTAGAAATTGAAGATATGATTACAAATGAGGATTCTTATATTCCGTGGAAAATGCTGAGTTTAGATTTTAATGTAGATCAAGGTGCACCATATGTACCAAGAAAATTTCAACCAACGTCAAATGGAGTCGCAAGTGGTAAAACAGTTGTAGAGGCTAGTGTCTCAGCATTATTAGAAATCGTAGAAAGACACTCAGTAACACTACAAAATAAAATAAAATGTCAATTGCATTTTGTCGAAGTTGATAGCCTTGAGTCAGAATCCATACAATATACAGTTAATGAAATAAGAAAAGGGGGAGGTGATATTATGCTATTCGATGCAACTGTCATTGATGGGATATACACATTTGAAGCAGTGCAATGGTCGAATTCAAAACACATACCCATTACACATGGATCTGGTGCAAGCCTTGATCCCGAGACCGCCATATTAAGAGCAATATTAGAGGCAAATCAGGCTGCAACTATTATACTTTCTGGTTCGAGAGATGATATTACCAAGAGTATGTATACAACAATGACAGAGAACACACATGTAATCAAAGGCTATAGAAACAACATCAAAGAGAACAAAATAGTGAGTATTTCGACGCAAGCTGAATCAATAAATCCAGACAGAGAACTAGATTTAATCGTAAAGAAAATCAGCCAATATATCAATCAGCCAATTTATAGACATATCTATACAACGGAATCAGATTGCATCTCTGCGGTCAAGATCATTATCCCAAAGATGGAAGGCTATTATATGAATGGGTACAGGCCAGTTTCACAAGCGGGAGTTGATTACACGAAGAAGACAATCACACTACATGAGGAAACCTTTGATTTAGCTGCTGGGGGACAGGGATAGAATATGGAAAAAAAATCTGTGTTGGTATTCGCAGGTCCATCTTTAACTAGAGCAACAAAATTAAAATATCCTCAATATGAGTTTCGATCACCTGCACTACAAGGGGACATAGCAAATGCGGTAGAATTTTCTACACACACCCATCTATTAATTATCGATGGATTTTATAAATCGGTCCCATCAATCTGGCATAAGGAAATAATTTATGCAATTGAAAATCAAAAAATAGTGATAGGTGCTGCCTCACTTGGAGCAATACGAGCAGCTGAATTAGATAAGTATGGAATGCTTGGGAAAGGAAAAATTTATCAATGGTACAAAGAGGGGGAAATTACAAAGGATCCTGATGTAGCTGTAGCTCATGGATCTGCGGATGAAGATTATCGATGCTTTACAGTACCTATTGTTAATATAAAATCAACACTTGAACAAAGTAGTAATGATTATACGAGCTCAGAGATAGAATGCACTTTGGATATCGCACGTTCCATATTTTTTGAAAGAAGGACGATTAGGTCACTCTGCAAGAAGTTAGAGTCCAGCAATATAGTCGGGAAAGAAAAAATATTGGAAGATTTAAAGAATCATTTTATCGATCAAAAACAGAAAGATTGCGAAGAAGCCTTGGAATGGATAACAACAAATCATATTACTTCGTCTGAACAAAATGAATCAGTTAACTGGACTATATATTGGAACACAATGCTTACGAATGATACTTATACAGGGAGTCAACAAAGTGGTATGGATAATACCAAACAAGCAGCATTGGCATTTCAATTAATTAATGATCCCAAATCATATGTAAATATGAGAGACCAATCAAAAGTCATTGACTACAGATGTTGGTTGGCTGATACCATAGGAATAACGGTCAATGAAGATGAAATAAAAGGAATAAAAGCACAAGTAATCAAAAATCTGCAGTCAAATGAACCTAATCTTATTACTACTTTAAGAGAAAGGGGGCTCTCTGAAAGAGCTTTTGAAGACTATATAAAACGAGTAGCTATTAGCCAGAAAGTAGCGAACAATGTTGAAAGAGGAAACTTAAATATAATGCATAATAGCACTCATTATGCGATCATGATGCTGGATAAAGAAGCAGAATCTATTCGTAATGGATTAAATAATCTGATAAAAGCTCTCAAGCATGGACTATATAGTGAGAGAGATGAGATGACTCAAGCGGATGCAATACCACAGGAAATAAAATTTTTATTAGAACAAGAATTTATTTCACGACTTGGTACAAATAAAAATACAAACTTTGAAAGAACAACAGGATTACCACTTTCATATTTTAAAAAATTTGCAGAAAAATATAATTTTTATGTTACGCACTTAGACTGTCTCTTAAAAGAAATATTTACAGGAAGCAAGAGTAAAAACCAATGATATGACTTTAACCCCAAAAAATATCAAACAAGTTATAAGGCTAAAGTCATACTCATCAATGGGAGAGGATTCATTTATTGAAATATTTGAAAAAGGCTATAAAAGCTCAATTGAATCGAACAACATTGAATATATCGAAAGAATTCTTCAGTTGGACGAGATTCATAAACTTATCAATCATCGGGAATATAATAATATTAAAAGGATCCCTGATTGGCTTAATATCCACGATGAAAATATTTTTCTATCAATATCTCAGCGCCTGATTTGTATTGCCATACCATTAATAGAAATCAGAAAAAAATAC
Organism: Synechococcus sp. SFB_27S_18OctNov_coas_78; assembly: GCA_040260695.1. GTDB lineage: Bacteria > Cyanobacteriota > Cyanobacteriia > PCC-6307 > Cyanobiaceae > Parasynechococcus. The sequence goes on along the minus strand of JBDQPG010000002.1, from coordinate 481 downwards.
AAATTAAATTATAGAATATCATTATATCTAAATTCTGTCATGCCTGTAATACAAGAGGCGGGAGACATAGCAAATGTATTTGATGAAAAGGACGAAATCATTGTTAATACAATATTTTCAGCAAAATTAATACAATCATTTGCAATAAATGAAATAAATATATATATAAATCCACCAATTCCTCAGCTCTGTAAAGAAAATAACCCAGTTAGGACAGACTATAAAATAAAAGACAAATCTAAAATTGAATTGAGTACGTTTTCAAGGGTTATTCCCGAAAAACAAATTCATTCGATCATAAGAGGACTCACCTATTTAGATAAATCTTATAACTTAAACATTTATGGTTTTCAAAAAGAGGAGAACGACTATGAAATATACTTGAAAAAATTAATCATCGAAAATAATCTCACAAGTAGAATAAAATGCTTGCCAATACTTAAGACAAATACGGAAAAATTCATTGCATTTAATAACACAG
>JBDQPG010000006.1:0-55885 GCA_040260695.1 Synechococcus sp. SFB_27S_18OctNov_coas_78 | reverse complement strand
TGTTGACTCAATCCGCTGACCGAGCTGGGCCTGTCCCCAACTACTGGTGACGTAGACCAAGCGACCATTCGCTATCGCTGCCTTTACAGCACTCGCGGTGGGGGCGCATTTCTCAGCGGTTTGCAGCACATCTCCGAGCGCCTCTAAAGGAGATTGGTCTGTTTCAGCGGATGTCTGATCGAGAACCTCGAGCAAACCCAAAAGTTCTTGGGGCCAAAGTTGACCATCGCACCAATCGCGAAAGGACTCCTCGGAGGCATAAAAGTCTTTCCAGTCTTCATCCGAAATCGCACAGGCGATCACTTCATCGGACGCAATCACATTTTCACAGGGGGCACCTGTCATCAGGCTTGCCGCACCAATCACACTGCCTGGGCCAAATTTCCCCACCGTGGTGAGCAGGCCATTACTCCGACTCACAAACCGAGCCTGTCCTTGCAGGATCACAAGAACTCGGGCAGGAATGGTGTCGCCATCACAAAGCGGCTGACCCAATTCAAAACGAAGCTGACGGGTGACCTGCGCCAGACGGTTTGAAGCGGATTGACTCAGGCCATTGAATGCCGGATGCTTCAGGAGAGGAGAAGGGAGTGACTGGGTCATCGGAGGAGATTTGGGGTTATGTCATGAAGTGCAATGGATTGATCTGCTGGACTTATGAGAGTTGCTTGAGACAAGCAAGCGTTTGCTCTTTCTGCCATTCAGCAAACAGCTCCTGACACATTTGATCGGAGATTTCATCGCTGAAGGTAGCCGGTGAAAAACGTTCCAGCCGGACCACCAACCACCAGTCTGAAATCCGGAACGGCTCAAGGAGCACTCCAGGCTGGGTGACTCGCAGTTTTTCCACTAAAACAGGATGTGCTTGGGTCAGCGAAACAGGACCAACAATTCCATTCGTATTGCGCTCCGGCCCTTCCGCATAACGCTTGGCCAAGTCAGCAAAGTTGGACTCTCCAGATTCAATTTGCAAATACAACTCTTGAGCTAGAAACCTGTTTTCAAGTCTGAGCAAGCTGTACACCACCTGATCAAGCTCATTTTTGCGATCTAGAAAACGTGCTTCTGCCTTCGGCGCGAATTGCTCACGCAGGAATGTCTGTTGACGTACCTTGCCGGTTAAGACCGCAATCACATCAGACTCAGTCCGTCCAATTTCTTCCAAGAGTTCAGGCCATTGTTCAACGTCTTCGTATCCGCGCTCTTCTAAAAGATCCGCTCGTGCTTGGCTGAGATCTGCTTCAGATACTGAGATATCAGCGACTGCTTGAGATGTAATCATCTTTGTAACTAAAGGTTGAAGAAGGCCATAGCGCTGCAGCAAGGTACGACCTTCCTCTCCAATTACTTTCTTCAACTCATGTAAAACCTGACTGGTATCCACGACTCAACAAGATTGTGTTGAAAGACTAGAGGGTGTCGCCCACGGGACACATCAATCTTGAGAAGTCCTTCAAAATCAACATTCTTTTGGACGACCATCCCATGCCCAGCCGCGTCCTAATCACCGGCGGCGCTGGCTTTATCGGGAGCCACACCGCCCTCGTCCTGCTAACCCAAGGGTATGAACTGGTGGTTCTCGACAACTTCGCCAACAGCAGCCCAGTGGCTCTAAAGCGCGTGAAGGAGCTCGCAGGCTCGAATGCTTTGGATCTTGTTGAGGGTGATGTCCGTGATTCAGCTGCTGTACATCGCGCCTTTAACCGTGGTGGGCCCATTGATGGCGTTATTCATTTCGCCGGCCTCAAAGCCGTGGGGGAGTCTGTGGCCAACCCACTGCGCTACTGGGATGTGAATCTCACTGGCAGCAGAGTTCTGGCAGCAGCGATGGAGCAGCACCAGTGCCGCACCCTTGTGTTCAGCAGCACCGCGACCGTGTATGGGGAACCAGAGATCTTTCCTTTAAAGGAGGAGATGCCCACAGCACCCGTACATCCTTACGCCCAAACCAAGTTGGCAGTTGAGCAGATGCTTGGTGCCCTCTGCTGTTCAGGAGACTGGCGGGTGGCCTGTTTGCGTTACTTCAACCCCGTCGGAGCCCACCCCAGTGGACGAATTGGAGAAGACCCCCTGGGCATCCCCAACAACCTATTTCCATTTATTACCCAAGTTGCAGCTGGTCGACGCGAAAAGCTGCGCATCTTTGGCCAGGACTACCCAACCCACGATGGCACTGGAATTCGTGACTACTTACATGTGATGGACCTCGCTGAAGCCCACAGCGCGACGTTGAGTCATCTTTTTCAAGCAACAGCCCCTCAGCAACTCACGCTGAACATCGGTACGGGCTGTGGCCTCAGCGTTCTCGACGTCCTCCACGGCTTTGAAAAGGCAACAGGACGTCCCATTCCCTACGAGTTGGTGGAACGACGCCCAGGAGATGTGGCCAAACTTGAGGGGTGTCCTCAAAAAGCCAAAAACGTCCTGGGCTGGAGCGCCAAGCGCGATCTTGCTCAGATGTGTCGCGACGGTTGGGCATGGCAACAGGCCAATCCGCTGGGATACCGCAACGCACTATGACCCCATCGGGCCCCCTAGTCCTGGCGGGAGGGGGCCACAGCCACGCCCTTCTGCTCAAACGCTGGGCAATGACACCGCCGAGCCGGCCCAAACGAGGTGTTGTTCTGGTGAATCGACATCCCACGGCCTTGTATTCAGGCATGGTCCCAGGCCTGATCGCCGAGATTTATCGACGGGATGAGTTGAGCATCAACCTGCCGCACCTCTGCGATCGAGCTGGGGTGGCCTTTGTGCAGGCCGAAATCGTTGGCGTAGATCCCCAACGCCAACATCTCCTCCTGCACCAACGCCCTTCATTGAGCTTCGGTGTACTCAGCCTCGATGTGGGAGCGGTGACGCGCAACTCGGAACGCCTTCCTGGTGTTCCGATCAAACCGCTGGAAGAAGCCCTGCATTTTTTATCAATGCAGAAACCTGACGATCCCCAACCCTTTCGCATCGTTGGTGCAGGACCTGCAGGGGTGGAAGTGGCCCTAGCCCTGCGCCGGCGTTGGCCGCATCGCCCCCTGGAATTACAAATTCGTGAAGGGCAACTCAACGCCACCACCAACACAATTCTGCAACGGGCTCAAATTCACTGCGTCACCGATGCGAGCACTCATCCCACCCTCCTCTGCACTGGCAGTCGTGCCCCGACTTGGCTCGCGACAAGTGGGTTCGCGGTGGATCACAACGGACGAGTCTTGACCAACCCCTTTCTCCAACTCGAAGGGTATCCCCACATTTTTGGAAGTGGAGATTGCGCGGTGATGGCATCAAAGCCGCGGCCCGCTTCAGGGGTTTGGGCTGTGCGTTCCGCCTTGCCGTTGGCCCAGAACCTTGAGGCGGCCTGCAACAACCAAGGCCTGAAGCCCTGGACGCCACAACGCCATGCACTTCAACTGCTTGGAACACAGAACGATGCAGCCTGGATGCAGCGCGGCCGCGCACGGACCGGTCCGTTCGCACTGCTGTGGACTCTGAAACAAGCGATCGATCGCTCCTTTATGGCCGGCTTCAGCCCACAAGCCTCGATGGCATCAAGCGAACCGATGGCCTGCCGCGGCTGTGCCGCCAAGCTTCCTGCACGCCCCCTGAACGCAGCGTTATCTGAGGTAGGACTCAAAACCCAACCCGAGGATGCCGCCAACCTCGGCGGGACACCGGCGCTCCTGCAAAGCGTGGATGGCTTCCCAGCGCTTGTTAGTGATCCCTGGCTCAATGGACGGCTCACCGCGCTGCATGCTTGCTCCGATCTCTGGGCTTGTGGTGCAGCTGTCACCAGTGGGATGGCCGTTGTCACCCTGCCATCAATCCATCCCACCGAACAGCAAGAGCTGCTTCGTCAAACCCTGGCGGGGGTTCAGTCGGTCTTGCTCGAACAAGGGGCTTCGCTCATCGGTGGACACACCTTGGAGTCGCGCAGTCCCACACCATCCCCGACCACACTGGGATTACAAGTGGCGCTCAGTGTGAACGGCCAAAGTTCCACGCCCTGGTCAAAAGGCGGGATTCAGCCTGGAGATGCGCTCCTGCTGAGCCGTCCTCTCGGCGTTGGCGTGCTGTTCGCCGCCGCCATGGCAGGTACGGCCAAACCCAAGGATGTCGAAGCAGCCCTCAGCAGGATGAACCAAAGCCAACATCACCTGGTGACTGCGTTGCAGAACCACGGATCCGCCATCCATGCCTGCACCGACGTCACTGGCTTTGGATTACTGGGGCATCTCGGCGAAATGCTGGAAGGGAGCGAGCCCATCTCCGTTCAACTGTGGTCCGATCGGATTCCAGCGCATCCTGGTGCGATGGATTACCTCGAACGGGGACTAGCCAGCAGCCTGGCCCCCTCCAATCGGGAGGCCTGGAGCTGGCTTCATGGCCCAATACAACTGGTCCCAACTGCATCGCAAGCTGTTCTCGAACTGCTCGTCGACCCACAAACCTGCGGACCACTGCTTGTGGCCTGCACAGCAGATGCTGCCGAACGGCTTACAGCGAAGGATTCATGTTGGATTCAAGTTGGCAGCGCAGGATCCGACCGTGGCTGAGCCCTTTTGAACGGTCAAGGCAGCGATAGCCCACCTGCTCGACCTGCTGCTGCATCGGGTTGAGTTTGCGCCGAAGCGCCTGTTCCGGCCCACTACTGGCCAACCAAATCACAGCGGGGTGGGGGGTGACCGACAAACGTTGACGCAACGCACTGCGATCCCCCCAGGCAGCAACAGGAGAAGACATGCGGCCCATCGCTTGTTCCATGCGATCACTGAGGTTGAGCAAGCGCGCCCGAGGGCTAAACCGCTCAACCAGTCCTTCCGTTTGCTGGCTCACGATCCGGAATTGATCCTGTTCACGCACCCCGCCGAACCTTGAATCAAGTTCGGCAAAACCTGGCCCCCACCAGCTGCAGATCACGATCACCAAAACAGTGCCAGCGAACCAGCGACCGCCGCGATTCAACTGGGCATCACCGAACAGAACCGCCAAGACAGGCACAAGGGCCGGAATCAACACGACGAAATAACGACTGAAGGCGAGGGGCTTGAAGAAGGAGATCAGCACGACCCCAACCACCATCAAGGCGGTTGGGATCAGGCCACTGCGGTCCCAAAGGTCAGCATCGAGCCAACGCACGGGCTTCAGGTCACCCCGGCGACGCAAAACCACAAGCGTGAGCAGCAGTAAGACCAACTTGGGCAGGGGCCAAACGCCAAGCCCACGGGCCAAGGTCTCCTCCAACAACGCAAAGCTCGGACTACCAATCCAGCTCCCGGCCTTGGGACTGAAGAGATACTCGGCGGCATAGGCCATCCAAGCCAGGGCGGGCAGCACCCCCAATCCAGCAGCCAAAGAGAGACCCCAGCGGCGCCGCCAACCGTCCCAAGCTCCAGCTGCCAGCATCAAAAACAGGCCATAGAAATGGGTGAGCGAGGCCAATGCCACTGCAACTGCATAGAGCCCACGATGGCCTTGGTTGCGCCACCACCAAGACAACGCCACAAGCAACACCAGCAGCGCATAGCTCTTTCCTTCAATGGAAAAACGGATGGGATAGGGGCTGCAAAATGCCATCAACGCTGCCAAGGGCACCGTCCAGCCAAACTGCGCACCAATCAGTCCTTCCCCATGGAGAGCTATCTGCCGGTTAGCAGCGAGGGTCCGAGCCTGGGCCACCATCACAAACCCACCCGCCCCATAGGCAAGCCATGAGAGCAACCGCAGGGTGATCGGACTTTGTCCCACCGCCTGGCCCCACCACCACAGCAGGCTGTAGTACAGCGGTGGATGGGTGTCGTGGCGGAGCATCGCGAGCAACGCCGCCGGGCTGGCCTGAAAACTCTTGCCCACGCTGTACAACTCATCGCTCCATAGCGCCGTGGCATCGATCAGCAAGAGCGACTTCAAGGCAAAGCCAGCACACACCACAACGACGACCAACATCAAGAAGAAGCGGGACCCATTCATCGGCTTAGCCTCAGCGCCTCCAGGCGTAAACGCTGCAACTCCTCGCCAAGCCCAGGGCCGGACGACCAACCATCAGCGATGAGATCCCTAGCGCTTCTTGGTGATTTCCGATGCCGCCAACGCCCCCACCAGCGCAACAACGGTTTCCATTGCTGGGGTTGCAGACACACCATCAAGGCGACTGTTTCTGGCATCCAGGCCTGGGACTCCAGGGCGGCAGTCCAGACATCTGGGGACGCATGGTCGCCAGGCACATCGGTTGACAACAACCAATCCCGAAGCAACGGGAGCTGCTTCAGCCACTGCTGCTGTTGACCAGGAATACCCAAGCGACGGGCAACCGCCTCGGGATTCGTTAGGGCCACCAACCATGCAGGAAGCAGCGGAAGTCCAAGACGATTGGCCCAAACAAGACGGCGGTTTCTCCCGCGGTCGTGCTGCAAGGACGGATCCAACAACGCCATCGCCTGCCACTCTTCCAAGTAATCGAGCGCCACAGCCCACGGTTCCACCTCGAACAAACGGTCGAGCTCCATCCGCAGGCGACTCGCCAATGCCGGTGGTGCCTGTTCCGGTGCATCGTCCCAACGCCAGGACCAGGGCCACCCCCTCACCGTAGCGGTGACTTGCTGCAGCGCCTCTGGAGCCAAGGCAAATCCCAAACGCGCCGCATAACGGGACGCACGGATCACACGGGTGGGGTCGTCAGAAACACTCTCCCCATGGAGAAACACCAAGCAACGATCGGCTAAATCTTGCTGGCCTTGATGGGGATCAATCAGCTCTCCGGAGATCAGATCCTGCGCCATTGCATTGATCGTGAAATCGCGACGCCCCAGATCAGAGTCCAATGAGCCGGGTTCAACCACAGGGTTCTCACCCGGCATCGGGTAACACTCCCGTCGCGCCATAGCGAAGTCCAAGGGAATGCCATCGAGCTGCAAAGCCACCGTGCCAAAAGCGCCGTAGCTCTGAAGGCCTGTCACCCGCTCCTTTCCACAACGCTGCAACAGCTCAGCCGCTACATGCATCGCATCACCCTCGAGAACCCAATCCAGATCAGGTACACCGGTCCAAGGTCGGCCATGGCGCTCATGCAGCAAACCATCCCGCACAACGCCCCCAACCATCGCCAACCGCTTGACACCTGCGCCCACTGCCGCCGCTCGTAATTCAGCCAGCAAGGAGGACGGCACACCCGTCAGATTCATCGCATGGCGTGCATGACAATGGGCCGATCATCGTGGATACCGGTCTTGTCTGCTCTGACCCGTTGCCTGCAAGAGGAAGCTTCAGCCATCGCCACCGCAGCAGAACGACTCAGCAGCGATCAAGTGGAAGCCGCGATTCAACTGCTTGAACGTTGCGCCGATCGAAAAGCCAAGCTGGTGATCACTGGGGTGGGTAAAAGCGGCATCGTGGCTCGCAAAATCGCCGCCACCTTTTCATCCATCGGCTTGATGGCGTTGTACCTGAACCCCCTAGATGCATTGCATGGAGATCTGGGCGTCGTGGCACCAGAAGATGTCTGTTTGATGCTCTCCAACAGTGGGGAAACCACCGAGCTGCTCGAGGTTCTTCCCCATCTCAAACGACGGGGCACCGGCCGCATCGCCATTGTTGGCCGAGCTGATTCATCGCTCGCCAAAGGCAGCAACGTCGTGCTCGAAGCCAGTGTCGACCGCGAGGTGTGTCCGCTCAATTTGGCTCCCACCGCCAGCACAGCCGTCGCCATGGCCATTGGCGACGCGCTTGCGGCGGTCTGGATGGAGCGTCGGGGCATCTCGCCCGCCGATTTCGCCCTGAATCACCCAGCCGGCTCCCTTGGCAAACAACTCACAATGACCGCTGCAGACCTGATGGTTCCGGTCAGCAAGTTGCACCCGCTTCAACCGGACACATCCCTACCGGACGTGATCGGCGGATTAACCCGAGATGGGATCGGCAGCGGCTGGGTTGAGGACCCAACGTCTCCAGGCTCGCTATTGGGCATTCTCACCGATGGAGACCTGCGGAGGGCGCTCCAAGATCACAACCCCAACACCTGGAGCGTCCTCACGGCCGCCGACCTGATGACCGCCGACCCGATTACGGTCCGTCCCGACGTGCTGGTCGTGAAAGCTCTCGAGCAGATGGAGAACAACCGACGCAAGGCGATCTCAGTGCTCCCGGTGGTCGGAGACAACAGGGAGCTCATGGGTCTGTTGCGTCTCCATGATCTCGTTCAAGCAGGCCTGGCATGAGGAGGTGGCGCTGGTGGGGGCTCGGGAAGCGGCTGAGAAGCATCCAGTTGCTTGTGCTCGATGTTGATGGTGTGCTCACCGATGGAGGACTCTGGTTTGACGCCAGCGGTCAGCTGATCAAACGGTTTGATGTGAAGGATGGTCTCGGCATTCGCTTGCTGCAACAGGCAGGAGTCGAGATCGCATTCCTCAGTGGCGGGCAAGGCGGCGCCACTGAAGTGAGGGCACGCCAACTGGGAATCAAACATTGCCTAGTGGGCATCAAAGACAAGCCCGAGGCCCTTCTTCAGCTCCAACACCAATTGGGTGTTGACATTGCTGAAACGGCCTTCGTGGGAGACGACCTCAACGACTTGGCCGTGCGGCCCGTGGTCGGACTCCTGATTGCTCCTGCCGATGCCTGCACGCCGGTCCGGCAGGGAGCCCACGCTGTTTTGCGGAAACGAGGAGGCCACGGCGCCATCCGAGAACTTGCCGAAACGATCCTTCAAGCCCGTGGGCGCTTTCAAAACCTGAAGCGCGATGGGTGGCGCGATCGGAATGACTGAACGCAACGGGACATTCGTCCTGGGGCTTGGAGCGCAAAAAGCGGGCTCGTCCTGGCTTCATGCCCAGCTCAATCGTCGCCGGGATGCCGATTTTGGCTTCCTGAAGGAGTATCACATTCACGATGCCCTCACCCTGCCGGAAGCGGGCTTCAGCCATCGACGCAAGCGTTCGCTGATCAAACCGCGCACCTGGCGACGCCAACGCTTCATCGCTCAACCGCAGCGCTACTACAACTATTTCGCCAGCCTGTTGCGGCGCCCGGGCATTCAACTGACCGGCGACATCACGCCGTCCTACAGCGCCCTAAGCCTTGGCACATTGCAAGAGATCCTTGCCAATTTTGAAAAGCGCCAAATTCCTGTGCGCCCGGTTTTTCTGATGCGCGATCCCATCGAACGCATCATCTCCAGCCAGCGCATGCAACTACGCAAGCAAAACAAACTCAACCACCAAACAGAGGTGGACGCGCTGCGACAACTGTGCATGGAGCAACCTGAGAGGGTGGCGCTCCGCAGCGATTACGGCCACACCCTGATGACCCTCAACCAGGTGTTTCACCCCAGTGAGTGCTTTATCGACCTCTACGAACGGCTCTTTACCCCAGCAAGCTGGCAACGTCTTTGCGACGTTTTAAACGTTCCCTATGCAGAACCGGATTGGGAGCAACAGGTGAATGTCAGCCGAACCGATACATCGGTTCCTGACGAGGTGCTCGCTGAACTCGGGGCATGGCAGGCCCCCACCTTTGCTGCTGTGCGTCAAAGCATGGGCCATCTGGATCTGGCTCAGCTGTGGCCCCTCGCCCATCGCTGGTGCAACGACCTCAGCTAAGCCGAATCTGCTCAGCGCAAGTCGAAGCGATCCAAATTCATCACCTTCACCCAAGCGCGTACAAAATCCTCCACAAAACGCTGGCCACCATCATCTTGGGCATAGATCTCCACAATCGCCCGAAGCTGGCTATTAGAGCCAAAAACGAGGTCGGCACGGCTCGCGGTCCAGCGCTTGCGACCGCTGCCATCACACCCGAGATAAGACTCCATCGCATCGTCCACAGGGGTCCAGTGGGTCGTCATATCGAGCAGGTTCACGCAAAAGTCGTTGCTCAACACGCCGATGCGATCCGTCAACACGCCATGGCGATTGCCCCCACGATTGGCACCAAGCACCCGCAAACCTGCCACTAACACGGTCATCTCTGGGGCACTCAAACCAAGCAATTGAGCTCGGTCCACGAGAAGCTCCTCGGCCCGTAGAGGAAGGCCTTTGCGCTGCCAGTTTCGAAAGCCATCGGCCAACGGCTTCAGCACATTGAACGACGCGGTATCGGTTTGAGCAGCAGAGGCATCCATCCGACCGGGATGAAATGGCACCGTCACTGTGTAACCAGCCTCGGCCGCAGCCTTTTCGATCGCGGCACACCCGCCCAAAACAATCAGATCAGCCATCGAGACCCGTGTGCTTCCAGTCACCGTCCGGTGGAATTTCTCCTGAACCTGCCCAAGCGCACTGAGCACTGTCTTGAGCTGATTTGGGTCATTGACATCCCAACTGGACTGAGGCTGAAGGCGAATACGGCCACCATTCGCGCCTCCTCGTCGGTCTGAACTGCGGAAGGTCGAGGCCGACCCCCAGGCTGTCGCGACCAGAGCACCGACCTCGAGGCCACTTGTGAGGACTTGCCGCTTGAGATCAGAAATCTGGGCAGCATCAATCAACGGGTGATCAACTGCCGGAATTGGGTCTTGCCAAATCTCCACCCTCTCCGGGACATCAGAACCCAAATAAAGAGCACGCGGTCCAAGATCCCGGTGCGTGAGCTTGAACCAAGCGTTGGCAAAGGCCTCAGCGAAGGCGCCTTGATCCTGATGAAAGCGGCGAGCAATCGGCGCCATAATCGGATCGTGCCGCAGCGACAAATCAGCAGTGGTCATGATTGGAGCCGCAAAACGACCCGGAACATGCGCATCCGGGATCATGTGCTCCGGTTTCACATCCTTAGCCACCCACTGCCAAGCACCAGCGGGGCTTTTGGTGAGCTCCCACTCGTACGTAAACATCATCTCGAAGTAGCCCTGATCCCAGCGCGTGGGATTGGGCTTCCATGCCCCTTCGATCCCGCTGGTGATGGTGTGCTCACCTTTTCCGCTCTCAAAGCTGTTGGCCCAGCCAAGACCCTGCTGGGCAAGCTCGGCCCCCTCCGGTTCTGCCGCCAGATGGGTGTCTGGTGCAGCACCATGGCACTTTCCGAAGGTATGACCACCGGCCACCAAGGCAACGGTCTCCTCCACGGTCATGCCCATGCGGGCAAAGGTGTCCCGCACGTCGGAACCTGAGGCCAGAGGATCCGGCTTGCCATGGGGACCTTCTGGATTCACATAAATCAGCCCCATCTCCACGGCCGCCAGCGGCTGATCCAGCTCTCCTGGAACAGCGTGGCGCTCATCCGACAGCCAGGTGGTTTCACGTCCCCAATACACATCCTCTTCGGGCTGCCAGATATCCGTACGGCCGCCTGCAAAGCCAGCCGTGGGGAAGCCCATCGACTCGAGCGCCACATTGCCGCTGAGGATGATGAGATCGGCCCAAGAGATGGCATTGCCGTATTTGCGCTTGATTGGCCAGAGAAGACGCCGCGCTTTATCAAGGTTGGTGTTGTCAGGCCAGCTGTTCAAAGGGGCAAAACGCTGGTTGCCATGACCCGCACCACCGCGACCATCCGCACTGCGATACGTCCCAGCGCTGTGCCAGGCCAAGCGGATGAAGAGACCGCCGTAATGTCCCCAATCCGCTGGCCACCAGTCCTGCGAATCAGTCATCAGCACCCTCAGATCTGTCTTCAGAGCTTCAAGATCAAGGGCAGAAAACGCAGCGGAATAATCAAATTCCTGCGTCAGGGGATTGGAATCAGGGTGGTGCTGATGCAGCAATCCAAGATTGATCTGATTCGGCCACCAGTGTTGATTGTTGGCGTGACCAGCAGGAGTGACGGAACCAACAACACCACTAAACGGGCACTTCAAATCAGACACAATCCAAGGCCCCGGTCAGGCAGAAACATCACATCCCAAAGCTATTCACGACACAACAAAAAACCACCCAGATCAAACCATCGCGCGTGCTTGTTCCAGCTGTTCAGCGGTGTCGACCGATAAGGATGTTCCCTGCACTTCGAACGTGGCAATGGTGAGGCCAGCCTCGATCAAACGGAGCTGCTCAAGGCGTTCCAAATCTTCAAGGGGTGATGCTGGGAGTTGACCCCAGCCCGCCAACACATCCCCGCGAAAGCCGTACATCCCCACGTGTCCCCAGAAGGTGGTGTGGCGATGCCATTCCGACGGATCCACATCACGCACATGGGGAATCGCGGAGCGCGAGAAATACAACGCCCGTCCATCGTGGGCCAACAGGGTTTTCACCACATTGGGGTTGTGAACCGTCTCTGGTTTCAAGCCGTACACCGGAGTGACGACCGCTGGAACCGGATCAAGTCGGCGAAACTCGGCGGCCATCGCATCAATCACCTTGGGATCAATAAACGGCTGATCTCCCTGAACGTTGATCACGGCGGTTTGCTCTGCTGCTGGCGTTGCGTTGCCCCAAGCAAGGGCCATCAGCGCATCAGCCACTGAAGCGATCCTGTCGCTTCCGGAGCTGCAGGATTCAGCCGTCATCAAGACGGGAAATCCCCAAACCGCTGCCCGCTGCTGAAGCTCCTGGCTATCGGTGCAGAGCACAACGGTGTCCACCGCCGTGGATTCACGACAACGCTCGAGAACCCGCTGAATCATCGGTTTGCCGCCGATCTCGGCCAGCACCTTGTTGGGCAGCCGCGACGACTGCAAACGGGCTGGAACAGCGACGACACATTTCTGAATGGCCATTAATCCCAGAGCTTGATGGCTTCATCACGGGCAGCAAACCATTGAGCGGCCAGAGGGCCTCCCATCGTGCGCTGTTCGCGAAACCAAGGGCCACCGAGGGTCCAGTGCAGCATCGGCGCCGGCTCCTCCTGTTCTGGAGGGCGTTGCACATCCACCAAGTGGTTCCATCCACCCTGAATGGCTCCGATCTCGTGATCCCCCTCCAACCAATGGAAACGATGCAGCTCCAAACCTGAAGCCGTATTGACGTAATCCAGGGTGAGATTCGTACAGCGGCTGCAGTTCAACAACATCAATGAACTCCAATTCTTCTTCGGATAAGCGCTCTGCACTTCGCCAAGGAACTTCACCGTTTCTCCAGGAACATGCTCATGCTGCACACACATCGCGCCATAGCGATCATCGCGCTGATCCCACAACGCCTTGATGTCGGCTTGGCAGAGCATGTCGCAATCCATGAACAGCGCCCAGCCCTGATAGCCCATCAAATACGGCACCAGGAAGCGCGTGAACGAAAACGCGGTGCTCTGCTTGGGATCCCGTTCGCGGTGGAACAACCCCTGATTTTCCAGCTGCGGTGTCACCAAGGGTGTAATCGCCAGCGGCACACTGCTGTGCTGGTACAGGCTGTCGATCAGGACGTTTGTGGCAGCACGCTCACGCGGGTCGTAGCCGATAAAAATCGGAATCGGCAGGTGGGCGGTCGACACGGGCCATTGGTTGCTGGGGGGAGATTAAGCCGTTGGCCAGGTGTCGCCGAGCAAACCATGGCTGTAAACAAGACGACGATTCATCGCGGCCACAGACGGGAACAACGGCGCGACCCCCACTGAAAGGGCTGGGGAGGTGAGCCAGGCGGCGTCATAGCGAATGGCGTGGCTCTGACCAGGTTCAAACCGCAAGCGATTACCGGAGACGATGTGACTCTCGGAATGCAGTCCGGGTTGGAGCATCGCCGGCTCAAACGGGAGCTCGAGCCAATCGCATAGGCACCGCAAGGCTGCTTCTGGGGCCAAGGCCAATTCCTCATAACCCAGCTGAAACACCGCGCAATCAGACCGCCGTAGGCGCTGCTCCATGCGGCGGTTGACCCGCCACCAGCGCATGAGCGACCGCCAGCCCACGGAGACACCGCGGCCATGCCGCTCAACGCCACGACGGGCCTCCGAATGCACCCAAGAACGAACATCCCGCACGAGATGAATCACGCGCTCAGGCCGGCCGAGTGCCTTCGCCTCAAGCAGCTGCTCATCCGCTTGAAAGGACTCCACCAACCAACGTGCAGAACCAGATTTGAAGGGTGAGATCAGTCGATCGAACTTCTCCAACAGGGGCCGATCGTCATGCTCCGGCAACCACATGAGCAACGGTCCCCAAACAGGACACGATCCGGCAAGCGCCCCACAGGTGCAGCGCCGTTCGAAGCGCAACGCACCCCGCAGCTGCTGGGGACCCTTATGGGATTCACCCAACCGCGGCTGCTCCAACACCCGAACCGCTTCACCCAAACCAACAATGTTGGGGTGGGCACCGAGGGCCAAATCCAAAATGGTGCTTCCGCTATGGCCAAGACCACGGATCAGCAGCAATCCCGGTAAAGCAGGGGGCTTAGCCATCGCTCTTGGGGACCGGTTCGATCGGCGCTAAGCGGGGATCCAAAATTTTTGGTCCCATCCCCACAAATTTGACCGCAATCGATATTTTTTCGCCACTGCCAAAGGTATGGGTGATCTCTCCAACTCCAAAGCTGGAATGGGTCACCTTGTCCCCCACCGTCCAACTGAGGCCAGGGGCTGGTCCGGCCTGACGACGACGCACAGCATTAGCAGGGGCCGATGAGGGTTGGTCACGATCGACCCGGGTGAGCCGATCCAAGCGGCGCTCGCGCCGGAGAGCCGCACCGCCAGTTTGCGGAAGATCACCCTGCACCAACGCCTCGGGCAATTCGGAGAGGAACACAGACGGCACGGCCGCCTCGCGCATCCCCCCCCAAAGACGACGCTCACTGGCGTGGGACAGGAAAAGACGCTCTTTGGCACGCGTAATCCCGACATAACAAAGGCGGCGTTCCTCCTCCAAGGACGCAGGGTCATCCAAAGAGCGATAGCTCGGAAAGAGCCCTTGCTCCAACCCCACCAGACAGACCACAGGAAATTCCAAACCTTTGCTGCTGTGCAGGGTCATCAGGGTGACCCGATCCGCTGCCGTGTCTTTGTTGTCGGCATCGCTCGATAGAGCAGCAGACGCCAAAAATCCCTCCAAATTGCCGTCGTCGTTTTCCTCTTGGTATTGCAAGGCCGCGTTCACCAGCTCCTGAAGATTGCGGCGGCGTTCCTCGGCCTCGTCAGTTCCTTCAGTGATCAACTCACTCACATACCCACTTTTTTCCATCACTTGCTGAAGCAGCTCCGATGGAGCGGCGGTTTGAACCTGTGGTTTCAGATCATTGACGAGTTCGCAAAATTGCAGCAAGCCTTTGGCCGAACGCCCACCAAGCGAACGCACCGCTTCTGGATCACTCACCACATCCCAAAGGGGAATGCCGAGCTGATTGGCCGCATCGGTGAGGCGCTGAATGGTGGTTTTACCAATTCCACGTTTGGGCACATTGATCACCCGCAGCAGGCTGACGGTGTCGGCAGGATTGACCAAGAGGCGCAGATAGGCCAACAAATCCTTGATCTCGCGTCGGTCGTAGAAGCGAAGCCCACCCACCACGATGTAGGGAATACCCCAGCGCACCAACGACTCTTCCATGGCCCGCGACTGGGCATTGGTGCGGTAGAGCACCGCCATGTCACCCCAGCTGAGATCTGGGTTCGCGGCTTCCATCATTCGCAGACGATGAACCACCGCCTCCGCCTCAGCAATTTCGTCGTCACAACGGGTGAGGGTGATCAGCTCCCCTTCACCTCGGGTGGGGCGGAGCACCTTGTCGATCCGCTCACTGTTGTTCGAAATCAGAGCATTGGCCGCCGCCAAGATCGTGGCGGTGGAACGATAATTTTCTTCTAATTTCACCATCGTACGGGTGGCATCATCCGGCGCTTGATCACCAAAATCGTCCTGAAAGCCCATCAGGATCGTGAAGTCAGCGGCACGGAAGCTGTAGATGCTCTGATCGGCATCCCCCACAACAAAAACCGAACGGCCAGACCAGTCGTCGTAGGCCTGCGGCTCTTTGCCGTCGGTCACTAGCAACTTGATCAGGTCGTATTGAGTGCGGTTGGTGTCTTGATATTCATCCACCAGCACATGGCAAAAACGCCGATGCCAGTAGCGGCGCACCTGTTCGTTCTGCTGGAGCAACTGAACCGGCAGTAGCAAGAGGTCGTCGAAGTCCAAGGCATTGTTCGCTGCTAAAGCTTTGCGATAACGGCGGTACACGTCGGCCGTGAGCTTGCCGCGCTGACCTTCTGCATTGGCTTCGAGCTGATCCGGCAACCAACCCTGATTTTTGGCATTGCTGATCGCCCAGCGCACCTTTTTGGGCTCAAACCGCTTCGGATCCATCTGCAGTTCTTGCGTGACGATCTCCTTCACCAGGCTTTGAGCGTCGGCTTCGTCGTAGATCGAAAACTGCTTGGTCCAGGTGAGACCGTCTGGATCCCGAAATTTGTCGATATCGAAGCGAAGCATCCGAGCGAACAGGGCATGAAATGTGCCAATCCAGAGCTCCTTTGTGATCTCCCGATAGATCCGAGATCGCAACTGCCGCTGTTCCACCGGCGGCAACGTGCTCCAAGGCTGACCAAATTGACTCTGGGCCAAGCGTTGGGCCAACAACAGCTCCAGCCGCTCCTTCATCTCCCGAGCCGCCTTATTGGTGAAGGTGACGGCCAAGATCTGACCCGGATCGGCTCCATGTTCTCCAATGAGATGGGCGATGCGATGGGTGAGGGCACGCGTCTTTCCACTCCCAGCACCAGCCACCACCAGCAGAGGCCCCTGGTGGTGATCCACCGCCCGGCGTTGGGCGTCGTTGAGGCCGGCCAAAAAGCTCATGACCAGAACGTTAGAGCGAAGAAACAAGAGGCGATACGCACCAGAGGGCTTTGCGTAGGGCTTCGCTGCAAACACCAAGCCAAAATGTCAGGCAAAAACACACAACCAACGAGTAAATAACCTGACACATGCAGTCACCAGAACGCACCTAATAGGGTGGTTGCAATGCTTTTAATTCAACGTAGTAACGCCGCAGACGAAAGATCGAATCAAGCAGAAGGGATACATTTACTCCTTTTTGTTAAAGTACAAAACTCAAAACTATGAGCTGAAAATGGTGCATTGCCAAGGGAAAATGCCTCTTATTGACTGACGACTTGCGACGCATCACCAAAGCCATAAATAATCGCTTCGATTGTTTAGGATAATTTTATGCCTGAACAAGTCAGCTGTTCGACTTTAGGAATTCAGCCCATACGCAATCATTAATCAATCTCTAAACAAGGGATCACTTCAACACTCAATAAAGTTAAATTTTGAATAACAATTAGTTCAACCGCGTAAGCTCACCCAACTCATCACTGGGAACACAATCGTGGCGCGCCAGGTTCAACTCGGAAACATCACGTTCGCGAACGACCGACCCTTTGTTCTGCTGGGCGGCGTGAATGTTCTGGAAGACTTGGACTTCGCACTGCACTGCGCAAGTCATTACAAGACCGTCTGCGAACGCCTTGGCATTCCCTTGGTGTTTAAAGCCTCCTACGACAAAGCCAACCGATCCTCCATCCATTCTTTTCGTGGCCCTGGCCTCGAACAAGGGCTAAGCATCCTTGAAGCCGTCAAAAACACCCACGGCGTCCCAGTGATCACCGATGTCCATACCCCCGAGGAGGCTGTGGCTGCAGCGGCGGTTGCCGACATCATTCAGCTGCCAGCTTTCCTGGCCCGCCAAACGGATTTGGTCACCGCGATGGCCAACACCGGGGCTGTCATCAACATCAAGAAACCCCAGTTCCTAAGCCCGGAACAGATGGCCAACATCGTTGAAAAATTCAAAGAGTGCGGCAATGAGCAGTTGTTGTTGTGCGAACGCGGCAGCAATTTTGGCTACGACAACCTCGTGGTCGACATGCTCGGTTTTGGGGTCATGAAGCAAACCTGCCAAGACATCCCACTGATTTTCGACGTGACTCACGCTCTGCAATGTCGCGATCCCGGAGGTGCCGCATCGGGTGGTCGTCGATCCCAAGTTGTCGATCTGGCCCGCTCTGGGATGGCCATCGGACTGGCAGGCCTGTTCTTAGAAGCGCACCCCAACCCAGCACAAGCTCGTTGCGACGGTCCCAGCGCCCTGCCCCTAAACCTGCTCGAACCATTCCTCACCCAGGTCAAAGCCATCGACGATCTCGTGAAGGGCATGCCAACGCTCCAGATCAAGTAATGACAATCCCTCCCACAAAACGCCTTGACTTCTGATCCCACTTTCTTACTGGGCGTGGGTGCCCAGAAAGCAGGAACTTCCTGGCTTCATGATCAGCTCAACCGCCGCAATGACGCGGACTTTGGCTTTTGCAAGGAATATCACGTCTTCGATGCGCTAACCCTGGACGCCTTCGCCCGCTACCGCCCCCAAAAACCTCCTCTCTGGCGCTGGCGTACGTGGCGTCGCGAGCGCTTCTTTCAAGATCCAACTCGGTATTTCGACTACTTCACCGGGCTACTGAATCGACCTGGGTACCGACTCAGCGGTGACATCACCCCCTCCTATTCCTGCCTAAGCGCCAACACACTTCGATGGATTCGCAATGCCTTCAGGGAACGCTCCGTTCGCACTTGCCCTGTTTTCATCCTGCGTGACCCGATTGAGCGCCTGCTCTCCCAACAACGGATGCAGCTCCGCAAGAAAAAGCAGCTCAACCCGGCCGATGAACTGCGGGCATTTCACAAACTTGCTGAGAAATTGGAGCGGACTCCGAGCTTACGGAGCGACTACGTCAGGACCCTGCGATCCCTCAACGAAAGCTTCGCCAAAGAGGACATCTGCCTAATGCTGTTCGAGCAACTCTTTGATGCATCTAGCCACCAACATCTCTACGAACAGCTAACACTTCCCTATCAGCCGATGGACATCGCCAAAAAGGTGAATGCAAGCGGCTCGACCACTCCTGTGCCCAAAGAGATCCTGGCGCGAATCGGAAAAACCCAGGCAACTACCTACAGAACATTGCTCAGAGAACAGCCTCAGCTGAATCTCGATCGACATTGGCCCACCGCTACACAATGGTGCACTTAATGTCCTCTCAAATAGTCGTGCGGCGGGTGGGTTTAGCCCTAACACTCAGTGGAGTGTTGACCATCCTCGCTGCAATCGCCTGGATCTGGATCGACGAGAACCGAGCATCTTTTCCGATCCCAACGACGGATGCTGGCCGTGATCTGGCACTCACTTATAACATCGTTTCCCACGCAATCTTCATCAGCATTCTGATCATCTCCGTGGGCTGGATGAGCTGGAGAATCCGCAAAGCCAATCATATCGAGGCTGAACATACCGATCGAATTAGTCATCCCACAAGCCATTCAAAGACAATCACTCAACGACTTTGGAATGCCATCCAAAAATATCCATTTAGCGCAGGACTCTTCACCCTTTACTCCAGCTATGTGGTCCACAAGAGCAGCTGGTTTTACAAAGAAATTATTAGCTGGTACGACGATCTTGTCGGCGGCTTTCTGCTCGACAACTTTTCACTGCGCTGGACATTCCTAATCGAGACGATGTCGAGGAATGACTACCGATTCTTTCCGCTTGCGCATCAAGATATTCATATCCTCAGCTGGTTTACCCCTTACGTCAAAATCTGGGCACTCGTTAACTGCATCGAATTAGCAGCCACTGTAGTGCTCCTCGCAAAGATCATTGAACTGCTGACTCATCGCAAACAGATACCATCACTGCTAGCCGTGGCAGGAATTCTATTCTTATTTACACCTGCCAGCGCTTATAACTACTTCCAGTTCATTTACAGCGAACGGATTCTTGTCCTGCTGTTTGCAATTTTTACCTACAACTACTTGCGCTATCAGCAAACGCAACGGGTTCAGAATCACTATACCGCCATTATTGCCAGCCTGATCGGAGCTTTCACAAAAGACACGGCGATTCTGTTGTTCTTGATTCCAGCTCTCGGGGTGATGGGCCATGGGCTAATCCAAGAGCAGCGCAGAACAGGGCTTCATTCACTCCGCGAGATCTGGATCTTTTGTCGCAAAAGATTTCAACTTGAAATCCATTTAATCTGGGTCAGCATCTTTTTCCTTCTCAGCTTCGTCTATCTCAGCGTTCTTCCAAGCCATTACGTGGGTGAACAGCGGTATGACTCAGAGCTGAGATTCGCCGCCCTCCAACTCGACCCACGTTTGCTGTTCTTACTGGGGTATTCCTGTCTGCGCGCATTACAGATCGCCCGAAGACGGTGGTCATTCAGCTTGCTCGATGCCATAAACCTGGCGGCATGGAGCTACATCGGAGTTCTATTTTACCTCGTTGGATTTAAAGCGAGCAACTACATGGCCCTACCCGTGCAGTTCATCGCGATCGTGAATTTGATGGTGTTTTGCACGGAAACCCTGGCACCTCGACTGCCCCGAAAAGCAGCAACGCAACGGGTTGCCGCCGGCCTCAGCATCGGGTGCAGTGTCGCTTTAGTGGCAATCGAAGATGGCCTTCCTAATACATTCGTCCATCGGGTTAAAGACATCACTTCAGCCCACGATTCATGGGCAGCCAGCCTGGCTGCCGTAGACGACGTAACCGAAACAGCACGCCTTCATGGAGAAGAAATCAATCTGATTTTCACCAAAGGCTGGTTTCGGAACAATAACCATCTCAGACGGCTTAAATACGACCGCCTAATTTACCTCAATGAAGACACAAAGGAAATCAGCATCCAAGACGGCATTGGCAAGGGAAACTCTTACAATCCAAAAAAAGGAGACTTTTTCCTTAATATCGACACGGGACGTCGACTAAAGAAATTTGATATTGATCTTTCGGACTACGACTTAATTTTCGACTTAAATCCGGATATCGATAATGGCAAGATTTACCGCCACAGGGGACGTCAATCCCTGGGCGGCAAACCGGAATAAACCAAGCTGCGGTTCAGACGAGATAAAGCCGGAATGCAGAGCGCCAGGTGAGTCAATCCAAAAGCAGCCTGCATCCAGCTGCCGTCGTACTGGATGCGTTGACGCTGATTCGGATCAAAACGCATGCGATTGCCGGACAGCACATGGCTTGTGGAGTGATCTCCGGGCTGGAGCATTGTCTCCACAAAAGGCAGCTCAAGCCAAGCGCAGACGCGACGCAGGGCAACATCAGGCTGTAAGGCCAGCTCCTCATACCCCAGACGCAAGACTCTGTTGCCAAGGGCCTTGAACTGATCGGAATCACGGGCACTCAGCCTCCACCAGCGAAGGAGTGGGCGCAGCTCTGGAAGCCAACGCCCCTGCTGACGCTCTTTGCGCGATCGGGAATGGACCCAACTGCGGACATCACGGGTGAGATGAATCACTCGAATCTCAAGATCGTTCTCTGTCCAGAACGGCAAAAGGCGGTCGTCTTGGAATGAATCGACCACCCAACGGGGTTGATCCGCGCTCGGCAACGTCGCCAGGAGGTGCTTCAACTTCGCCTTGAGTGGCCAGTCGTCGTGGGTTGGCAGCCAATCCAAAAGAGGCCCCCAAATAGGACAGTCCGCTGCCAACTTTCCGCAGGTGCAGGAACGTTCATACCGCAGATCTCCCCTGAGCTGGGCAGGACCTCGCTGGGCTTCATCCGGTCGAGGACGTTCGAGGATCCGGACCGCTTCCCCCAGGCCCATGATCGAGGGATGAGCTCCAAGCGCGAGATCCAGAATCGTGGTGCCGCTATGTCCGAGCCCACGGATCAACAACAGCTTCGGGCGGGTCGTCATCGGTCGGACGTCTGAAAACGGGATCTTGGCGAGATGCCGCGTAAAAACTGCGCCACATCCCGTAGATGGTGATCGATCGTGAACCGCTCTTGAATCCGGCGACGGCCAGCCTGCCCCCAACGCTGCGCCAACCCAGGATCTTCGACGAGGCGCAGCAGGGCTGCTGCCATCCCCACCACATCCGCTTCAGCAACAAGCCAACCGCTCTCTCCGTGCCGCACAACCTCAGGAATCCCCGCATGCCGGGTAGCTACCACGGGCAAACCGCTGAGCTGAGCCTCCATGACCGCCACCGGGTTGCCCTCACTGTCTCCATCGGGCGCCACAACGGAGTGCTGCACAAACCCCCGCGCCTCCCGCATCAGTTCAGCAACCTTCTGCTGGGGCTGGGCACCCCAAAATCGGACGACGGACTCGAGGCCTAGCTCCCTGACCAACGCTTCGGCCTGCTGCTGTAGGGGTCCTTCCCCAACCATCCATAACGCCAAATCAGTTCTGGGATGCTGCCCCACCAACTGTGCAAAGGCCCGAATCGTGTACAGAGGGCCTTTTTTATCAACAAACCTCCCCACAGCCAGGAAGACGGGAGGCGCCGACCCTGGAGCACTGGAGTGAAACAACTGGGCATTAGCACCCGACGCACTGATCAAGATCCGCTCAGACTCCATCCCCAAATCCAGCAGGGTCTGCCGCATCGGCTGAGATTTCACGATCGCTCCAGAAGCAATCCGCATCAAGCGGCGGTAGCGCATCTTCTGGGCACCGAACTTGGTCCAGGCCGAAAGATCCGAACCTCGAAAATGCACCACCAAAGGGATCTGGCATTCCGCTGCAGCCTCCATCACTCGCAATGCATGGAAGCCGAACTCCACCAATACAAGATCCGGCTGATGTCGTCGTATTAAAAGTTTGGTCACCACGGCGGCCGGCCAGCCAGCCAGCCGCAGCCAACCCAGACGGGTCAGGACTTTGCTCATCAGCACAGCAACGCCATAGACAAGACGCCATGGCTGACCCAGCGGTCGCTCATCACCGAAGTAGGCCGTTGTCGCGAAGGGAAGACCGGCAAGATTGGCGCGCACAAAGGTCTCGGAAGCCGCCCGACGCGTTGGAGCCAAGACCAGCACACGCTGCAGGGTCATGTTCCGCCCAAGACCTCATCCCAGACCGGTGCCAACTGCGACCAATCACGCGACAACACCTGGTCCCGTGCCGTTCCACCAAGCCTCTGACGTTGGGATGGATCAGCCGCCAGATGCTCGAGCGCTTGGGCGAGAGCGCCGACATCCTCACTGGGTACAACCCATCCACTTCGACCATGGTCGATCTCCTCCAGCGGACCGGGGGAGGCATCGCTGACCACCACTGCGAGGCCCTGCGCCATGGCTTCAAGCAAGGCATTGGGCATTCCCTCAAAACGAGACGGCAACACGAACACCGCTGCTTCTGCCAACAAGTGCGGCACATCGGAGCGGTGTCCAAGGAAGCGAACGCGATCCCCGAGCTGCAGGCGCGCCACCTGGGCCATGAGTGCCTCTCGCTCCAGGCCTTCGCCCACAAGCGTGAGCGGCCAATCTCGCGCTACTCCACCGGCCATGGCCAGGGCATCGATCAACACATCCAATCCCTTTTGATGCACAAGGCGCGCCACAGCAATAAAGCCCTGACGTGGCATCTCAGCATGGGCCATCTCGACCCCGGAGCGCTGGGGTAAAGGATTAGGCAGCAACACCGGATCGCGAAGCCCATCAAGAGCAGCCAGGCTCTCCAGCACTCCAAGCGTGTTAGCCGTAAGTACATCAGCCCGGCGATACAGCAAGCGCCGCAGCCGCGGCCAGGGGAACGGCAAGGTTTGACGGCGCAAATCATTGCGTTCGGAGACCACCAGATGACAGGGCTGATCCCAAAGCGCGCTGCAACTGAGGATGTTGGTGCGACTAAGCATCGAAAGCACCCGTTGAGGCCGATCGGCAGCGCAGCGGCGACGCAACAATTCGGCCTGAGGCCCTCCAATCGCCTCCACACACCAACGCCAAACCGGCCATGGTGCGAAGGCGACGAGGGGCCAACCCAAGCTGAAGATCGCTTTCACCGCCAGCCGATGCAGTCTTCGCTTGGGGGTAAAAAACAGCGCCCATCGCGACGCGACCTCCGGGCCAAGATCGGTGTGGACCAAACCAACGGGGAATTCATGCACAACCGGCTGGTTTGGCAACAACGTCACCAACCGCACCCTCCAGCCCATGGCCAGATACCGCTCAGCCGCGAGCAGGGCCACTTTTTGAGCCCCTCCTGCCCCTAGATGCGGGAGCACCACCCAAAGATCGTCGCTCATCTCCGCAGGGTCTCCATCGCATCGACGAACGACCTCGCCAGCTGACCTGGCTCATAACGCTCTCGAACGGCTCGTGCCGCACTACCAAAGCGTTGGCATTGGAACGGCGTCTGTAGAAGCCCATCAATCGCCTCCACCCAAATCTGCTGCGATGCCTGCTCCGGAATTAATCGACCATTCAGGCCATCCTTGATCAGTTCCGCCGGCCCCTGAGGGCAATCCGCTGCGATGCAACAGCATCCACTCGCCATGGCCTCCAGCAGCACATTCGGGAACCCCTCGTAGCGAGACGACAAAACGAACACTTGAGCCCGTTCGTACCACTGCTGCAAATTCCCAACCTGGCCAGGGAAGTGGAGGCGACTACGAAACGAGGGGTCTAACGACAATTGCTGCCGCAAATCCTGCTGCTGATCCCGGCCGTGATAGCTACCAGCAGCCAACCCAACGATCACCAACTGCAGCCGTGGATGCCGTGGGGCCAATTCCCGGAACCAATCCACCAGGCGATCAAAGCCTTTTTGCCGCGCTTTCGTCCCAACCGCCATCAGTACCGGATCGTCGGCACGTACGCCCGCTTTCTTCAACCACTCCTGTGGATCCAGGCGGGGCTCTCCATCCGGCAACGGCCAGATCACTGGATTGGGCAGCAACAACTGGGGCTCGGCCGCAAGATGGCGGCGCAACCAGCGACCTACCACCTCGGTCTGCACCAAATGAAGATCAGCCCAGGGATAAGTGAGACGCCGGAGCACACGCCAGGGCAGACCGAGGGGCTTCAACGGTGGGTAGTTGCGCTCAGAAACCACACAGGGCATCCCGAGTCCTCTGCGCGCCAACAGCATCTTGATCGCAGGAATGGTGGTCATCCCAATCACCAGGCATACCTGCTGATGCTTCATCCAAGCGCGTAAACGCAGCAGACGAAACGGAAGAGCCAGCGGTCCCAAACAACGCATCCAGGCTGGGTCTACCGGCTCAACATGACGGGAGACCCCAGTAGGCACGGAGTAGAAATCCCAACTGATGGGTTTGCGGGTGAGCAACAACGGTTCCCACCCGGCAGCGTGCAACCAACTAGCCAAACGCAGGGTCACCCGTTCAGCCCCACCCAACTTGAGGCTGTCGATGTAGAGCACCACACGTCCACGGCTGAGTTCAGGCCTCACGACCATGGTGAGTACGGAGGCGATCCGGACCAGAACGAAGCAAAAAGTGCCTTGGACTTCGCCAAAGCGCGGAGCTGACGCTGCGGATCGTCCAGGTCGCGTTCGCTCTTGATCACCAGCACCAGCAATCTCTCCAAAGCATCACAACCGCTGGCATCAAGACCCGTCCTCAGGGTGGGAACCATCGAATGTGCCGCGTCGAGCATCAAGGAGGAAAAACCCCGATGATCTTCTTGAGCAGCCTGGTGATCGAAGCAGGGCTGATGAATGTGCCGGTGCTGCACCGCCATCACATCGGCAACTGCATCGAGCAAAGCGGAATCTTTGGACTCAACCGCCTCCAATGCCGCAATACTGAGCACCCGCAAACTGTTGCGCGTCAAGCGGTATGAGGTGTTCGGATCGATAGCCGCTGGATCAAGACGCTGCATCAACGCCAGCCCGGCACGACCAACGGCTTTAAGAGCAGTCGCGTCACCGAGGGCCAACTGGAGACGCAGCAGGGTTGCATAACAAGACACCAGCATTTTGAGTCGATTGCGGCGGTTGTCCCGAAGGCACACCACCGTGTCTGGATCCGCTTCCAACCGCTCCGCCAAGGCCACCACACCCAACAAGGCCTGACGCATCAAGACTGCATCCTCGAGATCAGCACTGCGATGAGCAAAAACAATCCAGCAATACCCAGTGAAATGCTCGGGAAGATGCTTACTGGTGGCAAACACCGCAAACATCTGCAAGGCCTCGTAGCGATCTTGGGGACGAGAGCCTCGGCGGAACAACAAACGCTTAATCGCATCCACGCGACCATGCACCCTCCAGAGCTGCTCCAGAACAGCGAGTGCCTGGGGATAGTCACCGTTCTGCACCAGCAGAAACACCAGGCGACTCTGAAGATCGGGTGCAAGCCAACCCCGGCTCTGCAAAAAACAAAACAACCGAGTGAGACTCCTGCCACATCCAGCACTCACCAGTTGATCGGCCATCAAGCCAACCCACTTCAGCAGTGGTGACACCAGCCAAGTTTTGCCGCGATTCCAACGCGAACGATGCAAACGAAAACGTTGAGGATTGCCCTGTTCAGCCTCAGCCAACACGCCGACGCGACGCAGCACAGTCAGCATGGATTTGGTACGAGTGGCGTAGGTATGGGCCTGTGCCCGCGCCAGACGCTCATTCAAAGCCGGCCCCTGCCCCTGAAGTGCACGATCAATCGCAGACGCAAAGGCGACAGGATCCGGTTCGCAGAGCCACGCCACATCCGAATGGATTTTCAACGCTGGGATCGCCGTTCCCACCACAGGCAGCCCTGCGGCCAGATATTCGAAGAACTTCATCGGGAACATGTGACGCGTGTACCCGTTTTGCTGGAGAGGCAGCAACGCAAGATCGGAATAGGCCGCCCAAGCCGGTAGATCCTGATAAGGCTGAGAACCGACGACAAACACATTGGGGCACGCCCTCAAGGCAGCCAATTCCGTGCTCGGGTCGGCTTCACCCACGGGGCCAACGAACACAAACGACCAATTGGGGTTGGTTCTTGCCAATGAGACCGTCATAGGCAAATCGAGCTTGTAGGCATCGATCGCCCCTGTAAACAACAACCTCGGTCGAGATATGAGAGTTAATGGCTTGGGACACGCAAGCGAGGGCTGATGCAAAGCACGATTGAAGTGCTGAAAATCAGCAACATTGCCGTGAAAATAGGTGTGATGGTTCCAACGGCAGTGGTTGGCCTGCAAATCCGGTGAGGTGGTGAAGACCACCTGCGCGGCGCGACACAGGCGTTCTTCCCAAGCATCGATCCGTTCCGTTGGCATCCCCGGCTGTTCTTGGATGCGATCAACGCAGTGATAAACACTGATTGGGTGACTGTGCAGATCCAAATACAGCGCCGTCAGCGGGTTGTAGGTCCACAAAATCCAGTGTTTGAAATCCAGCCACCAGGCCATCTGCTCTAAACCACGCTGAATCAGGCGTCGATTCAGGGCTAGAGGCCAACCGGACTGCCCACCAGGCAAAGCCGGCGGCGACCATACCCAAACCCGTGGAGCCACTTGACGTGGCAAACGGACCATCCGGCACAAGCGACGCAGAATCCGACGGGCATCACGTCCGCCTGCCCGAGGCGCACGCAAACCGAGGGACTCCACATAGAGGACGCGATGACCCAGCTCTGCCAGCGCCAAAGCAGTGTGCTGCTTATTGGTCCAGAGGGGATGGTCCCAATCGGCAGTCGACAAAAGAATGATGTCTGCCACAGCGGGGATTAATGACTTTCCCCAAGCAAATTCATCTCACGGAAGGATGATGAGCCAGCGTAGAGCTCATCAAAGTTTCCAGAGGCAATAACTTGGCCGTCACTAATTTCATAAATGCGATCGCATTTTCTAACAGTGCTTAAACGGTGTGCGATCACAACTGTCGTGCAACGACGACCAACAAGATCAAGTCCTTGCATTAGATCGTATTCAGTTTTGTTATCGAGGGCACTGGTTGCTTCATCCAGGACGAGAACCTTGGCGCCGCGATAAAAGGATCTTGCAAGAGACAAGCGCTGGCGCTGACCTCCAGAAAGCTTGATTCCATTTTCACCAATCATGGTGTAAAGGCCATAATTCATCTGGGCAACAACTTCGTCAAATTGAGCAATTGCCAGTGCAGCCCAAACATCATCATCGTTGATTTGAGAAGGGTCTACACCAAATGCAACGTTATCGCGGATACTGCCATCAAGCAATCGGATATCTTGTGGAACTAATGCACAATTTGCTTGCCAAGCTGGCAAATCAAGACTGTTGACTGGGATCCCATCCAATACAAGCTCTCCGGATGTTGGCTGCAATAGTCCCAAAAGAAGATGGGCCAAGCTTGTTTTGCCACTTCCAGTACGACCAACCAGTGCAATTCTTGATCCGACGGGAATCGATAAATTGACTCCATTAACAACTTTTTTATCACTACCTTGATACGAAAAACTTACATCTTTAAGTTGAATTAAACGCCTCGGCATTACACCATCGGTTGTTGGCACACCAGGGGACGTCAACACCATCCGCTCTGACTGAAGCTCAAGCAACTCCAAAGCATCTTTGATCTCTGGAAGCCCCCCTCTAAGACGATTTAAACTCCTGAAAGTATTTTGCAAAGGCCCTGATACCTTCAGCAGGGTGAACATGATTGCGAATAAAGATGGGATCGCATTGCGAACATCCGAAGCATCTCCGCCAAGAACTGCTGGCGCCAAACCGATCATGAATAGGATGGTAATTCCTGCAGGCTCAATGACAAATCTCGGGACATCTGGTAGTAACCGAGTTAAACGATCGTATCGCTTAGCAATAACACCATCACTGGAAAAACGAGATATAAAATATTGATCTACGGAATAAAGCTGAACATCACGAATTGATCGCAATGACTCCATCAGCAATAAATTGATTCGGCGGCCATAGCGAACACGCTGCTTTGTCGCTAAACGCAAGTATGGAGTAATCAGAAGCGAAGCCGATGCATAGGCCAACAACATCAGACTGAAGATAAAAAAGGCGCTCCAACCAAGAACAAAAACAACACCTATCATCAACGAAGACACTGACAAAGCATTGCCAGCAATTGCAATCAACGGACTAACAACTTTTGTCGAAACACTATTTAGGATTCTATTAAATTGCTCAGACAAATTGGCTGTTTTATTTTGCACAAAAAACTCATACCTCTGCCGCAAAACGTTCACATAAACCTGATTAACTAGATCATTCCATATTTCCGCACTCAACATACTTTGCATATAAGCGACTGCAAAACGAAGTCCTGATGTCAGCCAAAACGATGCGATTAAGAGAGCCAAAAGCCATCCCGCCTGATCTAGTAATCCACCTCCAAAAACCAAAACACCTGGTAATCGATCGTCGAGCTTTGCGCCAGAAAATAAACCAACAAAACGTGCCAAAAAGGCAATCAGGAGAATATCTAAAATGCCCTGAAAAAACGAAGCCAGAAGAACAAGTCCAAGCAGACGCTTCCGACGTCTTGGAAGCTTTCCAAGAAG
The DNA here is from genome assembly GCA_040260695.1 of Synechococcus sp. SFB_27S_18OctNov_coas_78. Classification (GTDB taxonomy): domain Bacteria; phylum Cyanobacteriota; class Cyanobacteriia; order PCC-6307; family Cyanobiaceae; genus Parasynechococcus. Next base: position 26,769 of record JBDQPG010000006.1, on the reverse strand, counting down.
AGCGGAAAGTTCAGTCCAAGTCTGACTTTTTAATGAAAATTGCTGCACCCGGCGATTCATTTGCACCAGATTTGAACAGCACCCTGACCTTAAGGTCTTAAGCCCCCTTTCGCTTTGATGACGCAGGCCAGACAGGCAACCGATTGACCACTGTCGCTACTCTTCCCAACCAATCACGAAGACGTAACCGCCAGCCAGGAATAGTTTTGAGATAAGGATGGCCGTCCATTTGCAATGCATTCAAAGCATCCAGATTGGTCAGTGAAGTCTTCCAACGAGATATCAGCATTTTTTCAGAACAGTCATCCAACAGCCGATCAATCACAAATGGATCTGCAGACCATTGTTGGGGCGCATTCACCGCAGAAATAATGCGTTGTTGGTCGAATACAAGGCTTGAGCAACCGATTTGGTGAGTAGTCAATCCCGGATTTGCATAATCTGAAAGAGCATGATTAAAACTCGAGAACACCACACAGCCACTGGCTAAGGCTTCAAGAGGCGGCAGACCAAAACCCTCCGACACGCCACGGCTTCTCCAATACTCAGCCGAATCGTAGATATAAACAGTTGATTGATTAAAAAGATCAACTAAATCCTCTACCCATCCAGTCTGAACTTCAACAATCAAACCTGAACTGCGTAACGCTGGAACCAGCTGATTCAGCACATATGGGCTGCACTTCCGTGCTTGCACCAAAACATCTATGGGGCGCAGCTCAGTACTCCCACGAGCTCCACGCTTCAACCAAGCCTCATCCAGGGCATTAGGAAGCAAATGGAGTGAATTTCGAGGGGCCCGTGCTCCCCAATAACCCAGCGTATTTCTGCTGACTGCCAAAACCGGAACATTTGGCGGAAGAGAGAATCCATACCCACTGCTGTGGGCGTGATAAGCCACACGATGTCCTCGCAGTCGTCGAATTAAACCTGGGACATCGAAGCCCCAACTCACAATCCAAAGAACACTTGGATCCGGCTTCTCAGCTTTTAAACAGTCGTCTAAAAAGGGAGAATCCAACTGGCGCTGCCGATACGTGACAACTTCAGTTGCACAGAGGCCAGCTACAAGACGAGCTGTCTGCAACTCAACGCTGAGTCCGCCACATCGGAACCTATTGCTGGTGCCAGGAACCAGAAAGCGAATCAGCGTTGTGACCACAGATCAAGCAGTGGCAGCCTCAGTACTACCTGTCCGCTGACGACGGGTCAAGAAACCAAACAGAACCTTGCCGATCGCAGCTACCAGGTTGCCTTCAAGCTCCTGGAACATTTTCATGTTGAGGTGGAAAGCATTGTTGGCTTCCTCGACGATCCGATCCGCCATCGCTTGATCGATGGGCAACGCATCCATCGTGGAGCGATACATCGTTTTGAATCCCTTCTCATCGGCAATGTCGTTGAAAATATAAAAACGAAGACCATCGTCTCCATCCATATTCATTGCTTTCTGAGCAATATTTTTCAGGATCTGACCACCGGAAAGATCACCCATGTAGCGGGTGTAGTGGTGGCCAACCAACAATTCCGGAGACTCTTTCGCAAGGGCATGAATCCGCTCCACATAAAGGGCAGCAGAGGGAGATGGCTGGATTTCCTCCTTCCAGTTCTCTCCGAAGTAATAGGCAAGGTCTTGCGAAAGGGATTCAACCCGATTCAGCTCTTTCTTCCCCACAGGACCAACGACTGGATGATCGGCGAGCTGATCGATTTCCTCTTCCATCGCCTCGTAGACGAAATAGAGATCGGCAACGAGCTTGCGGTAGCTGGACTTATCAACAACCCCTTTGAGGAAGCAGCTCACAAAGCCGGTGTTTTCTGCCATGGTGTGGGCTTTTTTCGTACCTTCCCTGAGCTGAGCAGCTAAAGCAACGGACATGAATGCTATTGAAGTCACCAATTCCATGACCCTATAAGGAGTTTTGGCGCTGGAGTCAGGAGCGTTGCGAAGGGTTACGGCTCTTCAGGCTGATGGGCCTTTGGATCGAACAAACGGAACAGATCACGACACATCTGCCGAAGTTGTACGGCCTGCTCCGCTTGGGGTAAGTGGGAACCCTCTGGAGACCAATCCCCCACCGTGGCCAACCGCCAACGCTCGCCGTCGTACGTCATCCCGCGAATCAAAACGCCGAGCAGCTTTAGGCCCTCATCACCGTCATTGCTTTGGAAGCGAAGCTGCAACAGCAGGCTGCGGCACTGCAGGCGCGGACTCCAGCCGGGGAAGTGAAACGAGAGGTCGAGCGATTCTGGTTCATCCCACTGACGGGTTTGGGCGTCATCCCGCCAAGGCCGCAGGTTCGGCTTCGCAGCAGGGAACCGCTCTCGCACCAAGGTGACAATCGAGGCCACGGCCCGCACTTGCGCAACACTTCTCACTGACTCGCCCGCGTTCACAACACCCTTCCGACTCCACTCATCCTGCAGGGGTCGGCAAGGGGAGGCCGTTACGGTTGCGCCAGGTTCACAAATCCATGACACGCGCGCTGCATATCGGTGTTCTGGGTGCCATGCCCGAGGAAATCGGCTCTGACCTGAGCCATCTCCAGCAGCTCCGGAGTGAACAGCATGGTGACCTCACCATCCATCACGGGATCTGGGGAGAGGGCATCCGCCTAAGCCTCGCCTGGAGCGGATGGGGAAAGGTAAGCGCCGCTCGAGCGGCAACGCGGCTCCTCAGCTCTGCGCCTGACATCGATCTCTTGCTATTTACGGGCGTGGCCGGCGCCGCCGATCCAGCTCTCCGGCAATGGGATGTCGTGCTTGCCAATGCCGTGGTGCAACACGACATGGATTCCAGACCCCTCTTCCCGCGCTTCACCCTGCCAGCGCTGAATCGGGCCCAACTCGACCCCGACCCCAGCTGGTTGTCATGGGCCTCCACAGCCCTAGCCCAGGCTGATCAAGCGGGAGAACTCGAGGGCTTTCGAACGCCAAGCGCCGGACTGATCGCCACGGGAGACCGGTTTATTGGCGATACCGCCGTCCTGGATGCCCTACGCGAAGCGCTACCTGGACTCAAGGCCGTGGAAATGGAAGGTGCTGCCGTTGCACAGGTGGCAGAGCAGGAGGGCATTCCATGGCTTGTGCTGCGGGTGATTTCGGATGGTGCCGATGCCAGTGCAGCGCAAAGCTTCGGAGACTTCATCCAGATGTACGACCGCAGGGCTTGGTGTCTGCTTCAGGCACTGTTGTCGCGGGCTGAGCAGGCCCCTCAACCATGAACACAAGGATGGTGTTGCAACGGGTGGGTCGCTATGGAGCCGTGGGACTTGTTGCCGCGGCCGTTCACGCCGGAATTCTTCTGCTGCTTAGCCAGTGGATGTCCCTCAGCCTGGCCAATCCGATCGCCTTTTTAGCGGCCTCGATCGCTGGTTATCTGGGCCATGCCTTGGTGACCTTCCGGGAAGAGACCGGTGGCAAACGCTTTGCCCGCCGCTGGCTGGTGCTCCAATACGCAGTGAACCTGAGTGTTTGCGCCCTGCTGCCCTTGATCCTTGGGCCATGGGTACAACCCATCCTTCGCACCGTCGTTTTGGTGTTCACGCCCACGGTGCTTAATGCCCTGATTTGGAGCCGCGCAGCGCGGTTCAGTGCCAAGGCCCGTCAGCAACAGAATGACCAACCCCCACTGCTCCACGCCGACGACCTCGGGCTGGCCACCGGAGTGGATGCGGCCATCGTGGATTTAGCAAGCCGTGGAACGCTGCAAGGGGCCAGTCTTCTGGTGAATGGTCCCAGTGCAGCTGCCGCTCTCGAAGCCTGGCGCGCGCTGGCCGATCCACCACCGCTCACCCTGCACCTCTGCCTCACTGAAGGGCATCGCCTACCCAACTGCCCGGACCTCCCGACCGGATTCGGAACCTTGCTGCTGGCCTCGATCGTGCCCTGGCAGCGCCAACGCATTGCGCCCCAGCTGCGCACGGTTCTGCTGCAGCAGATCAGCCGCTACCGCCAGCTCACGGGACTGCGGCGGATCCGCCTCGATGGCCACCAGCACATCCACCTCGTGCCCCTGGTGCTGGATGCCGTTCTGGATCTAGCCCGTTCCGAATCGATCACCTGGGTGCGCACGACGCGGGAGCCCCTGCCGGAGGGCCTGTCCTTGAAGCTTTGGTGGCGTAGCCTCCAGACAGGCGGCCTGATCAAGTGGCTGGTTCTGCAGCTGCTGAGCGGACTGGCCATCCCCCGTCTGCGCCGGGCCGGGCTTCAAACCAACCGGCGCTTCGCCGGTGTGTTGTTCAGTGGATCAATGTTCGGCTTGGCGTTGCGTCGCAGCTGGATCACGGCCCACAGCCCCAGCACGATCCGTCGCGCCTCACGGCCCGTTGTCCTGATCCACCCGGCCCGGCCCCAGGCCGCAGCGGGCATGGATCAGGAGGCTTTTGAGCAGTCTGTGGCCTTTTTTAACTCTCCCAACCGCCAAAAGGAGTGGGCAACGGCGAAGGCGCTCTGAGGCAACAACCCCTCGAACCACGCGCCATGGACCCCTTCAAATGGCAACCGAACTGTTGATGGGGCCATTCAGGTTGGCACTCACGAGCGGCGGATCAACATCAGCGCCAAAAAACTGGAATTGACTGGAGATATTTCCTGAAACAGCAATGTCGAGCTGATCAGGATTAGAGAGATCCACCGAGAATGCGATCGGATTGTCGAAGGTTGTGTCGAGTGTTGCCAGCCCTCGACCACCCACATAGGGGATCGAATCAGGGATGGTTGGACCAGCCGTGAGCGTGATGCTTGGTGTTGCCGTCAACATCAAGCTGGCCTGATGAGCTAAAGAATCTCACCCCGAAGGCATCTGCGTGGTGACGACAGGATGTTGTTTGGTGCTTGAGAACGAAGCATGACCGGTGAACAGCGCGAGAGCAGCCCCGGGGGCAAAATCAACTGTTGTTGAAGCTCCAGCAGAAGCACGTCCCAAATCCACACCCACTTGACCACTCATTGGCAGGGATGGATTAGACGCCAAGGAAACAGTTGATGGATTTAAGGCCCCAAAATAACCACTGTTAAAATTCAAAGCCCCAGACATCGTCGGAGTTGCCGACAAAGAAGCCGAGAACGGATCATCACCACCTGAAATCGAAAGCGACGGACAAGTTGGATGGAAAGAATTAGATTTCGCACCGCCAAAATAGCTACCCAAATACCACCCAAGCCGGCAATGGGAGACATAATATTAGAGTTCAATCCGCCCCAATTCACAGAATTGTTCGCAATCTTCTCATCACCCCAGCGACAACACGATTGGCGAGCGATGAAAAACTGGACCATCTAACGCCCTATTTCAAGAACTACTCGCGATCAACACAATTACATGACGCAAAACTTTTTAAGCCAAGCGATCCCGAAAAGTGCTATCGATAAACACCACGCACAAAATAATGTGGCCGTCGCTTGACATCAACATAAATCCGACCGATGTATTCACCCAGCACACCAATGCCAATCAGCTGAATTCCGCCAAGGAACAAGATGGCCACAATTAATGAGGCATAACCGGGATAGTCAGCACCCAACACCAACGTGCGCATCACGATCAGCGCGGCGTAGATAAAGCTCAAAAGAGAGATCAGCGCACCGATCAGTCCCCACACTTTGAGGGGCCGCACCGAAAACGAAAAGATGCCATCCAAGGCATAACGCCAAAGCTTGAGGGAATTCCAGGATGTTTGCCCCCCTGCACGGGCCACCCGGCTGTAGGGAATCTCCACGCTGCGATACCCCGTCCAAGGCATCAAACCCTTGGAAAAGCGGGTGGCCTCTCGCATTTGCGTGATTGCGGCCACCACTGGTGCGGACAGCAACCGAAAATCACCCGCTCCTTCCTGCAATTGAATCGAATCCACCAGTCGATTGAACACCCGATAAAACCAAGAGGCCGTTGCCACCTTCAGGCGGGATTCCTCGTCGCGGTCATCACGCACGGCGGTGACCACCTCAGCCCCGTCACGCCAGGCCGCCACCATTGCCGAAATGCGTTCGGGCGGATGTTGCAGATCTGAATCAATCAGCACTGCTGCTGCACACTCGCCGTCGACGTGGTCCAGACCGGCCAGCATTGCTGCCTCCTTCCCGAAATTCCTTGTGAGCTCGAGGAGCACCACCCCAACATCGGGATGCTGGGCTTGCCACTGACGAATCACAGCCACCGTCGCGTCGGACGAACCGTCATCAATCAAGAGCAGACGATCCACCTCCGGTAGCGCAATCACCCGCTCGATAAAACAAGGAATCACCGTCTCTTCGTTGAAGCAGGCCGCAACGACCCAGAGAGCATTGCTAGCCATCACACGCCTCCGGTTTCGGCTGAACCGTAGAGCCACCCCGCTCAGTCATAGGCTCCAAGGGCTGAAGCCGATCCACCGCCATGGTCACGTTCGAGAAGCTCACTGCCCCCAGCACAGGCACTGCGATCCGCTTCGAGAACGGTGAACCCGTGGTGGCCGACAATCCGATCATTCCGTTTATCCGAGGCGATGGAACGGGGGTGGACATTTGGCCCGCCACCCAAAAAGTGCTCGATGCGGCTGTCGCGAAGGCCTATGGCGGGACCAAATCGATTGAGTGGTTCAAGGTGTATGCCGGCGATGAAGCCTGTGACCTATACGGCACATACCAGTACCTCCCCGAAGACACCCTGGACGCGATCCGCACCTATGGCGTCGCGATCAAGGGCCCCCTCACCACACCGGTGGGGGGAGGCATCCGCTCCCTGAACGTGGCCCTGCGACAAATTTTTGATCTCTATTGCTGTGTGCGGCCTTGCCGCTATTACGACGGCACCCCCAGCCCCCACAAGCGTCCCCAAGACCTTGACGTGATCGTTTACAGGGAGAACACAGAAGACATCTATATGGGGATCGAGTGGGAAGCGGACGATGCCGTTGGCCAAGAGCTGCGCCAATACCTCAACGACGTCGTGATCCCTGCCAACGGAAAGTTGGGCAAACGACAGATTCCCGAGGGATCCGGCATCGGAATCAAACCCGTCAGCAAGCACGGCAGCCAGCGCCACATTCGCAAGGCGATCCAACATGCCTTGCGGCTTGAGGGAAACAAGCGTCACGTCACCCTGGTGCACAAGGGCAACATCATGAAATTCACGGAGGGAGCCTTCCGTGACTGGGGCTACGAGCTGGCCACAACGGAGTTCCGGGATGTGTGTATCACGGAACGCGAGAGCTGGATCTTGGGCAATCTCGAGAAGGATTCGACGCTGAGCGTGCAAGACAACGCCCGCATGATCGAGCCGGGATACGACAGCCTCACGCCCGAGAAACAATCCGATCTCGATGCCGAAGTTCAGGCCGTGATCGATGCCATCGGCAGCAGCCATGGCCAGGGACAGTGGAAGTCCATGGTGCTTGTTGACGACCGCATCGCCGACAGCATTTTTCAGCAGATTCAAACGCGACCGCAGGAGTATTCGATCCTGGCGACGCTGAACCTGAACGGGGACTACATCTCAGATGCCGCCGCCGCCATGGTGGGTGGATTGGGCATGGCACCGGGCGCCAACATCGGAGAACAAGCGGCCATTTTTGAGGCAACGCATGGCACGGCACCAAAGCATGCGGGCCTCGATCGCATCAATCCGGGCTCAGTGATTCTCAGCGGCGTGATGATGCTCGAATTTTTGGGGTGGCAACAGGCAGCTGATCTGATCACCAAGGGGCTGAGCGCCGCGATTGCCCATCGGGAAGTCACCTATGACCTGGCACGTTTGATGGAGCCCCAAGTGGATCCCGTGAGCTGCAGCGGTTTTGCTGATGCTGTGATCCGTCACTTTGACAACTGATCCCTCCGGCCCGTGTCGATGACATCCACTGGACGTGAAGGTTCAGTGGATCCCGTTGAAGCCGCTGCACCATCCTCATACCGACCTGAAATTGATGGTCTAAGGGGCTTAGCCGTTCTGGCTGTGGTGATCAATCACCTCAATCACAGCTGGTTGGAAGGTGGCTTTCTCGGCGTCGACATCTTCTTTGTGATCTCGGGATATGTGATTACGGCATCGATCAACGGCCGCCTCCACCAATCGCTTGGCGCTTTCCTGGGCGAGTTTTATCGACGGCGCGTGCAGCGACTGGCGCCAGCCTTGATCACATGCGTTGCCCTCACCGGCCTACTCACCTGCTTGTTTGTCACCGACCCAAACAGCTCTTTGATCACCGGTGCCACGGCACTGTTTGGCGTCTCCAACATTTATCTGCTGCAGGAGTCGACCAATTATTTCGGACTGGACGCCAGCTTGAACACCTTTACGCAAACGTGGTCGCTTGGAATTGAGGAGCAGTTCTATTTGGTTTTCCCTGCCGTGGCCTGGTGGCTGATGGGACGGGGCAACAACAAAACGCGGAGTGGCATCAGGCCAACGTTTTTAGCCGTGCTCACCGGCCTGATCGTTCTCTCGCTGTACAGCTTTGTCAAAGCGAGTTTGACCGATCCAACCGCCGCCTATTTCCTCACCAAAACACGTCTCTGGGAATTGCTCGCTGGAGCCGTTGTTTTCGAACTCAGACGAAACCGGACTTCACAAGGGTGTGATCGCCGATGCAACCAGATCGCCATCGTGCCGCTGGCCTTGCTGATCATCCCGATGAGCCTGAGTTCAGACAAAGCGATGTTCACCATTCCGGTCACCGTGATCGCAACGGCTTGTCTTCTTTGGGCCCTGGAACAGCCCAGCTGGGTGAGAACAGGGCTCCTGCTCTCCCCCTTTCGTCAGCTAGGCCTGATCTCCTATTCCCTCTATTTGTGGCACTGGAGTGTGTTGTGCCTTGCTCGGTGGACCGTCGGAACGAAAGGCTGGTGGCTACCTCTGCTGGTCCTGTTGATGCTGGGGCTTTCGATCGCGTCGCATCGCTGGATCGAAACCCCCCTGCGGCATCGAGCCTGGGCCCCAAGACCCCGGGGGACCTTCCTCAAGGGCGGCGCCATCTCCACGGGACTCGCCGGATTGATGGTGTGGCTCGCCTTAGGTGGTGGAGGCCAACGGCTCCACGCCGGTGAATCCGCGCTAACAAAATCGCAAGCCTTGCAAGAACAAGCCGTCGATGGGACAGCCATCAACCGAACGCGCTGCCACATCAGCAAAACGACCTCATTAACGACGGAAGAATTCATCAATCAAGCAATCCAATGCAGCGCAGCTTCCACACCAACAAAATTAGATGTGAGCTCTCAGAAGCCAACCTTTTTTATCGCCGGAGATAGCCACGCTTCGGCGCTACTCCCACTGGAACATGAGCTGCACCAGGAGGGCTTCGGAGTGGCACACATGAGCATGGATGGATGTATTTTCCCACCATTAACTCACGGCAATTCAAATCCAAAATGCAATCTCTTTCAAGAACAATGGAGCACTTGGATCCTCAACCATGGCCAACAAGGCGACATCATCGCGATCAGCGGTTACTGGCTCTCACATCTTGGCGAAAAGATTGGTAGTACTCGAAACAATATTCTCGGCGCCAATGGAAGAATCATCCAAAAAGGACCTGAAAAAACAAGCGCCTTCCTCGAAGAAGTCAATCAATTTGCAACATTGGCACAAACCAAGGGAATGCATGTCGTGGTAGTTGGCGCAGGACCAAGACTCCTCGATCGCGATCACTGCTTACCCGAATGGTTCAGGCCAAAAGACAGCATCCAGCAATGCATTAAAGACTTCGAGAAGCAAAAGGCATACGCCAAAAGAATGAATCAAGCGATCGCAGAAGGCCTTAATAAGAACATTTCCTTTATTGATCCAAATTCATACTATTGCGAAGGGATATGCACACTCAGTTCAGTGCGTCACGCACTTTTTGACAGCGACCATCCAAGCCCGAAGAGTGTTCGAAGCCTCAAAAAAGAGCTGCTCAAGTCAGGACAAACGTCCTAAAGCAACCCCGTCATTTTGAGGCAACGCTTGTGCAATACACCGTCGAGAACGCAGACCATCCATCCCTACACAAACGGATGACTATCCATGATCATCCGAACGGTTGATCCGAGCCGAAGCGATCAGACTGATGCCATGCCTTCTGACCTTCCAACCCAACTACCAGGCTTACCCGCAGGGGCGGCCGATCCCTGTGTGCACTGCGGCTTCTGCCTACCCACCTGCGCCAGCTATCGAGTGCTCGCCAGTGAGATGGATTCCCCCCGTGGACGCATCCATGCCCTCCGGGCGATCGAAGCCGGTGAGCTGGAACTCGATGCCACCGTCGCCAGCCATTTCGACACCTGCTTGGGTTGTTATGCCTGCGTCACGGCATGCCCCTCCGGCGTCCGTTACGACCAACTCATCGAAGCCACTCGCCCAAAACTCAACAACGCCAAACTTCGCAGCAGCTGGCAGATCAGTTTTCGCCAGTTGCTCCTGCAAGTGCTGCCCTACCCGCGGCGACTTCGAGCCCTGCTCCAGCCGCTGCGGCTTTACGCCGGCACCCCCATTCAGGCCCTCGCCCGACGCAGCGGCCTCACCCGCTTATTTGGCCCGGGCATCGAGGCGATGGAGCAGTTGCTGCCCTCCCTCGCAGCCAATGCCTTCGATGATGGTTTGCCGATGACGAACCCCGCCGTAGGCCCGCGCCGCGGCCGAGTGGCGCTTCTGCTCGGCTGCGTCCAACGCTGCTTCGATCCATCCGTGAACATGGCCACGGTGAGCGTGCTTCAAGCCAATGGGTTTGATGTGGTTCTCCCCCCCGACCAGGGCTGCTGCGGCGCCGTGAGTCACCACCAAGGAGAGATGGAGCTCACCCGCCAACTGGCTTCAGCCCTCGTTGACAGCATGAATGGGATTGAAGGAGAGCTCGACGCCGTGCTTGTGGCAGCCTCCGGTTGCGGCCACACGATGAAGGCCTACGGCGAGATCCTGCACAACAACAACGGCTTCCGCGCACCCGTTTTGGATGTGCATGAATTCCTCACCAACGAGGGGCTGAGCGACAGTTTTTCGGCCCAGCTGAAGCCGATCGCCACAGCGGTCGCCATGCATGACGCCTGCCACATGATCCATGGCCAAGGCATTCAGCAACAGCCACGCGCCCTTCTGGCCAAGATCCCTGATCTGGAACTGAGAGAACCCATGGAAGCTGGGGTGTGTTGCGGCAGCGCAGGGATCTACAACCTGGTGCAACCGGAGGAGGCCGCAGAGCTGGGAACGATCAAGGCCGACGACCTCAGCAACACAGGGGCAGCGCTCGTGGCCAGCGCCAACATTGGTTGCACCTTGCAATTACGCCGGCATCTCCAGGGACGTCAGCCGGTGCACCACCCAATGGAACTGTTAGCGGCATCAGCCGGCTTGCATCCGTTGCCAAGCCTCAAACAGGCTGCTGTCGGTGCCGAGATTGCCGGGGAACGTGACGATCGGTAGCGCCTGCGCGACACCCACTGAGGGACGAACTACCGATAACCCTGGCATCAACTGACCTTCCAGCTGCACCGCTTCAAGGCCCAAGCCATCCGCCAACAAGGTTTGGGTGGTGATTCCCCCCTTGCTGATCAGGTAACCCAGACCAGGTGCCACGGCCTGGGCCAATCGCCCCATGAGACGCGCGAGGGATTGGGACAACAAGCGCCCCTCCGACGCGCTGGCCAATCTGATCTCACCGCGACTGGTGAACAACACCGGCGTTCGGCCCGACTGGAACAGGGCTTGAAGTTGCTCGCACCACTCCCGCTCCAAATCCGCCAACAGCAGGTCCGGCGTCCCACCGGCCAACACCCGAGCGATACGCCGCACAGGCAGTTCAAGGCCAACGCAGCGGGGATCCAGCAGCAACCGCATGAGCTGCTGATCAGCGAGGGGAACATGGGAACCCACCATCACCAACCCAGGCAGCTCCTCCCCGTTGGAGCCGCATCGACGCAACCGGGCCAAACCATCTGAATCCAACGGCTGGGGACCAGGATCAGCCAGAGCCTTCACCACACTGGCCGCTGAGCGGAACAGAAACCGCCGCTTGCCCTTCAAGGCCAGCACCGCAGAGGCCAGGGCCGCCAACTGCGATTGATGCTCCGCATCCACCACCACTGCAGCATTCCCTTGCAGGGCCGCCAACCGTTGGATCAATTGCGGCATCCCTCCCGTCGAAGCCTGATCCAAGTCGTCCGTGCTGAGGTTCACCACATCAGCGGCACGGATGGCACCAGCACTCTTCTCCTCCAGCCAGTTCGGTAGATCACTGGTGCTGAACCCGAACAAACGATCCTTCGCAAAAGGGGTGGTGTGAACGGGCTCCCCATGGAGCAGATGCACGCCGTTCACGGTGGTTCGCCCCCCCTCGAGGAACGCTGGCACGTGCAACGTGGCCGCAAACGGGCCAAAACAATCCTCTAAAACAGCAGGCTCAAGCACCCCATGGCCACGCAAGGTGGAATCGCCACGACTCACGAGCTGGATCTCCGAGCGGTCGAGGCCTTCCTCAGTCAGAGCCGTTTCAAGGTTCTTGATGATCTCGCGATTGCGTTGCGCGGCACCATCTGGCGTCAAGGAACGGGTGTCGGCCAACACAAACAGCAAGGGAGAGCGATGGCGCAAACCACGGCGCAGGGCTTCCACATCCCAGCGCAGCAGCAAAGGACAGCCATGCACCGTCTGCGAGCCGGTGGGGTCGTCGTCGATCACCACTACCTTCATGGCACCATCGTGCCGTGAGCCATACCCCTTCAACCCGAGCGGAGCTGATCACCCTGGTGCGCCAGTGGCATCAAGACTCCATCCCCTGGATCCCCAGCGGATTAGGAACGCGTCTGGATTGGGGGCCTGCCCTGGATCCCGAGCATGCGGTGCTCAGCTGCCACCGCCTCAATCAGGTGATCGACCATGCCGTGGACGATCTCACCATCACCGTGGAGGCAGGGCTTCCCCTTGTGAACCTGCAAAGCCTGCTGGCAAAGCAACGACAGTGGCTGCCGGTGGACTGGCCCCGCGGCGGGGAACCGACGACTCCTGATAAATCCAACAATGGACTGGCCTCACGGGCAGGAACCATTGGTGGGCTCGTGGCTCGCGGACTCTCCGGTGGCCTGCGGCAACGGCATCTCGGTATCCGCGACCAAATCATCGGAATCGGATTACTGCGTAGTGATGGAACAGCCGCCAAAGCGGGAGGTCGTGTGGTCAAAAATGTGGCTGGTTACGACTTAATGCGGCTGCTGTGCGGCAGCTGGGGAAGCCTGGCCCTGATCACGGAGATCACCCTTCGGGTGCAACCCATGCGACCCGCCCATGCGGCCCTCATGCTCACGGGTGAACTCGCGGATTTGGAACGCTTCCGGGCTGCGCTGCTGCTCTCGACCCTCACTCCAGAACGCTGTAATTGGCAATGCCCAGGGGATGGCAGCTGGGCACTGCGACTGGTGCTGAGCAGCGTGTCGGACCAAGCCGTTCGGGATCAGCTCAACCGGATTCAGGCCCTCGCCGCAGAGCATGGATTGCAGGCGGAACCCAAGCCATGCATCTCACCTCTGGACGTGGCGATGCCCTGCCACAAGCCGACCCAGTTGCTGCGCTTGGTGCTCCCCGCAGCACGCTTGCATCAACTGATCGCCAGTGAGGCAATGGCCTCACTCCATGGATGGTCCTGGGAGATTGCCGCCGGAGCCGGCTGCGGCGATGGCTGGTGCAGCAGCGCTGCACCAGCCTTTCAAATCGAAGCCCTACGCCGCCAAGTGGCATCCCTTGGCGGGCAGCTGATGGTGCTGATGCAGACCGGTGATCAGCTGTTGTCGGCTTGGACGGATACACCAGCTCGACCGGTGATCGAAGCGGTGAAACGTCAATTTGATCCACTGCAGCAGCTCAGCCGAGGACGTCTACCAGGGGTTGATCAGCGTCAAACCAGGGCATAGCGACATGAGAGGGTCTGCTCACCCCCAGGCTGCAAGACCAATTTGCGGTCGCCGCTCACCAGCGACTGGCGCGGTCCAGTCCAGGGTTCAAGGCACACCATTTTGCGGGGAGGCTCCGTCCATACGACGGTGAGATCCATCGGGTCTTGATGCTGAAGCTGGAGCTGCGCGCCCGTTGCATCGTCGATCAAGGTGACAGGACCAGCCGGCCGGCACAAAAAGTCCACGCCCTCTGGAAGCCTTGTCAACTGAGCCGCAGTCTCCGCATCGGCCATCTCCAGATGATTGAGGCAACGGTCTGCCAAACCTGTCAAACGGGTCTGGGACAGGTCGCTGATGTTGAAGTACGGATGCAAACCAAAGCTGAAGGGCATCTCCGCGGCACTGCGGTTCTGAATGGTGGTTGTGATCTCCAAGGCACCAGGCGTTGGACGCACATCCATGGCCACCACAAATTCGAATGGGTACGCCTGCAACGTGTCCTCCGTGCTGCAAAGACTGACCCGCACCCCTTGCTGATCATCCAGCAGTTGCAATTGCCAGGGCAAATTGCGTGCAAAACCGTGCTGCTGCAGCGTGTGGTCTTGACCACCCACCCGCAGGAGATCCCCGGGCAGGTTGCCGCAAATCGGAAACAGCACAGGGATCCCGCCACGGATGCTGTTCGCCGGATTGGCGTAACGCTCTTGATCGAAATAAACGATTTCGCGTCCCTTGCACTGCCACTCGCTCACGATGCCGCCCCGCTCGGGAATGATCCTGAGGCGATCACCTGTTTCAGGATGCACAAACTCCCAATGCGCGTAGGGCGCGGATTGCTGCGTGAGGGTCATCGGCGTCCGCCAAAACAAAGAGAGGTTGCACTGACTGGCCTAGCGCCGGGATGGGCCTTTGGCAGCAGATCTCTCAATTGAGTTCAGCCAGCCACTCCTGCAAAGCCGCATTCACCTGCTCAGGAATCTCATCGTGGGGACAATGGCCCGCATCCAGCACCACCTCCGTGGTGGCCTCTGGAGCATGGCGTTGGAATGTGGAACGGCGCCCCGGGGCATTGATCCAGGGGTCACGGATACCCCACAACAGCAGCAAGGGAGCGGTGAGCTCGGCAAACAATTCATCCAGGGGCTGACCACTGGGGATGTCGAACACGGTGCGAAACACCCCGAAGGCGCCAGGGTCCATGGACGGGCGTCGGATCGCCTCCACCAGCCAGTCGTCCACATTGGTTTTGTCGACGTACACCTGGTTCAAGGTGCGTCGGATCGTGGCCGGACGGCGCAGGTTTTCGAACAGGATCCGCTGCACAACGGGACTCTTCAACAGAGCGGTCCCAATGCTTTGCCGAGCGATGGCACCCCATCCCTTTGGAGGTTTTTGTTCGTCGCTAAAGGGACCAGCTGCATTCAGCAGCACCACACCAGCACAGTCATCACCAAGGGCGGCGCCCGCCGCGAGGGCTGCAAACCCCCCAAGGGAGTTCCCCGCGATCACCGTCGGACGCCCAATCCGCTCGCGGACATAGGCGACGAGTTGATCACGCCAAAGGGCACCGCCGTAATTGAGGCTGGCGGGCTTGGCACTCCGACCAAAGCCAAGCAAATCGATGGCATGGACCGGATGGCTTCGGGACAACACGGGAATGTTGTACCGCCAATGATCGGTGGATGCTCCAAAACCATGAACCAGCAAAAGAGCAGGACGATCGGAGGGGATCGGCTGATCCGGTTGCTGACACACCGTGTGCACGGCATGGCCGAGATGGCTCCAGGGGCTGATCTCCACGACGACAGGCAAGAGGGGCGATGCTAGGCAGCTCAATCCACGGTTCGAATGCAGGAGTACATCGCCTTTGGTGGTCCACTCGCCGATCCAGCGACGTGGCGGGGTGCCCTGCTCTGGGCCGTGGCGTTCTACGTCCCGCTTAGCGGACCCTTAGCGGCCTTTGAGGCCAGCCTCACGGATAGCCCGCTCTCGGAACAGTGGCGGCAAATCACGCTGGTGATCAGCAGCCTGCTCCTCGCTCTCGCCGTTGGGGTTGTGACCCAGCTCGTCGCTAGCTGGGTCCTTGGTCCTGGTTGGGCGTCCAGCCTGGGATTCATCGCGATTGGCTGGAGTTTGTTGTTGATCGCCGCCTCACGGGCGGAGTAATTCAGGATCCAAATGGGTGGGTCATGACGACCCCCCCAGGGGATCGGCGGCAAACTCCTTAGGCACCTGATTCCCATCCTCTGGCGGCTTGTCTTTGAGCACCAAACGCAGCAGCACTGGTGCCAAGAACGTCGTGCCGATCACCATCAAGAGAATCGCTGCCTCCAAGCCGGGGCTGAGTAATCCAGAGGCGGTGCCAAGACCCAAGAAAATTAGACCCACTTCACCTCGAGGCATCATTCCCAGACCAACCACCAAGTGATTCGTGGGCTGTTTGCCAAAAACGGCCCAGCCCGCTGCCACCTTGCCGATGACCGCAACGATGAACAGGAAGCCTGCAATCACCAAGGCTGATCGAGCCTCTGGATCGGATGGATTGATGACCGACAGATCCATTCCCGCTCCCACCAGCACGAAAAACACAGTGGCAAACAACCCAACAATGGGGGTCACGGCCGCTTGAATCTCGTGTCGGTGCTTGGACGTACTAGCGATCAAACCTGCGGCGAATGCACCAAGGGCAGCCTCTAAACCAATCGCTGTTGCAGCAAAGCAGCTGGCTCCTAACAGCAGATAAGCACCGACTAATTTGCCGCCGGGAGCATTGAGCTGATCAATCACCCAATCGAAGGCAGGCGCTGCCTTGCGGCTGAGCACCAGGGCCACAACGACAAACAACACCGCAGCCACCACGAGCTGGATGATCGGCGCGATGTCGAGGCTGCCACCCGCACCCAACGACACCACCACCGCCAAAATCACGATGCCAAGAATGTCATCGAGGACAGCGGCACCAATCACAATTTGCCCCTCACGGGTGCGCAGATAGCCCAGCTCTCCAAACACGCTGGCCGTAATGCCAATGCTGGTGGCCGTCATCGATGCCCCAGCAAATATGGCTGGGATCGCGGCAACATGAAAAAAGGCCATCAAGCCAAGAGTGCCCAGAGCGAAGGGGAGAACAACGCCCACCACCGCCACCGAGAAGGCTTGCTTCCCAACGGCCATCAGCTCATCCAGCTCACTTTCCAGGCCCGTTAGGAAGAGCAAGGAATACAGGCCAAGGGTGGCCACCGACTGAAGCGCCCCAAAACTCTCGCTGTACAAACCGGCGACTTCTTCAGCGGGGATGTGCGCCAATCCGGCCACCACATCAGCGAACGCGCCACTGAGTTGAACCTGAGTTTCTGGAGGGACCAAAAGATGGAGCCCTGAGGCTCCAATGATGACTCCAGCCAAGAGTTCACCCAAAATGGTGGGCAATTCGAGCCGCACCAAGACTTCCGCCAGAGTGCGAGCTCCAACGAAAATCAGAACAAAGCGGAGGATGCCGATCAGCGTTTCGGCGACTTCCAGGTCATGACTGCTGATTTCGCTCAGCAGTGAAGGGAGCAGCATCGTGGCTGGCAGATCTGAAGCCGACCTTAGTGGTGATTGCTCCAATGGACTGTCCACAGGGTGGTCCGTTTTGAACGGAAACAACCTGGTGATGGCGATGGCTCGAATCCCCCTGAACCTTGGTGGGCGATGTCTTTAACGCCTTGATCGCATCGTTGAAGGGAGCAGCAGCGATGGGCTCGATCCTTCGCATATCAACAATTAGTGCTGCATATTCGGCGAGAGCTCATCAGGATCGGTGTATTCCGCGTCCCGAGGGAGCTGTAGCTCTCTCAGATATTCGTTGTCATGACTGCGTCCCAACCCTTCGATCTACGCCTGCCAACCCCCGGTTGTCATAACGATCCTGAACGCGTGGGGCTCGACGCCAAGAGCTTGTTCGATGGCATGACCGAGCATTTGTTCTTCACCCTCGGGAAGCTTGCCTCGACGGCCAGTCGTCACGATCTTTACGTGGCACTGAGTTATGCCGTTCGTGATCGCTTGATGGTGCGGTACCTGGCCACCACCGAAGCATTGCGAGCCAAGCCGCAAAAAACGGTTGCCTACCTCTCGGCGGAATTCTTGATTGGACCCCAGCTGAATAGCAATTTGCTCAATCTGGGAATCCAAACAGAAGCGGAAGAGGCTCTTCGCAATTTCGGCATCGAATCACTGCAGCAAATCCTCGATGTAGAAGAGGAGCCTGGTCTTGGCAATGGTGGGTTGGGACGGCTCGCAGCCTGCTACATGGAATCTCTAGCAAGCCTGAAAATTCCAGCAACGGGATACGGCATTCGCTACGAGTTCGGCATTTTTGACCAGTTGATCCGCGATGGCTGGCAAGTCGAGATCACCGACAAATGGCTGAAGGGTGGTTGGCCCTGGGAACTCCCTCAACCGGATGAATCATGTTTTGTGGGCTTTGGGGGTCGCACCGAGAGCTATGTCGATGACCAAGGCAACTACCGATCGCGCTGGATTCCGGCTGAGCACGCGATTGGCATCCCCCATGACGTACCGGTGCTTGGCTACCGGGTCAACATTTGCGATCGCCTGCGTTTATGGCGCGCTGATGCCGCTGAAAGCTTCGACTTTTATGCCTTCAACATTGGCGACTATTCCGGTGCCGTTGAAGAAAAAGTGGGGAGCGAAACCCTATCGAAAGTGCTGTATCCCAACGACGGCACTGACGAGGGCCGTCGCCTACGCCTAAAACAGCAGCATTTTTTCGTAAGCTGCTCCCTTCAGGACATGCTGCGCAGCCTCGATCATCGCGGCTTGAACGTCGAAGACTTTCCCGAATATTGGACCGTTCAGCTGAACGACACCCACCCGGCGATCGCCGTGGCTGAGCTGATGCGTTTGCTGATTGACGACCGCCATCTGGAATGGGATCGAGCCTGGGACATCACCTCCCGTTCTGTGGCTTACACCAACCACACCCTGTTGCCCGAAGCACTTGAGAAATGGGATCTGAACCTATTCAGAAGCTTGTTACCCCGCCATCTGGAGCTCATATATGAAATCAACCGCCGTTTTCTTCAGCAAGTGCGCCTGCGCTACCCAGGCAATGAAGGAATCTTGAGCAGACTCTCCATCATCGATGAAGAAGGAAATAAAGCCGTCCGGATGGCCCATCTCGCCACCATTGGCGCCCACCATGTGAACGGTGTAGCCGCGCTCCATTCCGATCTCGTCAAAAGCGATTTGCTACCGCAATTTGCAGCACTGTGGCCAGAGAAGTTCACGAACGTCACCAACGGAGTCACCCCCCGTCGATGGATGGTTCTTGCAAACCCAGAGCTCTCCACTTTGCTCGACGAGCATGTGGGCAGCGACTGGCTCTCCAATATGGAGAACCTTCGCAAGCTTGAGGAACGCCAAAACGACCACGGATTTCTTGAACATTGGGCAAGCACCAAGCTTTCGGTCAAACGCAAGCTGGCCCGCTACATCCATCGCAACACGGGTGTTCTGGTGGATCCGTCCACCCTCTTTGACGTCCAGGTGAAGCGCATTCACGAATACAAGCGCCAACACCTGAATGCCCTGCAAATCATCACCCAATATCTGCGAATCAAGAATGGTCAGGCGGGTGACATGGCTCCGCGCACCGTGCTGTTTGGAGGCAAAGCAGCCCCGGGCTATTACATGGCAAAGCTGATCATTCGCTTCATTAATGGAATCGCTGAAACCGTGAATTCCGATCCGGATATGGATGGTCGCCTACGGGTGGTGTTCTTACCGGATTACAGCGTGAAGTTGGGTGAACAGGTGTATCCAGGTTCGGATCTTTCCGAGCAAATCTCCACGGCTGGCAAGGAAGCCTCTGGAACCGGCAACATGAAATTTGCCATGAACGGCGCACTCACCATCGGAACCCTCGATGGCGCCAATGTTGAAATCCGCGAAATGGTCGGCGCCGATAATTTCTTCCTCTTCGGCAAAACCGTCGAGGAAATCAACTCGCTCCAACGGAGCGGTTACAACCCGCGAGACTTCATCGCGGCCATGCCCGAACTACAAGAAGCACTCCACCTTGTGGAGATGGGTCACTTCAGCAATGGCGATGGTGAACTCTTCCGCCCTCTACTGGACAACTTGATGGGCCATGACCCCTTCTACGTGATGGCTGATTTTGCCGATTACGTTCGAGCCCAAGACGCGGTGAGCCATGCCTGGAGTGATCAGATGCATTGGCAGCGGATGTCTGTGTTGAACACAGCTCGTGCCGGCTTCTTCTCCTCCGACCGTTCGATTCGGGAGTACTGCCAGAACATCTGGAACGTCGATCCACTTGATTTAGAAATCACCTGCGACGCACGTTGAGCTCTCAAACAAGAGGCATCAAAAAAGGCCCTGGATGCACTCCAGGGCCTTTTTTTGGATAGCAAAAAGAAGTGCGTGAACGGTTCAGACTGAAGATGGATTAACCACGATCTGGTAGGTCGGGAGTTTGATGAAGCAAACGATTCAGGCGTAAACGATCCACGTTCAAAGGATCTGGCGCCAACTCCCCGGCCAATTCTCGGAATTTTTGCTCGATGTCTTCAGGAACCCGGACGTCGAACACACGTTCCATCAAGGCTTCAATCGAGAACAAATGGGCGTTGATGTTCTCGAGATCAGCAATGGCCTGCTGGATCGTATCGGTGGCTTCTTCTGGAGCTGTCGACGGTGTCAGAGGCGTGGCAGCAGCCGACTCGGCTGGCTGCCTTGGAGTCTGTTGCTTCTGTAGCTCCTCAAGCACCCGACCAGACAGGGTGCGAAACGACTGCAGAGCCGCCCAATTCAGCTCTTGTTGCTGACGCAGGGTGGGAGATTCACGAATTAGCCGGTCGTGCTCTCGATAGAACCTTTGGCAGTCCGGGCATTGGCAGGGCTCATCCGGCACCGCAGTCCCTCTTAGTCGTTCTCCACTATGACATCCACTAGGCAGCTTCAGCGCCGAGGTTGTCGCCTGCATCCGATGGATCCGCTTCGATCACGCCAGGGAGTGGGATCTCTATCGATGACACCACACCGATCACGTCACGCAGACGCATGGAATCTGCAAACCAGCCCATGGCTTGCTCCGTATCACCGCGGACCTCAGCATCACTGGCCTGATCCTCGTGCGCTTCAGCCAGCAACGCCAGCCAACACAGGCAACGAGCCTGAACCACCGACAAATCCAGATCTGCAGGCTGGGAATCAGCGATCTGTTCGCTTTCTTGCTGGACAAGAAGACGCAAACGTAGGTCGTGAAGCTGGGTCATGGCACCCGCCTGAGTGGCCTAACACTAGCGGTGGTGAACGATCTAGCCACCCCACCAGATGTAGCGTTGGCTACCGGCAGAAAAGCTCGTGACGGGGCTGGCGGGACTCGAACCCACGACCTACGGTTTAGGAAACCGTCGCTCTATCCGGCTGAGCTACAGCCCCAGATGCCCTAATTATGCCAACGAGGCATGATGAAAGCTGAAAGCAGGCGAGGTGGTTGCAATCGAACCGTTCTCGATTCGATTGAGGAAAGTCCGGGCTCCCCGATGGCCAGGCTTGCTGGGTAACGCCCAGTGCGGGTGACCGTGAGGAGAGTGCCACAGAAACACACCGCCGATGGCCGGCTCGCCGGCACAGGCAAGGGTGCAAAGGTGCGGTAAGAGCGCACCAGCAGCATCGAGAGGTGCTGGCTCGGTAAACCCCGGCCGGGAGCAAGG
Source organism: Synechococcus sp. SFB_27S_18OctNov_coas_78 (assembly GCA_040260695.1). Taxonomy (GTDB): domain Bacteria; phylum Cyanobacteriota; class Cyanobacteriia; order PCC-6307; family Cyanobiaceae; genus Parasynechococcus. Next base: position 5,188 of record JBDQPG010000006.1, on the reverse strand, counting down.
CCAAGGAACGATGGCTGGCCATTGGCCCCGTTCCGCTTCTATGCGCCGCTCGAGGCCGTCGGCAACGGCGGTCCCAGATAGATAACCACCCACCCTCTGCGGAGGCGTGAACAGAACCCGGCTTATGTCCTGCTTTCACCTCTTGTCGGCCCCTTGAGCCAGAACTCAAGGGGCACTGACAACGGCTCAATCGGCGTCACTTTTGTTTGACTGACGCAGCTTCACCACCGCGCGCTTCAGCTCCGGACGTGCCTTGCGCTTCTCGGTGGCTTCACGAGCTGGAGTGACTTCAGTTTTGATCTTGAGACCAGGAAGTTTCAGGTCTTCGCCGGACTCCACTGCATCTTTGATGCTTTCGACAACTGCTTTAACGACCTTGCGGACGGTCCCTGCAGGGATGTCGTTGTCGGTAGAAATGCTTGAAACGAGGTCTTTGAAGGTCATCGTTGGTGTCCTCATCGAGGCGCGACAGTTAGGTGGGGGCATTGCTATCAGCAATTGAGCCCGCCCATGAAATCTATTCGCATGCAAAGGCTTGCCTGCTGATGACGGAACGCCTTGCCAAATGCCTCCTCTGTGGACGAGACCCGAGTCACCGAACTCACTTCCATGATCCAAGTGGATCAGGCCCTCACGCACGTATCCGCGGAGCACGCACCACAACAACTTTGAACGGTTGGAATTCCTCGGTGATGCCGTGCTGCACCCCTGAGACGGTGTGATCCCTGTTGGTATCGCAATGATGCCAAAGCCAAGGATCATCACAACCGAGGCCAACAACCGACCCAAAGCGGTCTGCAGCACAAAGAAAAACAACACCGCGCTGAGACAGATCAGACCGGTGAAACTGAACAGGGTCTTACGCGGACTGGGCACCACCGCCAGGCGCAACACAAAATCCGCAGCAAACACCGCCAAACAACTGTCTTGAACCAGATCGAGGGGATTGGGCTCCAACAACAACACCACCACGCTGAGCAAAATCGCCCCAAAAATCACCAGGTTGTAAATCTTTCCGGCAGGAGTGTTGACCTCCAGAACCGGGCTCGATTTGATTGAGAAAAATCCGGGTCCCCGAGGTCAGACTTGCTGGGTGGCGCCCAGTGCGGGAATTGTGAGAGGAATGCCAAAGAAACACACCTCCGATGACCTGTGCACTGACACAGGCAAGGGTGAAAAGGTGCAATCTGAGCGAGCTAGCGACATCGAGAGGTGCTAGCTCGGCAAACCCCGACCGAGGGCAAGGCCCAGGAACGATGGACCCAAATCAATACCCACCCACACCTCTCGAAGGCGTGAACAGGACGAGACCTTTGTCCTGCTTTCACCCATACTCCCAGATCATTTAGAAAATTGAGTTCTTAAACCTACAAACGAACTAAGGCAGTTAAAATAAGAATAAGATCAAAAGATGGTTGCATCAAACAGCATTGGACAACAATACAGAACACCAACCTTCACTGAATGGAGACAACCTATTCCTCTACCAATGTCCTGATCAAGAGTTCGAAAGCCTCAAGACATACGTCAAAGGAATCGACTGGTCAGAAATAAAACGTCGCGGCAACCAACCCAATGCAGGACGGTCATACATCCCAGAAGCCAAAACACTGCATCGTGAAACACATCTGATCGAACTTCATCGATGGGTCCAGTCATGCATCAATGACGCAAAAAGAAAAATCGGCTGGAGAAAGGAAACAATTCCAGAACTAGCCATTACGCAAAGCTGGCTTAACCGGTCAGACACGGGAGAAGAGCATCACAGACATATTCATCAACTTTCCATATTGTCGGGAATCATGTACATAACAGAGCCTGCAGAGACAGAATTCATCGTCCCATCTATTTACTCGCTTCCAACCATCATTGCCCCTGACAAGAAATCACAATTCAAATCAAACACCACAACGTTTAAAGCCAGAGCAAAAACCCTGGTCATCTTTCCCTCTAGCCTGAAACATGGCGTAGGTCCAAATCTCGAGCCCTTTTCGAGATATACATTATCAGTCAACACCTGGATCAAAGGAGAGCATGGAGTAAGCGACGAATTGGCCTTTATTCCCGAACAACTTGACTAACTAGTGCTTGAAAACGCTGCGCAAAGGGATCGATCAATTCGTCCCACCCCATCCAAGAACAACTTCGAAGCAACGTAATACTGCTAAACCAAGGAGTGACCTCACCTTCAGCCATTAGAGCGAAATGTGGATTTGGAGGCGCAATAACAAGTGTTGGGATGCCAAGAGATCCAGCGATAAAGGCATTCGTTTGATCAGATGTAACCAAAATATCAAGGCAACCAATCAAAGCGATTAACTGATCCAAATCCTTGGTGATACCGAAATGATCAACACATTTAAAAGCTCCAGCACTGCTGGTTATCGATCCAAAATGCTGAAGATCGTGAACATCAACATCAACAGAACACAACGCATCTTCGACAACCCGCATAGGAACAGAACGCTTTTGGGATTTATAAGATGTTTGACGAGTACCAGCCGTCAAAGACAAGCCAACATGGATACGATTGTCCGTCAATCGGGTTTTCCAATTCCTAGACAACACAGGGTGTGGAACAATGGAGCTGGAAGACTTAAAAGCACAAATATTTGAACTTGCACGAAGATAGCGTACACCTAAGCTTGCGATTGCTAAAACGATAACATTATCACCGGCTAAAGCTTGCGCCAAACTTAGATTATCAACCACAGTTACACCGTCAAGGCAACGCTGCATCAATGGCTTAAGCCTTTGGTCAACAATAAAGACAACACTATCAGCCTCACGTTGTAAAAGAGGGATAAAACGTGCAAAAAGCAAAACATCTCCCACGCCCTGCTCAGCAACAAGCAAGACATTTTTGCCTTCGACTGATTGCGTATCGTCTAATTCAGGCAAGATCGCTGCATAAAGACCATTTGAATCCATCCGCAAACGATTCTCGTATAGGGGCCACCCCTCCTCAAAGCGAGCCTGAGCCAAGAGAAGTTGACCGGCAAGAAAAGCAAAAACACTAGAACGATTGCGGCAATCATCTTCACAACGAATCAGCTCAATAACATCTGGAATATTTTGAGGATTCTGATCACATTGGGCCTGCAAACTTAAAGCCTTAAGGTTACAATCATCAGGATATGCACGAGATGCAGCCCTGATCGCCTTCACATATTCATCATGTCGTCCAAGAACAAACAAACAGTCGGCCAAAGATTTCGCCGACTCGCGCGATGGAAAACAATCGTTCCATTCATTCAGCAAGATCAGAGCTTGGTCGTGGTGACCGACAGCGCCGAAAATACGAGAGGAAGTCTGATAAAAAGATTGTTGTTTTTTCAGCTGATTAATATGATTAGATAATTTTTGAGAGGCCTCAGTACACCGATTCAACAAATCAAGCTGCACAATATACTGCCAGATCCAATCCGGATGATTCTTCAAAGATAATTCAACTCGCTCGAGACAAAACAAACCTTCAGAATAACGTTCAAGAATATTAAGCTGATCCACTTCAACCAGCACAAATGCAAAGGAAAACCTTGATGCAGAGGATGCTGCTTTGACAAGGCCAAGCGCCTCCAAAAACTTGCCATAATGATTAAAGCAGTCAGCGGCAAGCACAAGTGCATATGGATCGTTTGGCGATTCTGAGAGTATTTCTTTGATAGAAACAAGCGCTTGATCAATGTCGCCAGCTCGATAGGCCGTAAGGGAACTGGCAACGCCAATAAGCTCACACCTCTCAAAGCTCAATCGATCCACGAGAGCCATGAACACAGAGCAAAGTCATCTCTTGAATAATAAATCGCTCACCACCAAATGCAAACCATGTCAATACCAAACACACAATCAGCTCTCATACAGAGAAACAAACCTACGCACAACTAACATTTAAATTTCAGCAACTAATACTTATAAAAAACCAAGCATTAAAATTGCGCTAGCTAAATCGTGCGTATTTTATGCAGAGATAGATAAAAATAGGATTAAAAAAGAACGCAAAAGCGAAGAAAGCCCAAAACAAGACACTTTGTTACAAGTCAAAAAAAACACTAATTCCCATGCTATACACAATACGTATAAGTAATTTAACCAAAATGGCGTCTCCAATCCTTAAGGATTCAGCCCTCGAAACATCGACACAGATTGCTTCAGAAATGATGGGGCAAATCCAAGCTATTGTCAATCAAGCTTGGAACATTGATACCACAATCGGTGGCGGAACGTTGCAAGGTACGCCAAACAATCTTGAATATGATTACGAAGTAACTTATTCCGATTCAGGCACCATAGTTCCCGGGGTACCTGCGGTCACAGTCACTCCATCTTTTTACACTCCAGCTGTTGTTGTACCGGCAGTCCCTGGTTGCTGCACAGTCAATGCTTGCACACCATGGAGTAAATGCACAACAGAGATACCAGGCACACCAGCAATCACAACCACTCCTGGCTTTACGACGCCAGCGGTTATTACTCCTGCCGTTCCAGCATTAACCGGTGGTTATTCAACTGAACTGGACATATCAGCACAAGTTGTTGGGATCTCTCAGGCACTCGAACCATTATTTTCATCGATCACATTCAAAAGTGGAGCGATGGACACTCCTGATAGCTCAGGTTTAGCCCATGAAACGGTCACCTACAATCTCGATCAAAAATTCGCAGGCACAGCTCTACAAATAAGTGGAAGAGCTGCATTTGATGATCTAACTGTTACTATTGCTGGAGTTGATACCAACTTTGGCAATATTTCCACTGGAACCATGGATATGTCTGACGTACCAGATGTACCGATCGAATTTGATGCTGTCGTTGTTATTCCTTCCTATAATGATGTTTCTGAAATTCTAAATACAGTTGATGGTGTTGGGTACAGCTTATTTCCGCAAACCAACCAAGTTTCAATCGACAATCTGGAGATCTCAACTGGGGTCACCGCAATGGCTGACTTCATTGATGATTACCTCCTAGATTACCTTACAGATTTCTGGAATGCTTCTGTCGTTCCGCTGTATACAGCTGTAGGTGCCGATGCACCGACCGCTCCTTCCCAAACACTTTCAAATGATATCAATAATAGTGCATCATCATTACAAAAAACCGTCAATACGGAAGGCGAATCTGCTGTTAATTCAATTTTAAAATCATCGTTGAGCACCATACAACCATACGTTCAAGCATTAACTGC